>DCPZ01000057.1 GCA_002323795.1 Flavobacteriales bacterium UBA1531 | reverse complement strand
AATGCGCATTGAACTGCTAACGGACTTGTTGTATGCCTCGCAGGGATCAGGTTTCTCAGAATCAAAATATACCGTTTCAGCATTGCCCTTGACTTCAACAAAATTGAGTTCTCCTTCGGCAAAAAAGGCTTCTAGATTTCTACCAGAAATTTGTTGCATGCAGGTCGAATCAATGTCAAACATCAATCCGGAGTGTCCCCGGGCAGTGAGCTTCTCGGGTTGGTTATCTGCAAGTTGCCATGTCATCGAGTCTGCCTTCAGCAACCAGCCCTCCAACCAAGTCAATGGGTTTCCAATCAGCTCAATTCGATCGGAAGACGCATCCCAAAGGAGCTCCTCACACTCAGCAGCGGCTTGGCCTTGAATCAAATGAACTTCTGGCCACAGCCGAGACCAGTCCGTTTGAATTTCGATGGTGTCTGAGACAAGCCAAAGTGTATCCACAGAGGAAGCATCCAAGTACCGAGCCTGCTGCATGAGGCCTCCATGGACGGTAACCACAAAGTCCCCTTGAGCAGCTTCACGCCGCGTTGCCTGATCGCCCCAAACCTTCCATACGTTTGATGTATCTCGAATTTCTACACGACCATTCGCCATCAACGGCTGCAACGAGTCCGATGGTATTTCCAGCCAGTCTGCCTCCAGCCACACATCGTCCTGGCGTACGCGCGCTGTTTGCAAGGCCGAGGAGTCTTTTGAGGCGAACCAGCCCGACTCCGTGAATTGATCGAATTCTCCAAAATAGCATCGAAGTTCCAAGCTGCCTGCCTCTTCAATCACATGAGACGCCCCATAAAAAAACAATCGATTGTCGCCCTCATCCCAATGAAGAGAATCCGAATCTACCGTCCAATCGCCGTCTTGGATGTGAACTTCTCCTCCCAATTGCAGCAAAGACTCATCCACTTTGAATAGCCCTCGGTTAAATGTAACCGTTCGCTCGCCTTCTTTCATGTTTCCGCCAAGTGGAAAACGCACCCATTTGGTATCCAGATCATATTCCACCTGGTCCGACCGGATTTCTCCCATATCACTTTGAAGCCGAACGTTAGAATTCTCATTGGATTCAGCTATCGCCGTCTCCTCAACCGGATTCAATAGCATGCTTTCGGCCCAAACGATCCGATTTCCATCTTTCAGTTGCGCGCTTCCCATCGCTCGAAACCGACCATCTTTGAAGCGCAATGCACTGTCGCAAGACAACCTAGCCTCTCCAAATCCAAGCACAACAGCCCCAATTAGCCGCTGAACATCTGGCTGACTCTGATCACGAAGGATTGCGTCTGCTTGCAAAATATCAATGCGCGTTTGACCTTCATCCTGCGCCCATGCTGCAAAATCGAGCATTACGAAACAGAAGCAGAGCATCGATTTTAAACAGAATTCTAAAACACTTTGAAAATTCATGCGCTTGCAAGTTCTATCGAAATATCCGTATTCCTACCTTTGCACTCCTTTCTGAAGGGCGGGTGTGGTGAAATTGGTAGACACGCTGGATTTAGGATCCAGTGCCGCGAGGCGTGTGGGTTCGAGTCCCTCCACCCGCACTCTTCAGAAAAGAAACCAAAACTGAAACCGCTCGAACCTTGGAATTCCATTACAAGGAAACGCCAATATCGAGCCATTCTTACACCTACATATGCAAATCGTTCGGAACAACACTGACGAGCTCACAGCTCGATTGATCTTGACCGTTGAACCCGCTGATTACACGGAACGCGTTGAGAAAATCCTCAACAGTTATAAGAAAACTTCCCAATATCCTGGATTCCGGAAAGGGAAAGCGCCGATGGCGCTGATTCGCAAGCAATATGCTGCACCCGTTCTAGCGGATGAGATGAATAAAATCATTTCGGAAAATCTGAGCAGCTACATCCAAAAAGAGAACTTGGAAATCCTCGGAAATCCAATCCCTGAAACCAGCACTGAATCCTCTGGTGATTGGGAAAAGCCCGAAAAGTTTACGTTCACTTACGAGATTGGTCTGGCTCCGAAAATCTCACTTGATTTTGGCCGTAGTGCGAAATTCACACGTCACGTCATCAAAGTCGATCGGAAAGCCATCGAGGCTGCAACAAAGGATCACTGCCGTCGACACGGCTCACTCAGCGAGCCTGAGGAAGCGTCTGACACGGATTTAATCATGGGACATTTCACTCAACTTGACACTTCAGACAATGTGCTAGAAGGAGGAATTGAAAGTGATTCGAACATTGCCTTAGAGCACCTCACTGACAAGAAATCGCGGAAGCAATTGACGGGAGCCAAAATCGGGGACACCTTTACCCTCGATGCTCACAAGGTGTCTCACGGGCAAGATGACTTGGTCAAAATGCTTGGGATTAACCCCGAGCAGGCACACGATTTAAGAGGCAATTTCAAGTTCGAGGTAAAAGAAGTAAAGCGCCTAACACCGCATGAAAACAACCAAGAGCTGTGGGATAAGGTCCTAGGCAAAGACGTCGTCACTGCTGAAAAACAATTCCGAGAGAAGGTTTCCGAGGAATTGCACAGCCAATTCGATAGAGATGCAGAACATGTGTTTCGCCGGCGTTTTGTTGTCGACTTGATCGAGCACATGAAAATTCAAATGCCAGATGCGTTCCTCAAGCGATGGATTCAAATGAACAACGAGCAGCCATTGACGGAGGATCAAATGGAGAAAGAATACCCAAACTATGCGGAATCAATGCGCTGGCAACTGCTTCAACAAGCGGTTATGAAAGCCTCTGATATGCGCGTAGATGCTGAGGAATTGGAAGCGGAAGCGAAGAGAGTCATCGGAGCACAATACGCCCAATACGGAATGCCCCTCGAAGGCGAGATGCTCGAAAACTTTGCCAAGAACGCACTTTCGAATGACGAAGAACGTCGGCGAATCGCGGACATCATCATCGAGCGCAAAGTTGTAGATGATTTGAAACCGAGGGTCAACATCAAAGACAAAAACGTAAGCTTCGACGACTTTGCCAAGCTAGCCGCGGAAGTGCGTTAAGGCTTCGAAGCAACAATTCCATTGGTTTTAGCAAGGGTCAGTCATCTCCCAAGACGAAACAACTGACACAGTTGGTGTATTAAAGCGTTCATAAATGACAGTTGTCAGGATGCAAAAAGACAGCCGATAGCAATGACTTGTGGTGTAATTTTGGACCATGACTGATCGCAATGAATTTATCAAGTTCGCATCCAAGGATCGCGGACTCAGCAGCCAAACCGTTCGGGACTTCATTTCTCACGCATACGACCAACCCAGTGACATGACGCGGACGGTCATTGAAGAAAGGCAAATGCCATTTAGAGAAGTGGACGTCTTTTCTCGGCTCATGGCAGACCGTATCATCTTTTTGGGAACCGGTATTGACGACTACATCGCCAATGTAATCCAGGCACAGCTTTTGTTCCTAGAGTCTTCAGATCCGACCAAGGACATCCAGATTTACATCAATTCACCCGGAGGCTCTGTATACGCCGGCCTTGGCATCTACGATACCATGCAATACATCCGACCCGATGTAGCAACGATATGCACGGGAATGGCCGCATCCATGGGAGCCGTTTTGCTCTGCGCTGGTGCCGCTGGAAAACGTACGGGATTGAAGCACAGCCGTGTCATGATTCACCAGCCACTCGGTGGCGCAAGCGGCCAAGCCTCGGACATCGAAATCACCGCTCGGGAAATTCAAAAACTTAAGAAAGAACTCTACTCGATCATTGCCTCACACAGCGGACAAACAGAGAAAAAAGTCTGGAATGACTCTGACCGGGACTACTGGATGATCGCATCTGAAGCCAAGGAGTACGGTATGATTGACGAAGTGCTTGAGCGGAAATAATCCCCGAACATTGAGACGATGAGCTCCAATCCCATAAACTGCTCTTTCTGCGGAAGGGCAAAAGAAGAAGTCGACGTCCTCATTGCGGGTGTGACAGGTCACATTTGTGACAATTGCATTGAGCAAGCCGATAACATTCTTCAAGAAGAGCGCAAGGAGGAACCTCTAACGGTAGACTTCCAACTGAAGCTTCCAAAAGAAATCAAAGCCCACCTCGACGATTACGTCATAGGACAAGAGGAAGCTAAAAAAACGATCAGCGTTGGTGTTTATAACCACTTCAAACGAATCGTTCACCCCGCGGCTGAAGACGGAGTTGAACTCGACAAATCAAACGTCATCCTTCTTGGAGAAACTGGAACAGGAAAAACTCTGATCGCGCGCACAATCGCTCGGATGCTCGACGTCCCTTTTTGCATTGCTGACGCGACCGTTTTAACTGAAGCTGGTTATGTTGGAGAGGATGTTGAAAGCGTCTTAAGCCGCTTGCTCCAGAGTGCCGATTACGACGTTGAACGAACTCAACGAGGCATTGTCTTTATAGATGAAATCGATAAAATCGCTCGCAAAAGTGACAATGCTTCTATCACGCGTGACGTCAGCGGTGAAGGTGTTCAGCAGGCACTTCTCAAACTCCTAGAAGGAGCTGAAGTGAGTGTTCCACCGCAAGGTGGCAGAAAACATCCTGAGCAAAAGCTGATCACAATCAACACCAAGAACATTCTTTTCGTTTGTGGGGGCGCTTTTTCTGGCATTGAAAAAATCATTGAACGACGCATCAAACGCTCGTCCATTGGTTATCAGCAGGAAGTTGCCCATGTCGATGAAGAATCCTACCTGCAGTATGCGGCACATGCCGATCTAAAAAGCTTTGGCTTAATCCCTGAACTCATCGGTAGATTTCCGGTGTTGACACACCTCAAACCTCTGGATGCCTCGGCCTTACGAAGAATCCTCACTGAACCCAAAAACGCTCTATGCAAGCAGTACATTCAACTTTTTGCGTTGGATGGAATCGAGCTCGCGTTTGAAGCCTCGGGCTTGGATTACCTCGTCGAAAAGGCGGTGGAATATAAGCTCGGCGCACGAGGCCTTCGCAGCATCATGGAAGCCGTCCTAAATGAAGCGATGTACGAAATGCCTGGTGGAGAGAATAAGAAACTTGTCGTAAACCGAAAATTTGCAGAAAGCCGATTTGCTGGAGACAAAAACTCTGGGTTGCGCGTGGCCTAAGCATCTCAATGGCGAGGAAAGAAACACCGCTTATGAAGCAGTACAATCGGGTCAAAACCGATTACCCAGATGCGCTGCTTCTCTTCAGGGTTGGTGATTTCTATGAAACCTTTGGTGAAGACGCTGTAAAGGCGGCCAAGGCGTTGGATATTGTGCTGACCAAACGAGGAAATGGAAGTGCATCAGAAATCGAACTAGCGGGATTCCCACACCATTCTTTGGACAATTATTTGCCAAAATTGGTCCGCTCTGGGCATCGGGTAGCGGTTTGCGATCAGTTGGAAGACCCAAAAAAAGCGGTAGGCATTGTCAAACGGGGTGTAACGGAATTGGTGACGCCCGGGGTGGCATTTCACGATCAAGTTCTAAACGCCAAAGCGCACAATTACCTGGCTGCGGTGCATTGGGACAAAAAATCCTCCGGCGTGGCATTCCTGGACATCTCCACAGGTCATTTTGCAATTGCCGAAGGGAGCAAGCAACTCATTGATCGCCTTTTGAGAGCGCACCAGCCTTCTGAAGTTTTATGCTCCAAGCATTTGAACAAGGCATTCGAAGAAGAGTTCGGACGGGATTGGCATGTAAGCAGACTTGACGATTGGGTTTGCAAGGTGGATTATGCAACCGATCGGATTCACAAGCAATTCGAAACCGGATCGCTCAAGGGCTTTCAAATCGATGAATCTCCACAAGCCGTTATAGCAGCCGGGGCTATTCTCCATTACCTCGAGCACGCCAAGCACGATCGCCCAAACCACATAAAGCGACTCCAAACTCTGCAAGAATCAGGCACTTTGTGGATGGATCGATTTACGATTCGCAACCTTGAATTGGTTCAACCCAATCATCCCGATGGAAAATCACTCGCAGAAACGATCGACCGGACAGGCTCACCCATGGGTGCCCGGACGCTTCGTCGCTGGCTGCTGATGCCACTGACAGACATTCAAGCCATCGAACAAAGACACGATGCCGTCGATGCCTTATTCGAGGAAGACGAATTGCGCGAAAACATGCAAAGCTTATTTCGAGGCATGGGCGATTTGGAACGTCTGTCCTCTAAAGCGAGCACTGGACGGATCAACCCAAGAGAACTGGCCCAGTTGCGCTTAGGCATTCAAAGCGCGCATAACATTGCTGCGGCGGCGGCGGGCGTAGATTCAATGCTCGTGTATCTGGAACGCATGTCGCCTTGTGATGCATTGTTACAAAGATTGGAAACCGAATTGGTGGATGAGCCCCCGGTAAACCCAAGCAAAGGCCAAGTCATTCGATTTGGAGTTCATCCAGAGCTGGATGAATTGCGAGGAATCAAATCCGACTCCAAAGCAGCTCTCGATGCTATTTGCAAGCGAGAAACAGAGCGCACGGGCATCACTTCCCTTAAAATTGATTACAACCAAGTTTTCGGTTATTACCTCGAGGTGCGCAACACGCATAAAGACAAGGTTCCGTCAGAATGGATCCGAAAGCAAACCCTCACCCAAGCGGAGCGCTACATCACAGAAGAGCTCAAAGAACTAGAGCAAAAAATTCTTGAAGCAGATAGCAAAACGAGCACCATTGAATGGGATTGTTTCCAGCAATTGGTATTGGCTGCGGCCAATGACATCGCTGCCCTTCAAGAAAATGCCCAAGTCATTGGTGCCCTTGATGCTTTGACGGGCTTAGCCGAAGTTGCAGAGCGAAATCATTACGTGCGGCCACGCATGATTGACAGCCTCAATATTCAGATAAGCAACGGCCGACACCCGGTTATCGAACGTGCGATGAAGACTGGAGAACCTTATGTGGCGAACGACATAACCTTGGACGAAAATCAGGCACAAATATTGATGATCACAGGGCCAAACATGGCGGGAAAGTCAGCACTCTTGAGGCAGACAGCACTGATCTCATTGATGGCTCAAATGGGCGGCTTTGTGCCTGCGTCTTCCGCCACACTCGGCGTGCTCGATCGCATCTTCACGCGTGTGGGTGCCTCGGACAACATTTCTTCAGGAGAATCAACCTTCATGGTGGAAATGAATGAAACCGCGGCAATCTTGAATAACCTCACCGAACGCAGCCTCGTCCTTTTGGATGAAATTGGAAGAGGAACAAGTACATATGATGGAGTGAGCATTGCATGGGCAATCGCCGAGCATCTCCACCAGCTAAAACTTCGACCGTTGACACTGTTTGCAACGCATTATCACGAATTAAATGCGATGCAAGACCGGTTTAGTCGCATCCGGAATTTGAACGTCACAGTGAAAGAAGTCGACGGGAAGATTGTGTTCCTCCGAAAACTCGAAAATGGCGGAAGCAATCATTCCTTCGGAATTCACGTTGCCAAATTGGCAGGTGTGCCAAGATCCATTGTCCGTCGTGCAAAAGCAGTACTCGGACAACTGGAAAATAGTCGGCAAGGAATGGAGGAAAATAGCAAAGGTTCTCTCACAGTTTATGAAGCTCCAACAACTGAATTGACAGATGTTCAAATGAGCATTTTCCAATTGGATGATCCTGTGCTGGAACAGGTCCGAGAGCAAATCCTTGACCTCGACATCAACAATCTTACTCCCGTCGATGCCTTGATGAAGCTAAGTGAAATTCAACGCGTGGTCTCAGGCATTAGTCAGAAGTCCGGAACCTCAGAATGAGCCCAATAAAAGAGCAAGTTCTTTGAAGGGCAAGGCCGATTCATCGGCGAGCCCGTGGTGAGTGACCTGACCATTGAACATGTAAACTCCTGATCGAGCAAATGGATTTCTACGGATGGATTCTTCCACACCACCATCTGCAGCGAATTCTAACAAAAGTGGAGCCATGATATTGCTCAATCCCTTTGATGCCGTTCGACTAACGCGCGACGGCATATTGGGCACACAATAATGCACAACATCCATCTCCACAAACGTGGGACGTTCGTGCGAAGTGACACGGCTAGTCTCGAAACATCCTCCCCGATCAATCGTAACATCGATGATGACAGAACCACTCTGCATGCCCGCAACCATTGGCTCCGAAACCACTAAAGGTGCCCGCTGGCCTGTGCCTCGAATCGCGCCTATGGCAACATCCGCAGTCTTCAGCACCTCTTGCAGGATCGATGGCTGAATTGTTGAAGTCCACAACCGCTGACCCAAAGCATTTTGAAGGCGAATCAATCGATGAGGACTGTTATCAAATACCTTGACTGAAGCACCCAGTCCAATGGCAGCTCGTGCCGCAAACTCTCCAACGGTTCCTGCTCCTATGACGACTACTTCAGTCGGTCTCACACCCGAAACCCCACCAAAAAGACTTCCGCGTCCGTATGGCCCGGCCAACAGTTCGCCAGCGATAAGAATAGCCGAATTTCCCGCTATTTCGCCCATGGCTCGAACCAATGGGAAAATTCCATTGGCATTCTGAAGGAAGTCCCATGCAATCGCCGTGGTCTTCTTGGCAGCAAGAGCTGCTAAGAGACCCTTGGGTTGCACCGTCCACTGTAAAGCGCTTATGATGGTTTGACCTATGCCCATCAGCCGAACTTCATCCATCGTCGGCGGCTCCACCTTGATGACCATCCCTGTTTGAAAAACTTGCCTGCGATCGTAGACAATGTGAGCACCGGACTCACTGTAATCGCTATCCTGGAAATGCGCTTGGTCGCCCGCCCCAGATTCAATGAGAACTTGGTGTCCGCGTGCCACCAGAAGCGCAACCGCCTCTGGCACCAATGCCACACGTTTTTCCTGTAAACTCTCTTCTTTAGGAATGCCAATCACCAATTCTTGGTTGCGCGTTGAAATCTGCAACACCTCTTCTTGCGGAAGAAGCGCAGCCTCACGTGCCAAAGATTGGATTCTCTTGCTATGCTCACTCATACGTGGAGCAAATTACGATTTCCCGCGGATGAACTGCTATGAATGACTGAGAATTAACTCCCGAGCTCCTGAGTCATGCGCGCCATGCACAATGACTTGTAACAAAAACGAATGGCTCGGGAGCAACCCTGGCGCTTGTTCTGGCCATTCTACCACACATAGTGCGTCCGAATCAAAGTATTCTGTTAAGCCCAAATCCCAAGCCTCGGATTCATCCTTGAGTCGATACAAATCCAGGTGAAACAATTGCCAGTCATCTTTACGATAGCCCTGCACAAGGCCAAAGGTGGGGCTAACTGCGTCTCCGTCCATGCCAATCAACTTACCAAGTGCCCGCACGAAGGTGGTTTTCCCAGCACCCATTGCCCCTTGCAAGGCGACGACGCCCAATGGATTGCCAAAGTGATCCGTTTCCATTCGATGCTGCAGCTCGGACCAAAGGGATGCGGCCACGCCATCCAACCGATCTAATAAAAACGGACCTGATTTCCAAACCGCTTGCAAATGACTCATGCTACCATAATACCGTTCGGTTAATTCGTCTCCAGTTCCACCCACGGGATAATCACCTCTTCGAGTGAAATGCCACCATGCTGGAATGTATCGCGAAAATACTGAGCAAAATGATGGTATTTGTTGGGATAAACCAAGAAGTCATCTTCACGAGAAAAAATGTAAGAACTGCTCACATGAGGCCTTGGAAGCCCCAATTTTTCTGGATCTCTTACCTCAAAGACATCTTTCGCATCGTAACCGAGATTCCGCCCCACTTTGTATCGCAAATTCGAGTTGGTACTGCGTTCGCCTTTGACTTGAACCGGATTGCTCACACGCACTGTTCCATGATCCGTCGTAATCACAACACGCGCGTTCCACTCGGCCATTTTGTCCAACATTTCTTTGAGCGCACTGTGCTCAAACCATGAATGCGTTAGCGAGCGATATGCCGCCTCGTCTTCTGCCAACTCCTTCAAAACTTCCATTTCAGTGCGCGCATGAGAAAGCATATCTACAAAGTTGTAGACCAAGGCGGTAAGATCATTTTCCTTCAATTGATGAAATTGATCCACCAATTTCCGCCCTGCTGTGAGGTTGGTAATTTTGTGGTAATCCGATTTACCATTGAAACCAATCCGTTTGAGTAAGGCTTGAAACAACTCCTTTTCATAGCGATTTTTACTCCCCTCCTCTTCCTCTCCAACCCAATACTGCGGAAAAACACGAGCAATTTCAGCGGGTGACAATCCCGCGAAAAGAGCGTTTCGGGCATATTGCGTTGCTGTTGGCAACATTGAGAAATAGGAGTCATTTCGTGCAACGCGGTATTTATCCAGCAGCAGTGGCTCGATCATACGCCACTGGTCCAACCGGAGGTTATCAATTACCACCAGAAATACCGGCTGACCTTCTTTCGCTTTCTCGAGCACAGCTGGCAATCGCTCTGAAAGCAACCGATGGGATAAAGTCGGACTTTCGTCATCTGGGCCTGCCATCCATTCAGAATACTCCTGCTCATAAAACCTAGCAAACTGTCGGTTGGCATCCTTGAATTGCATGTCCAAAATATCTTTCATGCCATCATCTTGCGACGATTCTAACTCCAATTTCCAGTGCACCAATCGCTGATAAATCGAAGCCCAATCCGAGGCATTCAAACGCCCCATCAACTGCATTGAAATCTCGCGAAACTCTCTTTGATAATCGGTCATCGCTTTCTCGCTGACCAGACGTTGTTCATCCAAATTCTTCTTGATGGAAAGTAAAATTTGGTTGGGATTCACAGGCTTGATTAAGTAATCTGAAATTTTAGAGCCAATGGCCTCCTCCATGATCAGCTCTTCCTCGCTTTTTGTGATCATAATGACGGGCAAATGCGGTCGTTGTTCCTTCATGCGCTGGAGGGTCTCTAGACCATTAAGCCCCGGCATTTGTTCATCCAAAAACACCAAGTCAAATACTTCTGTGGCAAACAAATCCAATGCCTCGACACCACTGTTTACACCAGTGACGTGGAATCCTTTGCTCTCCAAAAAAAGAACGTGCGGTTTCAGTAAATCTATTTCGTCATCGGCCCATAAAATCCTTGGAGTTCGCTGCATATTTAAATCGGGTTGGTAAAGTTGCGCTAGCTGTATGCCGTACAAGTTAACTTGCACTTTTAACAAACGCGCTTTCAAGCTCAACTGATATTGGCTCCATTGATGTCAACTCACAACAAAAACAAAATCCTGAATGACCCGGTGTACGGGTTCATCACCATTCAGCACGAACTTTCCTTCGACTTGATGGATCATCCGTTTGTACAACGTTTGCGAAGGATTTCTCAATTGGGCCTGTCCCACCTGGTGTATCCTGGCGCTGTGCACAATCGCTTTCACCATGCGATTGGAGCGCTGCATTTGATGCAAGAGGCCATTGCTGTGCTTCGTGCCAAAGGAACTGAAATTTCAGAGCAAGAAGGGGAGGCTGCGTGCGCGGCTATCTTACTGCATGACATCGGTCACGGACCCTTTAGCCATGCTCTTGAACACAGCATCGTGAAAGGCGTTCAACATGAAGACATCTCTGCGTTAATCATGAGCCGTTTGAACGACGAAATGAATGGGGCGTTGGATACCGCCATTGCTATTTTCAATGACCACCATCCAAAGCGGTTTCTGCATCAGTTGGTTTCCTCCCAATTGGACATGGATCGAATGGATTACCTCGCAAGAGATAGCTTCTATTCTGGGGTTGCAGAGGGCAAAATCGGCAGTGAACGTATCATCAAAATGCTTGCGGTAAAGGAGGACAGTCTTGTCGTTGAGGAAAAGGGGATTTATTCCATCGAAAAATTCTTAATGGCTCGCAGATTGATGTACTGGCAGGTTTATTTGCATCGAACTGTTCTGTGTGCTGAATTTATGCTCATGCATGTCTTAAAACGCGCAAAAGCATTGGCCTTGTCAGGCGTCCACGTATTTACCACCCCAGCCTTGAGTATCTTCATCAACGAATCACTCGACCGGGCGAAATTCATTGCAGATCCCGAGATTCTCAACCGGTTTTGCGAATTGGACGATAGCGATATCACCTGTGCCCTCAAAGTTTGGCAGCATCATGACGATGCCATCCTGAGCAATCTAAGCAAACGAATTGTACACAGGGACTTATTCCGAATTGAATTGCAATCAAATCCCTTCAGTGCTGGAGAAGTGAGCGCTACCACCCAGCTCGTGGCTCAGGCCTTTGGGCTGACCACAGAAGATGCGTCAGAGCTCGTAATTAACGATACCATTGAAAACAGTTTGTACAGCGAGGAGGGCATCTCGATTCAATACAAAGATGGCAGCACATTGGACTTCGCCGAAGCTTCTGACCAGCTGAACCGCGAAATTCTAACGCGTAAGGTCAGCAAATCATTCCTGTGCTACCCCAAAGAAGTTAATCGCTGAAATCAATCTTCGCTTGAGCCCGGTATATCCAGCTCCTCGCCCTGATCATTGTACAGATGAAACTCCAAGATTTCCATGGAAGAGTTGGACTCCAAGTGGATTTTTAATCCATAATCACGTTGCCAGTTCTTCAAGATTGAATTCCACCAGCCTTGCTTTACATATGCTTCGATGATCGGATGCAGCATAATGGTAATGCGCTTGAGCAATTTACCTTCTGTGACACCTCGGATTCCGGCCTCAATGCTATCGGTGAAAAGAATGGAAGCCTTTACTTCGCCTGTGCCATGACACGTTGGACATTTCTCAGATGTCTTCACATCTGCTACGGGTCGCACCCGTTGACGAGTCATCTCCACAACACCGAAACGACTTGGTGGCTGAATATTATGTTTGGCTTTATCTCCCTTCATCGCCTTCTTCATGGCGTCGGTGAGTTGCTTGTTATGCTCCCGCTTGGCCATATCGATGAAGTCGATACAAATGATCCCGCCCATGTCTCGCAATCGCAGCACGCGGGCGATTTCCTCGCAACACTCCAAATTGGTGTGCAAGGCATTTTCCTCTTGATCCTTGGCTCCGGACTTTCTTCCTCCGCTGTTCACATCGATCACGTGCATCGCTTCAGTCTGCTCGATGATCAAGTAAGCTCCACTCCTGAGGTTTACCTGCTTGGAGAAGGCCGCTTTGATTTGACGGTGGATTGACATCACATTGAACAAGTCTCTTTCCTTGGAGACCTTGACAATACTCTCTTTTTCTGGCGCTATGCTCTGAAGATAGGTCTTCACCTCATCACCAAGTTTCGCATCATTGACTCGAATACTCGTAAAGTCTGGTGTCATCACATCTCGCAGCACAGTGCTCGTCTTATTCAATTCACCTAAGACCCGTTTTCCTGGTTTTGCATTCTTGAGTCGCTTGTGCATTTCGCTCCATCGACTCACCAGGTCTTGGAGGTCTGAATGCAAATCTGCCGCACCCTTCTCTTCCGCGACTGTCCGAACAATGATCCCGAATCCCGGGGGGCGAATGGATTGCATCAAACGCTTCAATCGCGTTCGCTCCTTTTCCGATTTAATGCGTCCTGAGAGTGAAACCTTTTCGCTAAATGGCACTAAGACCAAGAAGCGCCCAGGGAGGGTTACCTCTGCCGTTAGGCGCGGGCCTTTGGAGCTGATGGGCTCTTTTGCAACTTGAACCAAAACCAATTGAGAAGCCGAAACTTCATCCTTGATTTTTCCTCTCTTATCAATCTCTGGGTCTTTCTTAAAATTACCCAAATCTGGAACCGGCTGCTTGCCTTGCATGACACGTTTCGCATACCGCTGTTGGGTCTTGTAGTGAGGGCCCAAATCCAGGTAGTGTAAGAACGCATCCCGCTCGTGCCCAACATCCACAAATGCCGCGTTGAGACTAGGCAGTACCTTTCTGACTCGGCCAAGGAATATATCCCCAACCGCGTAACTATTATTGCCTTGGTCACGGTGCAACTCTGCGAGCTGTCCATCTTCCAATAAGGCAATCTCAACCTGTCCTCCGACAGAGTTAATGACCAATTCTTTGCTCACGCAGGAATCGGTTGATCACTGAAAAAGTGAAATACGAGCCGGGGCAAGTGCCCCAGCAGCGCATCACTTCTTCTTGTGACGGTTTTTACGCAACCTTTTTTTCCGCTTGTGCGTCGCCATCTTGTGACGTTTACGTTTTTTACCGCTTGGCATATCTTGAAAATTTATTCGTTTATTCCAGCTGATTCGCCGGAGTCTAATCTATTTATAAAGTCCAGAACCCGCTGTTCTATGACTGTGTCTGGGGCGTAAGGTAAGTATTCCTGATAACGAATACGCGCAGCACCTGGTTTACCCATTGCTTCATAGCACCTTGCTGTGAAGAACAACCCATTGGCATATGATGAATCTTGCTCCATAACGGTTTCAAAACCAACAACGGCGCGATCGTATGCGCCTTCTTCCATGTCGAGCAGAGCAAGCTGCCATGTTGCTTCAGAGTGGCTGGGGTCGATGGAAATAGCTTCCGAAAACCTTTCGCGTGCTTTGTCTAATTGACCTGACTGCACCCCGAATATCCCCAACCACACAACCGCATCTATATTGGGATCGTCCTGTTCTGCAAGCTCACGCAACTCGAGAATACCTTCCATTGGATTCGGTCCTGAAACCTTTTCAACGGCCAATTCCACCGGGTCTGAAGTCCCTGGCAATTCCTGGACAGTTTCACCAACAGCTGCGCCGTTATCAGGATCTGACTTTCGCGGCATCCACAGGATGAACCCGATCAATCCGACTCCTAAAACAACCGTTAGTATTTGTCCAGCTTTGCGATTCATGATCTCAGTCGACCGCTACTCCTGACTTCACATTGTCGACAAACTCTTTCGCCGGCTTGAATGAGGGTATGTTGTGCGCTGGTATTTGGATTGATTTCTTCGCTAGGATGTTTCTCCCTGTTTTGGCGGCGCGAGTCTTCACAACAAAACTGCCAAAACCGCGTAGGTAAACATTCTCTCCGCTTTCCACGCTATCACGCACTGAACGCATAAATGCTTCCACTGTTGATTGCACATCCATTTTTTCCATCCCGGTTTCTTGGGCAATCCGGTTTACAATATCCGCTTTCGTCATCTTGCTTAGTAGGTTTGTCTCGTATTTGTTTCAGTACCTTCGAAAAGGGGTGCAAAAATAGGGTTATTCAATTTAAAATGAACACGATAATGGTGCGGAATTTCGAGATCTTAACGAAAAACGAAATCATTCAAGCACGTGCTCAGTTGAAAAGTTGGTTCATTTCCAATCAAAGGCCCCTGCCATGGCGCGATTCGCCTGACCCCTATGCCACCTGGCTTTGCGAAATAATTATGCAACAAACTCGGATTGATCAAGGCACACGTTATTGGCAATCATTTATCGCTAAATGGCCTAGTTTCGAGTCACTTGCAACTGCAGATTCGGAGGAAATCATGAAGACTTGGCAAGGCTTGGGCTACTACAGTCGGGCGCGAAATCTGCACAAAGCGGCTAAGATCGTTGCCAACGATTGGCGCGGTGACCTGCCTACTTCGGCGAAATCTTGGCAGCAACTCCCTGGCGTCGGTCCGTATACCTCTGCCGCTATCGCTTCCATATGCTTTGGAGATCCCTCTGCAGCTATAGACGGCAATGCACTTCGTGTTCTCAGCAGGTGGGCAGGAATTCACGAGCCAATCGACAAACCAACAGGACGAAAGCCCATCGAAAAGTTGGCTGGAGAGTTCTTAGACATTTCAGACCCCGGCATGCACAATCAAGCCGTCATGGAATTGGGCGCATTGCTTTGCACTCCAAAAGCACCAAATTGCGAGCACTGTCCGCTCAATGAAAATTGCAAAAGCCGTGTGGAAATGGTTGGACAGACACCCATCGCTCCCGTGAAAGCAGGCAAAATCAAAGTCCGTCGTGTTGCATTGACTTTCCACGTCATTGTCAATGAAAACAAAGTGTTAATGCGTCAACGGCCAAGTCAAGGAATTTGGGGAGGACTCTGGGAGTTTCCGTCTTGTTGGATCGATTCTGAATCGGACGACCTCGAAAAAAATCAACTCCCCCCTCTAAACAATCGCCAAGGACTTCACGAAACTGGCCCTATCGTCGAACCATTCGAGCACATCTTGAGTCATCGAAAGCTAAAAGTGACTTTTCAATCGTGGCGAAGCAATGCTGCCTTTCACGAGAAAGATATGAAGTGGTTTCGTTGGGAAGATGCCCGAAAACTGCCCATTCCCCGAGCCATTGAAAAAAATTGGGAAGAGTTGGAAAATTCAATGCCAAAACAACAGTTTTCTTAAGCCTTGCTAGCTTACTTTTGGTTCATGGCAGGAGTAAATAAAGCAATCCTTGTAGGAAATTTAGGTAAGGACCCCGAGATGCGCTACACCCCAAATGGAGTGGCAGTGTGTTCATTTCCCATGGCAACATCTGAAACTTACAAGGATCGGAACACAGGAGAACGAATTACCCAAACGGAATGGCACAACATTGTCATCTGGCGGGGAATGGCTGAAACTGCTGAGAAATACCTCAAAAAGGGATCTCAAGTCTTCATTGAAGGTAAGATCAAAACACGGTCTTGGGAAGACCAACAAGGTCAGAAACGTTACACAACAGAAGTTGTTGCTGATGTGATGCAACTGCTCGATCGCCCAAGTTCGAACCAAGCTGGGAGCAGCTCCAATGGAAATCAGTCCATGAACGCTTCCACAGCATCAACCAATTCTTTTGAAAAGAAGCCCGAAGCTTCCAAAGAAACCGCTCCATCTGCTCAAGAGACTGCAGCCAATGTGGCACCAAGCGCAGATGACTTGCCTTTCTAAAAAGGTAAAGAAGGAATTGTTGAACGCAAACTACCCGCTTGAATTCCCCTCAAATCGCTCTGCTGCTAGCCATTGATTTTGGACAAAATAGCATTCTCGTACCCTCAATCTGCATAGCGATTCTACTGATTGTTAGTGCCCTAATATCAGGTTCGGAGGTTGCTTTCTTTAGCCTCACGCCAGCAGACTTAGAAGAGTTAGAACACCGGAGGAGCGCCGGCAATTCAGCTGCTGCTGGTCGGGCGCTGGAATTGTTGCAACACCCTGACCCCGATCGGGCTCCGCGTCACTTGCTTGCAACCATTTTGGTGCTCAACAACCTTGTCAACATCATCATCATTTTGATTTCGACGCTAATTGTCGAACAAATCCTCCCTTCAGAAGCCATCGAATCGTGGGTTTATTGGACCGTCCACATTGGCGGAGTCACCTTTATAATTTTACTTTTTGGGGAGGTTGTACCAAAGGTCTACGCCACAAACAATCGTTTGCAGTTTGCTCAAATGCTGGCCACACCCCTTTTGGTTTCGCGCCGGATCATCTCTCCAATCTGGAAACCGCTTGTCCGACTCGGCACATGGATTGGAAAGCGAGTAGAGGTGCCGGTATCAGACCTTTCTGTTGAGGATCTCGAACAAGCTCTTCACCTCACTGCAGACAACGAAAGGAGCGATGAAGAACAACGTATCTTGGAAGGAATCGTTGCATTGGGGTCAAAAGATGCGAAACAAGTCATGACCGCTCGCACGGACATGGAGTCCATATCATCCGATGAATCTTGGGAGCAATTGAAAGCTCAAATCATCGAATCCGGATTTTCCCGAATTCCCGTGCACAGTGGTTCACAAGATGAAATCAAAGGCGTTCTTCACACCAAAGATCTCTTGCCGCATTTGCAAGAAGAAGGTGTTGCTTGGTCCTCACTCATTCGTCCCGTTTATTTTGTTCCGGAGAATAAAAAAATTGATGACATCATGCGCGAATTTCAAGAGCGTAAAACGCATATCGCAGTTGTTGTTGATGAATATGGTGGCACAAGTGGAATAATCACCCTTGAGGACATCATGGAAGAAATTGTCGGAGAAATCTCTGATGAATTTGATGCTGAGGAAATCGCCTACTCAAGGCTCGATGAAAGGACATTTGTCATTGAAGCTAAAACCGCTCTGATTGATGTCTACCGGATTCTTGGACTCGCAGATGAGGCCTGGGAAGCAGCCAAAGGTGAGAGCGACACGTTAGGCGGATTCGTCACAGAGCAGGCAGGGCGAATTATGCGCAGCGGAGAATCACTCATGTTTCAAGGAGTCGAACTCAAGATTGACGCAGCGACTCCTCGGAAACTCCTGCGCATCAAATTGACATTGCCAGAAAAAGACGTTACCAATGGCTTTTAAGCGCAACGTTTACAGAATTATTGTTGTGGCACTCGCGGCATTCCTAGGCCTATCTGCGTGCAGAGACACGCCTACCCCAAAACCTCGCGGATACCACCGAATTGATATTCCGGAAGCAGTATACCGAGCGTATGACCACCCCTGTGGAATCCACTTCGATGTACCTCAATATTCCAAAATCGAATTGATCGCTCAGAAGAAGGTTGCTCAGGATCATTGGTTTAACATCTCCTTCCCCAACTTCGATGCAAAAATCCATTGCAGCTACATCCCCCTTCAATCTGAAAGCCATTTCTACGGCATGCTGGAGGATGCTCACCAAATGGTCTTCGCTCATGAAATGAAAGCAACAGGCATTGCCGCAAATGGATTTCACTTTCCTGAAAACAACGTCAGTGGACTGCTTTATGAATTATCAGGCCCTGTTGCGACACCGCTGCAATTTTTAGCCACCGACAGCATACAGCATTTCCTTCGCGGCTCGGTCTACTTCAACAATGTGCCCAACCCAGACAGCATAGCACCAACTCTAAAACAGGTGAAAAAAGACTTGGTGCAGGTCATCGAAACCTTGAAATGGGGAAACTCATGAGCAACGACCAAGAGCATTGGGTGCTTGACGCTGGGAATACCCGCACCAAACTTGTCATTTTCAAAAATGACCAAGTGGTCCAAGTGATTGCCGATGAGGCGGCGGAAGAACACGGCAAACATGCATTGGCATCCAAACAATTGCCACGCTACACTTTGATTGCCGCTTCCGGGCCGTTGACATCATTTTGGAATGAGTGGATAGAAACGTGCTCAGGCACGAAGCCAGGCACAAGCAGTGTGTTTCAACTGGAAAATGCTGAATTGGTAGGATTGGAATCAACGTATACCACGATGGATACGCTAGGTCTCGACCGTGCAGCCAATGCACGAGCTGTCTTATCGGAAGATTCCGAATCGCATTGGCTCGTCATCGATATTGGAACCTGCATCACCGCCGATTGGATCCAAGCGGGAAAATTTTCAGGCGGATCAATCGCACCAGGCATTGATTTGCGCCTTCGTGCAATGTATGCGGGCACCTCAAACCTGCCATTTCCGGAAAATTGGCGTGAAACCGCAATGGAGGGTGTTGGTCTTCATTTAGGAACAAACACCATCGAATGCTTGTTAGCTGGCGCCATAGGCGGAGTGAATGCCGAATTACAACAAAGAATCGAGGCATTTCATACCGAATTTGGAGATTTTCGCGTTGCTCTGACAGGAGGAGATGCTGAATGCTTGGAACTCCGCACTCCCTGCCCCATTTTTGCCGACCCAAAACTCACTTGGAAAGGATTCCACCTAATTTTAAAAGACCTTGTCCAAAAGCAATAACCCCAATCGCGTGATGTCAATTCATAATCATCGCCCCTTGATGCGTTTGATCTGCTCTACTTTCTTCAAGGCCTTAATTGCATTTGGTTGCATCTTAACGCTTCAGGCGAATGCGTCTGCACAGCAAAGCGAATTCTCTCCTTATTCGCGGTTTGGCTTTGGACTCATCAACCAAGTGAATACTCCAGTTGCAACCGGTTTAGCAGGCATGGAGACAGGCTTGGCCAATTCATATCAATTCAACCCCGGAAATCCGGCCTCTGCAACGTTTTTGACCCAAACTACACTACAAGGTTCGGGAATCATAAGCAATCTCGCGATGCGCCAAGGGAATGGCGATGAAGCTGTAGCGACCTATGGCACAGCGGGCCCCATGGGAATCGTGGTCAAACGAAAGAACGGAAAGAACGCATTAATTCTCGGCGTTTCTAGCTATAGCAACTCGGGCTACGCAATCAGTCGGACCTCTGACGTCGAAGGAATCGGAGTTGTTGAAGAGCGTTACATTGGAGCCGGCGGATTGAGCAATGCAAACCTCGGTTGGGCACGCGTATTTCGCTCCACAAGCTTTGTGCCGGCCGGCGATGCAGATAGCATCCGCGTGAGCAACCGCTCGTTGCACGTTGGCGTCCAAACACAGTATCTTTTTGGACAAGTCAGTCGGACGTCAACATTGGACATCATAGACCCTACGTTTCTCGACCACAGAGCCCGCGTGACCGCTCAGCACCGAAGCCTCTCAACAGACATTGGAGTCATATTGGACCAACTGTTGTTTGTCCGTTACAACGCAAATCGAGAGTTCAAAAATAGCATGGCATTGCGCATCGGCGGAGCATATACTCCCGAGTCGGCATTGTCCTCTGACATTTACAGTTTGGACGAAACAACGCAAACCTTGGGTGGGGTTCCAGTGAATTTGGACACCTCTGCTTTTTCTTCACTCCCTAATTTTCAAGGCCGAATGCCGCAATCTTTGAATGGCGCGTTGAGTCTACATTATGACCGCTCAGATGGCATGAGATGGGCAGCTGCATTGGAATATTCAAGCACAGCTTGGGGTGATGTAGATGACGAAATGGCTCCAGAATTACTGTCAGACGGCGTTAGTTGGGTTGATGCGAAAACCATGCGTTTTGGCTTTCATTTCAACCTCGGAAATTCGGAGCAAAGGAACCCAACCTGGGGCAAGGCAGTTTACCGGCTTGGCCTGGCAAAGGGGAACCAACCTTTTAAAATTGATGAGAATCCAATGGCTTACAAAATGGCATCTGCGGGAGCAACCATTCCACTCGTCGGCAGTCGATCATTGAGTCGAATTCATTTCGGCATGGAATTTGGAACGCGTTCGGTGGAAGGCGATGGCTTTGAAGAGAGCATTTACCGCATCAACTTAGGTGTGTCTTTGATGCCCTTTTTCAAGAACAATTGGCTCGTGCCGCGATTATATGACTGAGTTTGAAAAATATGACTATGAGATTGTTTACCCTTATCCTCGCAACACTATTGTTGCCAATCACCTCATTCGCTCAAGAGCGTTATGGCGAAACGGAAGACCAACAACTGCTTTGCAAAGAGGCTATTAGCGTCTACCGGAGCTACAAAAAGCAGAAAAATTACGATGAGGCATTCATTCAGTGGAAAAAAGCCTGCAACGTATGTCCGCTCACTGCTACTGAAAATATCTTGCGAGATGGTGTTACTTTTTTGAACAACCAACTGAAAAGCACTGAGGATGACGCGCGGAGAGCGTCCATCACTGATAGCATTTTTGAGCTCTACGATCAGAGAATGGAATTGTTTCCTTCCACCAAGAAGTACCCCAAAAACAACTGCATGGTTCTCGCCCAAAAGGGCATGGATCATTATAAGATTTTCAAGAAACCTGGAGCGGCAGAGGCCACTGCTATGCTCAAAGAAAGCATTGAATGTCTCGGTGCAGACACCGCAATTACTCGGGCAATTCCTGCTGCTTTGTGGTCAAAAGTGTTGAGTACTTACTATGTGACCTCATTCTACGCAATGAAAGCAATCGAAGACGACGCAACCGCTCGCGAACGACTTGGAGAAATGCTCACGGAATACCTCATGTTGATCGCTTTCATTGAAGACGGCGTCGCAGTTGCAGCAGCAACAGCGAAACCCAAAGACGCAGAGAAGTATGAGAAAGCAAAGTCAAACATTGACAAAGTCTTCATCGCGATTGCCAATTGTGAAGACATGGTGCCTGTGCTCAGCGAAAAAGTGGCTGCTGATACTGCCAATTTTGAATTGAAGAAAAAAGTACTGCGTCTTTTGAATCAGAAAGACTGCACGGACAATGACCTATACCTGCCCGTGGCCGAAGCTGTGCACGCCCAAGAGCCAAGTCATCCATCGGCATTTGCCATCGGCGGTGAGCAAGCTAAAGTGGAAAACTTCTCAGAAGCGCTTCGCTACATGGAGCAAGCAGTTGAACTTTGCGGGGACTGCGCCGAAATGGAAATGTATTTGCTGAAGACAGGTAAAGTTGCTTCTTTCCTAGGCAAAACGAGCACGGCTCGAAGTTATGCGCAGAAGGTACTGGCAATCAATGGCGAAAGTGCGGATGCGTTCATGCTTATTGGAGACGCCATCGCCGGCGCTGCCTCGAATTGTGATGATGGTGCATTGGGCAAGCGTCTTGCTTATTTACGTGCATGTGATTACTACCAGCGTGCTGTAAACAAAGGCGATGAAGAGACGGCTGCAAAAGCACGTAAGAAGCTGAACAGCAACAGCAAACAGTTTCCGAGTGTTGAAGAAATCTTCACGGTTGGAAAGAGCGTTGGAAATGAAATCACGATCCCTCCGATTGCAGGGTGTCCCTGCAGCGGCGAAAAGACTACGATTCGCGTGCGCTAAACGAAGACGAAAGCATTGAATTTCTTTACGCTGTTCATCCGTGTAATGCTTATGGGGCTGGTTTTCTCAAGCTGCTCGAATTCAGACGAGGAGGTTTCAGAAGTCCAAGCCTCGGAAGAGCCGCTCATGCAACGAATCTTGCAAGGAACATTTACCTACTCTGAACGCGGTAAAACCATGCACGTGTTGAAAGCTGGAGAAATGACACGCATCGAAGGTGGGTCTGCGAAATCGCCCGAGGACCTCGTGGAAGTGCGAAAAGGCATGGAACTTTTCATTGATGGAGATGAATCAGACCATGAAGCTTACCTGCAAGCACAGTGGGCTTCACTGGATGAAAAACAGCTGCGCCTTGTGGCTGAGCACGAAGTCATTCTGAGCAATAGAAAAGGCGATATTTTAGAAACTGAATACTTGGTCTGGGCCGAAGATTCGAATCGGGTATGGACGAATCGACCCGTCACAATCACTAGTGATCAGGGCATCTTGTTTGGGGAAGGGCTGGAATCTGATGGGCGATTCGAAAACTACGAGGTCATACGCCCAAAAGGAGAGATTATCCTTGAGGGATCCGAAAAATTTAATTAGTTATCGAGTTTCATACCATGGACCAAGAAACCATCAGCCGCATCAATAAAACAGCAGAAAAGTTCTGGCTCATCGTCATCATAATTTGCGTTTGTACAACGGTTTGGCTCATCGTCCAGGACGGATGGGAAGAGCGTAAACAGCTCGCTGTCCTGCCGCTCATAGCAATTGCATGGTACGGCTTTAGACGGTATTTCAGGAAAAAGATGGAGCGCAAATAGTAGCGCGCATTATCTTAGACTTGCAATTGATACCCTCCATGGATCCTGACCCCGCCAGTTCGCTGCTCATAATCTTCATTTCGCTGCTTGCCTCAGCATTTTTCTCTGGAATGGAGATTGCTTATGTTTCGGCCAATCGTCTGCAAATAGAGTTGGATGCCAAGAGCACTTGGCAAGGCAAGATCCTAACACATCTCGCGGACCGTCCCCAGCTTTTTATTGCGACCATGCTAGTTGGAAACAATCTCGCATTGGTCTTTTGCGGACTGGAATCGGGCGCCTTGATTAGCAATTCGATTTTTCAAGTCAGCGATTGGACCGTAGCAGCCAACCCATTTACCGTGCTCGCTACTCAAACCGCATTGACCACAGCTGTAATTCTGGTCCTCGCAGAGTTTATTCCAAAAGCCCTCTTCCATGCGAATGCCAACTTTTGGCTGAAGTTTTTTGCTGCGCCCCTCATCACCATTCACTACCTGCTCACGATTCCAGGCTACATCGTGGTCGCTTTGAGCCGGATTTCAATTCAATTGTTGGGGAAATCTGCAAAATCAACAGATACATCGCGGGAGCAACTTGGAGCGACTGACTTGGATCATTTCATTCGTGAAATTAGCGGGAGGATGGAACCCGAGCAAGAGTTAGAACACGAATTGCAAATCATGCAAAACGCACTCGAGTTCAATACTGTGCTGGCGCGAGACTGTCTTGTGCCGCGAAATGAAGTCGTGGCTGTTGATTTAGAAACCCCATTGGAGGAGGTGAAAGAACTTTTTATTTCAACTGGTCTATCGAAAATTGTCATTTACCGAGGCGACATCGATCAAACCATTGGCTATGTCCACTCCAAGGATTTATTCAAAGACCCGGAATCCATAAAAAGCGTTCTTCATCCCACATTCGTGGTTCCCGAGCCGATGCCCGCCGATGATGTGCTGAAGCGGTTCATTCAAAGGAAACGGCATCTCGCCATCGTTGTGGATGAGTTTGGCGGTACTTCGGGAATTCTAACCATGGAAGATATCATGGAACAGCTCATCGGAGACATTGAGGACGAGCACGACACCGAAGAACTGATCGAAGAAGAATTGGACTCAGGCCGCTGGCGCCTGTCGGCTAGACTTGATGTGGAAGAGATGAACGAAGCATACCACCTTTCAATGCCCGAATTGGACGACTACGAAACCATTGGAGGCTTGGTCCTTCATCACGCCGAAGAAATTCCTGAACCCGGATTTACATTGCGTTTTGAGCACTGCCTCATCACCGTCGAACAAGTTGGTAGGAGCAAAGTCCAAACCGTTGTCGTTAGTCAAATTCCCGATACAACGTTGTGAAACTTTCGTTCAAAATTCACGTAGAATTTGGCGAGACTGAAGCGCGTGCGTCTTTGTACGATTTCGCTTATCTTCGCAAACCTTTAAAAAAGAGAATGATACCATGTCAATGATAGAACAAATCCGAAACCGCCAAGGCCTCTTGATTGTAATGATTGGCATTGGAATGTTGGGCTTTTTGGTTCCTTATGATGCCGTAATGGCATTGGTAGGCCAAGGAACCAATAGAGATGTGGGTGAAGTAGACGGAGTCGCAATCACTGCCGTAGAGTACCAACAAGAGCTGCAAGAACGGCGCCGATTGGGCTTTAGCGGAGACCAATTGGGAGACGAAGTTTGGAACGATCTAACCTCAAACATCGTCCTGCGGGATGGCTTCGAATCACTTGGATTGGAAGTCTGTGACGAAGAGTTCCAAGAGATGCTGTTTGGCTCAGGCTATTCTCCATACATGAACAGAGCGTTTTACTCGAATGCCGAAAACAAAGCATTCTGGCAACAAAACTTTGGTGCCATGCTGAGCACTCCACAAGGAAAATCTGATTTCATGTCGTATAAGCGACTAATCGTTTCGAAGCGTTTGCGCGAGAAATTTGACAACCTCGTTTCGGCTGGAGTTTACACCAATGCGCTTGAAGGAAAATACGATTACGTCGCTGCAAATCGGAAGGTCAATTTCAACTATGCCTTCAAATCATACAATGACATCGATGAAAGTGAGATCTCCGTTTCCGACGCAGATGTCAAGACATATTTTAGAGCGCACAAAGGTGACGATGAATATGAGCAAAAAACAGGACGGACCATCACTTTTGCGCGCATCCCACTCTCGGCTTCAGCTGAAGATGCTCAAGCAATCGAATCTGATTTAAATGAGTTAAAAGGCTTGTGGCAGTCCTCTGCTCTAAGCGATAGCGACTTCGTTGCTACAGCAAATGAAAAGCCTTTTTCTTCAATTGTGCTCAAGGCTTCCGATGTGGAAACTGATCTGAACGAAGCTACTTTTTTCGATTCAAATCGAGGAGACTTTGTTGGTCCATACCTCAAAAAGCAATCGTATAAATTGGCTCGGGTAATGGATTTCTTTTCAGAACCCGATAGTGCCTCTTGTCGTCACATCTTACTGAAAGCTTCGAATCCGCAGGACGCATCAGAGATGGATGCTCTCATGGCACGTGCTGACAGCCTGAAGCGAGCGTTGCGTCGTGGAGCTTCATTTGAAGACCTGGCTGAAGAATTCTCGGAAGATCCAGGATCGAAGAGCACTGGAGGTTTTTACGACTTCTTCACCCGGGGGCGCATGGTAAAGCCTTTCGAAGATTTTTGCTTTGAGAATAAGCCTGGATCTATCGCTGCTGTTAAAACACAATTTGGAGTACACCTCATCGAGGTCATGGAACATACTGACGCTGTCGAACTCGTCCGGGTGGCCATGATTGAGCGACTCATACAGCCCTCTCCTGAGACCGCGCGCAATTCGTACAGCGAAGCTAGCGAATTCGCCATTGCTGCCAACTCCCGTGAAGCATTCATGTCATCTTCAAGCGAAGCCGGCTATGCAACCAACACCGCAGATAAGGTGCTTCGCAAAGCCACCTCGCTATCCGGTCTGCGCAATGCCACGGAATTGGTTTCTTGGGCATACAACGCTGAAGAAGGAGAAGTCTCGAACCCCATCCTCATTGACAAAAATTACGTTGTAGCACACTTGGACAGAATCACAGAACAGGGAGTACCCGATTTTGAAACTGTTGAACAACAAATGCGCACAGCTGCAACTATCGAGGCTAAAGGGGAAATGTATGCAGCCATGATGGGACAGGGTTCATTGGAAGAAATTGCAACGGCCATTGGATCATCTGTCAAAGCTGCTTCCAACATTGCCCTGAAGTTCCCTACGATATCTGCAGCAGGAGCAAAGCCAGAACCTGAGGTTGTGGGCCGAGCATTTGCAATTGCCAATGGAGATGTGTCTATGCCGATCATTGGTGAAAATGGAATTTGGGTCATCGCACCGACCTCTTCTACTGAACCAGCTGAAAAGAACGACTTCCTGAGTGAGCAAACGAGTTTGTTGGCTCGAGCCCGAGGCGCTGTGACACAGCGCATTTCCAATGCAATGTTGGATGCTGCAGACTTGACAGACAACAGGAATTAAGACCCCTCTTGATTCTGTCTAAAAAAGCTCCCAGTTTCGGGGGCTTTTTTTATGTCAGTTTCGAAATGGTTGTATCTGAAGTAAACTGCCGTCGCCGTAACTCAGGAATTTAAAACCGTTGGCCATTGCCGTGTCGTAAAGTGCTCTCCATTGGTCACCAATGGCGCAAGCGACCAAGCACAGAAGGGTACTCTGAGGCATGTGAAAATTAGTAATGAGTGCGTGTACGGATCGAATTTGATAAGGAGGTGCCATCATAATGGCCGTTTCAAATTCCCAATCCTCACCATCCAATTGCTGAATCAACCACTGCATCGCTGTTTCCATGTCCCACCCCATTTGCGTCTCTACCGAATGCAGTGAATCACTCCACTCCCATTGATGAAGCGAATTCGGTTGCACACCCTCCGAACGCCACTTCAAAGCCAGCCAATAGAGACTTTCCAATGTTCGAAGGGTTGTTGTTCCGGTGGCAATTCTATTCTGATCCGGTTCAGCCAACGCCTTGATGCTGTCAAAAGAAACCGTGCACTTTTCACCGTGCATAACATGCTCTCGTACCTCACCTTGGGCCAGAGGCTTAAAGGTCCCTGCCCCGACGTGTAGTGTCACTGCATGCAATGAATTCGTCGCGCTGAGCTCCGCCAATAAAGCTTCATCATAATGGAGGCCTGCTGTAGGCGCCGCAACAGATCCAGGAACCTCTGCATACACCGTCTGGTAATCGGAGGCATCATTCGGTTCATCGGGCCGTCGCATGTACGGCGGCAGCGGCATTCGCCCCAAAGATTCTAACAACATCGAAAACATGACTTCAGAGCTCTGACCGGAAGAAGAAGAAGTGAACTTCCACTCCAATTGCACATGACGAATGCCCTCTTCCATGCCTACGCGACGTGCATTTACTTCCCAAACACCTGCAGCGTCTTCGACCCTGATCGAAGCTATTCCATTTTTCCATTTTTTACCGCCCTTGACCATGCACCTCCAGCAGACGGTTTTCATCGAACTCAATGACTGCTCCATGGATTGGCCCATCGGTTCGAGCAGGAAAATCTCAAGCCTTCCTCCCGTTTCTTTCTGAAGCAAAAGGCGTGCGCGAATGACACGAGTGTCATTCATCCAAAGTTGGCAACCCTCTGGCAAGAGATTCGGCAAATTGGAAAATCGGTAATTCACCTCAGCCTCCTCTCCATTCCAATGAAGCAATTTCGCAGCTGAACGCGGCTCTGATGGGTGAAGTGCAATGAAGGATTCTGGCAAATCATAATCAAAAGCCGCATGATTGTACCCCGGAAAATCAACTGAATTTTTCACAGCTGTAAAAGTACGTGGTGTTCTCCGTTAACAATATCTTATATTCGTAAACATGGTACGCAGACTTGTAATTGGAGCCGCTGGGCAACTGGGCATTGAGCTTGTCCTCAGGATGCAATCAGAATTTGGCGCAGCTGCTGTAGACATCTCCGACATTCGAGTTCCCGACAATGAATCCGTTATGCGGAGCAAATTTCTGCACCTCGATGCGACCGACGAAGGGACTATATCTAAAATCTTGGAAGAAGGCCAATACGACGAAGTATACCATCTGGCGGCAATGCTCAGCGCCACAGGTGAAAAAAAGCCGCTGGCCGCGTGGGACCTCAACATGCAATCCCTGCTACACATTCTGGAGGCAGCAAAAGACGGCTGGGTAAAACGAGTTTTTTGGCCCAGCTCGATTGCTGTTTTTGGGCCGTTAACACCAAAAAACAATGTCCCACAAAATGCACCATTGGATCCAACAACGGTTTACGGGATCAGCAAGCAAGCCGGGGAATTTTGGTGCCGCTACTACCATGAAAAATACGGCGTGGATGTCAGAAGCGTGAGGTATCCCGGACTCATAGGCCACCGTTCGACTCCCGGCGGAGGAACCACAGATTACGCTGTGGAGATTTATGAATGCGCCGCTAGGGGAAAATCGTACACTTGCTTCCTCAAAGCTGATCAAGCATTGCCCATGATGTACATGGATGACGCGGTTCGAGGCACCCTGGAACTGATGCGCGCACCGAAAGACCAAATCCGAGTGAGGACGTCTTACAATCTTGGTGCGATGAGTTTTACTCCCAGTGAAATCGGAGAGAGCATCCGACAACAAAAGCCCGAATTTCAACTGAACTATATACCCGATCAACGCCAAGCCATCGCAGAGAGCTGGCCTTGTAGCATTGACGATTCTGATGCAAAAGAAGATTGGGGTTGGCAGGCGAAAATCATGATTGACGACATGACCAACATCATGTTGGATGCTCTGTCAACAACAAATGAAACATTAGAGCCCTGATTCCGTTCAGGAGTTAATGAAATAGGCTTATTCTAATTTGTCCCTTTCTTCCGATTGGATTCATTTACTTTGCAAGCACATTCTGACCGCACGAACGGCGCGTCACATTTTTAAGACATCGCATTTCATGTCCGACCACTCGCCCCTCTATATTCAAAATAGCCTTACCCGGGAGAAAGAACTCTTCACTCCTCTGAACGCTCCTTATGTTGGAATGTATGTCTGTGGACCAACAGTATATAGCAATGTGCACTTGGGCAACGTGAGAACGTTTCTCACGTTTGACATTGTCTATCGTTACCTGTCATTTCTTGGTTACCAAGTGCGTTACGTCCGAAACATTACGGATGTGGGACACTTGACCGGAGATTCTGATGACGGAGAAGATAAAATTGGGAAAAAAGCGCGACTCGAAAATCTCGAGCCTATGGAAATTGTGCAGAAATACACCAATGATTTTCATGATGTGATGCGGATCTTTAACATCAAAAGCCCATCCATTGAGCCCAGCGCAACCGGGCACATTGTGGAGCAAATCGAGATGGTCAAGCAGATCATTACCCGCGGATACGGTTACGAGTCCAATGGCAGCGTCTATTTCAATGTGCGCAAATTCAATGAAGACTTTCCGTACGGGCAACTTTCGGGACGAAAAATTGATGACTTGCTGAGTAACACGCGCGTCCTCGACGGACAAGATGAAAAAAACGACCCACTTGATTTCGCACTTTGGAAAAAGGCCGACGCCTCGCACCTGATGAAGTGGCCTTCTCCGTGGAGTGAAGGATTTCCAGGGTGGCACCTTGAATGCTCTGTGATGAGTACGAAGTATTTGGGCAATTCATTCGACATTCACGGTGGCGGCATGGACCTGAAGTTCCCCCATCATGAATGTGAGATCGCTCAAAATGCCGGAGCAACAGGAGAGTGCAATTCGGTCGGGTATTGGATGCATGGAAACATGCTCACGGTCAATGGCCGTAAGATGGCCAAATCTGAGGGCAATGGATTTACTCCTGACGAGCTGATCACAGGCAACCACAAGCTACTTGAACGTGGTTATACTGCCATGACTGTTCGCTTCTTCATGTTGCAAGGACATTATGCGAGCACCCTTGACTTCTCAAATGATGCACTGCAGGCCGCCGAGAAAGGCCTGGGCAGGCTCATAAAAGCGGTACAAGCTTTGAAGGACCTTGCTGCAACAGCTTCCGAGCACAATCCCGATGCCAACATCGATGAACTCGCCAAGCGCTGTGAAACCGCCATGGGCGACGATTTCAACACGCCCATTCTGATCAGCGTTCTCTTCGATGCAGTGAAATTGATCAATAATATTCACGACGGACGTGTGGCCATCAGTGCAAATCAAAAAGATGCACTCCAAAACCTCGTACATGGCTACTTTTTTGAAGTGCTCGGGCTTCAATTAGAGGACGATGCTTCTGGAGACTCCACGGATGAAGCTGAATCCTTGCTGGATCTTCTCGTACAGCTACGCAGCGACGCAAAATCGAATCAGGATTGGACCACTGCCGACTCCATTCGCCAAGCGTTGAGTGATTTGGGTGTGACCATCAAAGACGGAAAAGACGGAAGTACATGGAACCGCGATTGAACTCACTCAAGCATCAATTCTGCATCCTACTCGCACTGAGTTTTTTACTGTTCGAAAGCTGTGGAAATGAATCCAACCCTCCTGAAATAAAACCGGTTGCAAGCCGCGTTTCAGCTCCTGCATTCAATAGTGATTCCGCCTTTTACTACATTCAAAAACAAGTCGATTTTGGCCCGCGTGTACCCAACACTGCTGAACACATTGCTTGCGGCGATTGGATAGCGCGGGAGTTAAAGCGACACGGAGCAGAGGTCATTGAGCAACCCGGGCTCGTCCGAGCGTATGACGAAACGGTGCTCAACATGCGCAATATCATTGGACAATTCAGGCCTGAAAATCCAGAACGCATCATGCTCTACGCCCATTGGGACACCCGCCCTTTCGCGGATAAGGATACCATACGAGTTCGAGAACCGATTGATGGCGCAAATGACGGCGGATCTGGAGTCGGTGTTCTCCTCGAGATTGCACGAATCATCGGTGCAGACACAACATTGGACGTTGGTATCGATGTGATATTTTTTGATGCGGAAGATTACGGAGCTCCCGAATGGGCCCCAGCAACGAGCAGTAATATCACAACTTGGTGCCTCGGAAGTCAGTTCTGGGCAAACCAACCCCACAAGTTTGGTTACCAAGCTAAATATGGAATTCTACTCGATATGGTCGGTGCCAAAAATGCTGTATTCAATCGCGAGGGAACCTCCATGGCGTACGCACCCTCCGTAGTAAGGAAGGTTTGGGGCGCTGCCAAAACAATCGGATTCGGCGATTATTTCAAAAATGACGTCACCCCGCAAACAGTCGATGACAACCTTTTCGTGTCTCAACTCGGAGGGATTCCGTCCGCCAACATCGTACACTATCAAGTGCAAGTCCTTCCCATGGGATATGGTCCGTTTCATCACACGCACCGCGACAACATGAGTGTCATCAGTAAACCTACGCTTCTCGCCGTGGGAAGTACCGTTCTCGATGTCATTTGGAACGACTAATTGACGCCGAATTTTTACGCCTCGGAGTGTGAACAAAACTCCCGAAGGAATCGCATGCGAGCATGTTTCGTCGGTAGCTTAGACCATGCTTTGTAGCTCTCAATTGCTCTTCTTGGCTGGCATTTGTCTCGCCCAAACGGGAACAGTTTTGGCGCAAAGTCAAACGACCATACCAAGCGAAGCCAATGAGGCTGAGCAAATGCTCAACCGTGGCGACTCGCTTTTTGAGTCCAATCGGCCGGTCGCGGCATTGGCGATGTACCGGGGCGCTGAAGAGCGATCATTTGACCCCTGTCAAGTCGCGCGTGCACGATTAGGGATAGCACACATCCACGTGCAAAGTCAAAATCCCACGCAAGCAGAAAAAACCTTGAGGCTCACGACAGATGGATTGCTAGCTTGCAGTGCTGAAGATCGGCTCGAGCAATCACAACTTGCCGCAGACCTTTGGATGCAACTTCAGCAGGAGGCTCGTGCAATTTCAATTTTAACCCGTGAAATCGAGTTGCGGCCTGAGAATTGGGTGCTGAAATCAAAAATTGCTGAACTGCATTTCATCAGTGGAAATTGGGATGAAGCAAATCGGTGCACACTCAAGTGCCTGAGCCTCGAAAATACGGACATCCCTGATGAAAAGCGGCTGCATTGGTTGAGTCAAGCGATTCAACTCGATTTCATCACTGGAGGAGGGAGAGCAGACTCGTTAACTTCCATTTTTGAAACATCAGCAGCGCAGGTCTCCAATGATCTAACCCAAGATTGCCGGGAGCAAATTCAGATGATTGTAGCATCCGAAGGTGGAGATTCCGAATCAATGGATTGGGCACAGCGTATTTTAGATCATTCCAATCGCAATGATCCGGCGGCCATGACACTGGCGCAATTGCGTGTCGCAAATGCAGCGCAAAGATTGCACCGGCCTTTGGAAGTCATCATTGCACTTCACGAGGCGGTGAAAGAGGCCCGACTTAGCAAAGACGAGGAACTGCTTCTCGAAGCCCTTCGACAACGTGCCGATTTCGAGCATCAACGTGGAAATGATGCTGAAGCCTTTGCCGCAATGATGGAGGTGGACGAAATCAATATGCATGTGATGGCCGAATTTCAAGCCAAGCCCACCCGTGAGGTGCAAGGATTCACAGAACGCATTCTGCCTGAACCCGATCCCTTTGATCGCGCAGTCATCGAAATGGCGGCTGCAAAGTCGTCTTCCAATTCCTATGGACTCTGGCCCTGGTTTGCAGCGCTCCTTAGTATCGGACTTATTGCCAACACACGAAGTCATAAGGTCCTCAACGAGGCTTTGAGAAAAGAACGCCGGCGCATCATTCGATTGCGCAGCCTCGTCCCCTCAGATCGTCTGCCCAAACCATCGGAAACTCGCCAAGGTCGAAATGACGGCTCAAAAAGTGAAGATTCAGAATGGGGAAGCAGTAGCCTAATGCCCAATGGAAATTTTGTCTTTGAACGTGATGAAGACCTTCGGTCGCAGAGCATCCAGACGTTTCTCAATACTCTTGACGAAGAAATTCAAACTGAAATGAATTGGACAATGGACGAAAATGTTCAGTTTTCTGTTGGTCCTGATGTTCGAGTAGTCATTCGAAATTTCATGCGCGGCCTCGCCGAAATATCGAATTCAGAAGACGCCATTCGCATTCAGGTAGATGCGGGAAAATCCCATTGGAACTTCTGCTTAAGCAGCAATCATACGGAAGCCTCCAAAGCAATGCAGGGTTTATTCCATGGCAAGGACGCATTGGCATCATCCCGTTGGAATGAGTTGCACGCGCAACTCCGAAAAATCGCTGGTAAAATTCAGGTCGAACGCATTTCTCCTGTTGAAGAAAAAGTCACCTTGACCTTGCCATTCACATGAATCGATGCGCTAAATGAATCAGTATTCTCCTCTGAATTGATTCAAGAAACGCATGTCGCTTTCAAAGAAAGCACGCAAGTCACCGATCTGATACTTCAACATCGCGATCCGCTCAACTCCCATTCCAAATGCAAATCCTGAGTATTTCCTCGAATCAATCCCCGAGGCTTCCAATACCGCTGGGTCGACCATACCACAACCAAGGATCTCAAGCCATCCTGTGCCTTTCGTGATGCGCTTGTCTACTTCTGTTTTCAATCCCCAGTAAACATCCACCTCAGCACTGGGCTCAGTAAAGGGGAAATAAGAAGGTCTTAACCGAATTTTTGTGTCTGCTCCGAAAAACTCCTGTGCGAAACGCAACAAGGTTTGTTTCAGATCTGCAAAAGAGACTCCTTCATCGATGTATAATCCCTCGATTTGATGAAACATGCAGTGCGCTCGGGCACTTATGGCCTCGTTTCGAAAAACACGACCAGGCATCATAATGCGCATTGGCGGGTCTCGCCGCTCCATCTCGCGCACTTGCACCGACGAAGTGTGTGTTCGCAGCAACATGTCCGGATTTCGATCCACAAAAAAAGTGTCTTGCATGTCGCGAGCAGGGTGCTCTTCCGGAAAATTCAAACCACTGAATACGTGCCAATCATCCTCAATCTCGGGCCCTTCGGTCACAACGAACCCCATGCGCTCCAAAATTCCAATGATATCCCGGCGCACGACGCTTAATGGATGATGCGCTCCGAGAGGCACACCACCATCTGGACGGGTCCAATCGTGCAAAACCCGCTCAGATTCCTCGGACGTCTCAGTGCCTTCTGCTCCCCTTGCAACCCGCATTTCAGCAGCTTTCTTCAACTGGTTGACCAATTGGCCCAATTCGCGCTTCTCATCATTAGGTGCCACTTTAAAAGCGGCCATGGTCTCCTTGAGGACTCCCTTTCTCCCCAGCCATGCAATGCGAAACTCCTCGACCTCTGCAGTCGAAGTCAATGCTGTCGCTTCGATTTCGCTGATGTAAGCTAAAATCTGCTCTTTCAATTCCATGATCAACGAATCACTTCCATGGTCATCGGAACATCTTGCATCGGGCGATCGCCCGCCCCGGTCTGCACGGCAGCGATGGAATCAATGATGTCAAGGCCTGAAATCACCTGCCCAAAAACCGTGTACTGATTATCTAAAAAGGGAGCCCCGCCCTCTTCCATATAGCGCCTCATATCCTCCTCTGAATATTCAAAAATTTGATTTTGATTGAACTGCTCATTGGCACGTGATGCACGCGCCTCAATGTTGAGTAATTCTGCTTCGTTGAATTTTCGCCCATGGACCACATAAAATTGACTTCCTGAACTCGCACGCTGCGGGTTGGCTTGGTCACCTTGTCGGGCAGCGGAGAGCGCTCCTTTGAAATGCAAGTGATCCGTGCGAATTTCCGCGGGAACGGTATAACCTGGGCCGCCCATTCCAAGTCGCTGAGAAAGACTTGCCCCACGGCTATTGGGATCGCCTCCTTGAACCATGAAACCCTTGATGACACGGTGAAAGAGCAGGCTATCGTAAAAACCCTCAGAAGCCAACTTGACGAAGTTGTCCCGGTGAGCAGGGGTGCTATCAGATAATTCAACGATCATGTCTCCAAAGCTGGTTTCAATGCGCACTTGACGGCTGAGAGCTCGGGAGGCATCAACTGCAGTTGACTCAGAAGTGCCGCTTTCACTGCATCCTAACGCTCCAAAGAGCAAAGCGGAAATCACAAATAGTGAGGTATATTGAGTTGGAGTCTTGAATTTCATGAGTTTTTGAAGATATTTGGGGTTCACTGCCTTGCAAAGTTAGAAGACCCGATGCGAAAAGCGAACCTTTCCCTCTGCCTATTGATGACTTCTTTCATCTTTTTAGCCACAAGTTGCCATCAAGTTGAAGAAACCATTGCAAATGTCGTTGTCTTGAATGATTTGGGAGCACCTGTTCAAGGCGCCAGCGTAAGGCTTTTTGCGTTTGGGTCTGTAGACCAAGATTTTGTCGGTGAACCTCGCTTCGATACAACCGCAGTAACCAATGCTGCTGGAACCGTAAGTTTTAACTTCTCGTCCTTTTATGTAGAAGGTCAGGCCGGTTTTGCCGTTTTGGACATCGAGGCTACCAAAGCTGCCTTGGTCGGAACAGGCCTCATTAAGATTGAGGAAGAGATGACCAATGAGGCCACTGTTTACATCGAGTAAGAGCGTCGAGTGGGTTGGTTCAACCCGGGTGGTCAGCGGCGATCCACGCACCAAAATACTCAACCAGAGCTCGCTTCATAAGCAACTCTTGTTCCTGCTTTGATACCGCTGGAATGTCCCCAAGGCGTTCGAAGTGAGGCCAACCGTCTTCATCCGTTCCCAATTCGCGATAAAAACCCATCGGAGTGAGTAGCGTGCATACACCAACGTGCATCACTTCGAGCTTTTCATCCTTCTTAAACTTTCGAAAGCCCTGACCACATTCCTGAAGACCCACGGTGAAAATCATCGTGGTCAAATCCGGAGGTTCGCCAAAGCGGTCCTCCATCTTTTGGACCAATCGGCCCCACTGTTCTTCAAAAGCGTAGTCCATAATGGGCGCAAGATTAAAAGCGTAATTTGAAATAAAAACCCGAAGCCAAAACGCCTCGGGTTTTCCTTGATGTCGGGATGACTGGACTTGAACCAGCGACCACACGTCCCCCAGACGCGTACTCTACCAACTGAGCTACATCCCGATGCTTTTCCCACCACCGAACTGATTTAGGGAGGCCGAAGTTACTCAACTTTTTTTTTGAATCGCTCAAAAGCGTGAAGCAGATTGCCAAAAAGGGAGCCATTGATGATGGCCAGCCGAAGAGTCCTGCTAACTTTGCAACACCAATAAGCGACGCATGAAAATCTCCTTTGATTGGCTGAATCAAATGCTGCCCGTTCAATCCTCGATTGAGGATGTCTCAGCAGTGCTCACAGCGACTGGACTTGAAGTTGAAGGCGTCGAGTCGGTAGAATCGGTACCTGGCGGATTGGCCGGACTCATCGCTGGGAAGATCCTCAGCGCGGAACAACACTCCAACGCCGATCGCCTGCAAATCTGTCAAGTCCATGTCGGGCAGGCAGAACCGCTCCAAATCGTTTGTGGAGCGAGCAATGCGCGCAAAGGCTTGTCTGTAATTGTGGCTACGGTTGGAACCACTTTATATCCCATCGACGGCGAGCCTTTCAAAATTAAAAAAGGGAAAATTCGTGGGGAAGTATCTATGGGGATGATTTGCGCAGAAGACGAAATCGGAATTGGCAGGTCACACTCGGGCATTATAGAACTCGAGGAGAAGTGGGAGCCTGGAACGGCCGCTTCAAAGGTATTCGACCTTCAATCCGATTGGGTTTTGGAAATCGGGCTCACTCCAAACCGCACAGATGGCATGAGTCATTGGGGAGTCGCTCGTGATTTGCGTGCAGGCTTTCTGCATGAAACCGTGGAAGGAAAGTCGGAACAAGTCGGCGCTTTGCAGATTCCCGTCACCGCTCCATGGCCTATAGCCCTTGAAAAGGAACTCCTCATAGATGTCCAAGATGCGACTGCCTGTCCCGTTTACTGCGGAATGGTGCTTGAAAACATTGCGATTGGCCCTTCCCCCGAATGGGCTCAACGTCGCTTACGTGCGATTGGGGTTCAGCCCCAAAATAACGTGATCGATGCCACCAACTTTGTCTTGCATGAACTTGGCCAACCACTGCACGCTTTTGATTCAGACGCTATTGAAGATAATCACATCACGGTCAGGAGGGCACACGAAGGAGAGAAGCTCACCACTCTCGACGGTGTTGAACGCGAATTGCACAGTGAAGATCAAATCATCGCAGACAAAAACGGCCCCATGTGCCTCGCGGGGGTTTATGGTGGCGACCAAAGCGGGGTGAATGAGAATACCAAACGCGTCGTGCTCGAATCAGCTTATTTCGACCCCGTCGTGACAAGAAAAATGGCCAAGCGCCATGGGCTTTCTACAGATGCTTCCTTCCGATTCGAACGCGGTGTCGACCCCAACTTTATTCAAACTGCCCTGCAACGAGCTGCGCACTTGCTTCAAGAATGGGCAGGTGGTTCTGTTGTGGGGGTGAAGCAAATCAATGCTGCAAAACTCCCCCAAGGTGCAACCATCAAACTCGAATGGGAAGACTTGGACCGGCTAATCGGCGTTTTTCTGGATCGACCAACAGTGCGCGAAATATGCGGCAATCTCGACATCACGATCATTGAAGAAAATGCGTCTTCCATGACCTTGCAAGTGCCTGCGTATCGTCGAGACGTCACGAGACCTGCGGATATCATTGAAGAAGTGTTGCGGATCTACGGATTTGACAAAATCCCACTCCCCTCGCGGATGACCTCAACAGCGCAACATCAAGCTGGTGTGGCAGAGGAAGCCATTCGTTTGCAAATGGCCAACGTCCTCGTCAGCAGGGGATTTCAAGAAATCATGAGCAATTCCATGACACGTGCCTCGCTCATCAAAGATTTTGCTGAAAATTCAGATGGCTGGGACCAAAACCGGCAAATTGCTCTGTTGAATCCGTTAAGTTCAGATTTAGGTGTCATGCGCCAATCGCTCTTGTTTCAAGGCCTCGAAGCCATTGCACACAACCGGAATAACCAGCGACCCGACTTGCGGTTTTTCGAAATCGGACGCATTTATCAGCACCGTGAAACAGCTGATTCTGGAGCGACCAATGCATCCGACCGATACGCAGAGGACGAGCGCATAGGAGTCTGGATGACCGGCAAAGCCAATCCGGAAAATTGGACCAATGCTGGTGAAGCATCGACACCCTATTCGCTGAAAGCAGAGGCATATGCCCTTTTGGATGGCCTCGGTATTGCCTCGAATGCTGTCAAAGAATCAGCTTTTCAATCTCCACTCTTTGCAGAAGGCATTGAACTCACCTACCAGAACCAATTGCTGGGCAGGCTTGGACTCATACGTAAGGGTGTTGCTAAAAAATGTGGTGTGAGTCAGTCCGTTTTCTGGGCAGACTTTTCTGTCGCCACATTGACAAAAATCAGCCGTCGCAGGCGGGTAAAAGCTCAGGAAATTGCGAAATTTCCAGCTGTAAGGCGAGATCTTTCATTGATTCTCAAAAAGGGCACCACCTTCGGACAATTGCGCGATTGTGCGGCAAAAGCAGAGAAAAAACTGCTCAAGCGAGTGGGCCTATTTGATGTATATGAAGGAGACAAGTTAGCAGATGGAGAGGTCTCATACGCCATCAGCTTAACCCTTCAAGATCCCAATCAAACCTTGAATGAAAAGCAGATTGAGCAAAGCGTCCAGCGCATCTTGAATAAAATCACAGAAGAAACCGGAGCTCGCCTCCGGGACTAACGGCTAAATAGACAGCACCTTGTCAGACTCAGCAAAAAAGAAACCCTTTCACGAACCCCCAATCCAAAAAGGACATTGGGGCTACGGTTTAGCTGTTCAATTGGTTCGTGCCGCGGTAACACGTTTCCATAGAATTCAAGGAGTCGATGGCTTGGAGAACATCACTGATGCAAAAACTCCAACCATTGTCGTGGCGAATCATCAAAATGGATTGATGGATCCTCTGGTTTTGGTTTCCTTGGTTAACAACAGCCAAGTTCATTGGCTCACTAGAGCTGATATTTTCTATGCAAAAATTGCCCGGGTCGCGCTTTTCTCGTTCAATCAAATGCCCATCTATCGTCAACGAGATCGTTTAAGCGATGCCAGAGAACGGAACGTCAAGATCTTTGAAATCTGTGCTGAGCGGCTTCGAATTGGCGCACGTATGGGGCTTTTCCCTGAAGGAAATCATCGGGCAATGAAGTCCCTTCGTCCACTTCGCAGAGGTGTTACAGATATGGTCAATGCTGCGCTCAACCTCGATCCAAGCATGCGCCAAATGCAAATTCTGCCGGTGGGAATTGATTACGAGGAAATGCCCGGATTCCGCAGAAGACTGAGGTACCGAATCGGAGCGCCCATTAAAATTGATGGGCTCATCGATACGGAAACAAATGAAGTGTCCCCTCGGGATCTGCTCGAGCCTCTCAAAACGGCAATGGATGCTGTCTTAGTAAACATCCAACCCGAAAAAGCGTACGAAACATTATTGCCGTACGTTCAGGCCATGCGGACCACTGAATGTGAAAATTGGAACACAACAAAGAGCAAGATCGACCGCTTCCAAGATTTGGACGATGGCACCATGGAGGGAATCCAAGAAGCATTCGAGACGGCCAAATCCTCCGGGATTTTCGATCAGGCACGAATCGAAGATCTCGGGATGAATCCCAATAACCTTCGCAAGAAACGCTATTGGCTCTGGCTGCTCGCACCTCTTGCTTTGGCAACTGGGATTTGGTCTTTCCCTGTTTCCAAATGGATTGAGTCACAAGTTCAAAAACGCGTCAAAGACCCTTGCTTTATTAGCACCTCGAAAGCTGTAGCAGGCATGGTCACCTTTCCAATATACTGGCTGCTCATCTCACTGCCGATTGCCTATCTCGCGACTGGAGCGGTGACGTTTACTGCGGTCATGACAAGTTATCTGTTTCATCTTTTAGGAAGCCGTTTTGCAGGTTGGTGGTACGGACTCTACCTAGATGACATTGGGCGCAAGAGAGCACAAAAAGCGTGGGCCGATGACGGCATGAGCAGCGCCTGGATGTCCTACCTCACAGCTGTGGACGACGCCATTAAAACCACGAGGTAGTCAGTAAACTCGCCGAAAAATGAAATCACAGGAGGCAGAGGCATTCCGCATTCAGGGAATGCAGCACGTTGGGGTCGCCACAAAGGATATGGACAAGTCCTTGAAACTGTATCGGCAGCTATTTGGCATGGATATTCCATTTTTTGATTCGGTTCAAGATGCGCCGCTGATGGATAGCCACACACGCGGTAAAACCATCTCCAAACGCGCGAGCATGGTTCTCAATCTGCAAGGTGGATGTGCTTTTGAAGTATTGGGTGCCAAATCCTTCGAGCCGAAAGGTGCAGGATGGAAAGTGGGGATCGGTGATCTCGGAATCACCACTGTGCAGATGAAAACGCGCAACATTGAGCGCATGCATGCACATGCACGCTCCCTCGTAGCCGATAATTGTGACGCACACATCACTTCAACGCCGTGGGGTCAAGACACTTTTTATCTGAAGGATTTCGAAGGCAATCTTTTTCAAATTATTGAAGCCCAAGATTGGTTCGACGACTATGGACATCCGTCGGGCGGAGTCCTCGGGTGCAGCATTGGCGTATCCGATATGGAAAAGTCTTTGGCACTTTATGCCGTTGGACTTGGGTTTGATGAAGTCCTTTTTGATGAAACAAACTCTTTTAACGATTGGCAAAACCTACAAAACGGAGAGCAGTTTTATCGACGCGTTCGGATCACTCAATCCTCCTCTGGAGCGGGAGGTTTTGGTCAATTGACCGGCAAAACCTACATCGAACTCATTCAAGCCCAAGATCGTCCTCCCAAATTCATTTTTGAAGATCGCATTTGGTGTGACCTCGGATTTGCCCACCTCGGATTTGATGTCCGCGGTATGGAAGCATTGGAAACAGACTTGGCCCAGCGAGGCTTCCCCTTTCGGTGCGATACAACCGACGCCATCGGCATGGGTGAAACAAAAGTGCATTGCACTTACATCGACGATCCCGATGAATGCTGGCTTGAAATGATTGAAGTGCACAAAGTGCCCATCATCGAAAAATGGGGGCTTTATTTGAATGTCCAAAAGCGAGGGCAAGATGAACCTCTTCCCCGTTGGATGCTCAAATCACTGCGCTTCAGCCGTGTGAAAGATTGACATCAAATCAGCAATAGAGTTTACAATCTCTTCACATGACTTAAAAAGCATTTAGCGATATTTGAACCAATTACCTATCATGGCAAAAACCATATTAGTCGTCGACGATGATGCAGACATCAGGGAGTTGATCGGCTTCAACTTGCATCAAGCTGGGTTCAAGGTAGAGACCGCGGAAAATGGCATCCGCGGCATTGAAAAAGCGATTAAGATATTACCCGAACTCATATTGCTGGATGTCATGATGCCCGAAATGGATGGCATCGAGGCCTGCAAACAACTCCGCGACAACCCACGGACCAAGGATTGTCTGATTGCCTTTCTATCTGCTCGGGGTGAAGATTACAGCCAGATGGTCGGTTTTGACTCAGGGGCAGACGATTACATCACAAAGCCCGTTGCACCTCGTGTATTGATCAAGCGGATAGAAGCTTTGATGCGTCGACTTCCGTCAGCCAAATCAGAAAACATCCTTGCATTGGACCCCTTCACGATCGATCGCGAACGCTATCTGGTCATTCAGAATGGGAAAGAAATATCTCTGCCAAAGAAAGAATTTGAACTGCTCTTTCTACTTTGCTCGTCACCGGGAAAAGTTTTCACGCGCGATCACATTCTCACCAAGGTCTGGGGACACGAGGTCATTGTAGGTGATCGAACAATTGACGTTCACATCCGCAAATTGAGACTCAAGCTCGGTCAAAACCACTTCATCACGATTAAAGGAGTGGGTTATAAATTTGACATGTGAGCAAAAGAAGCACTCCTCGAGAAATCGCCCTCAAAACATCTCCGATTCTATCGGTGCTAAGTGGCATTGCCACGCTCATTTTGCTAAAAATGCTCGACGCTTTGCACCTCTGGGCGCTCGCGCTGCTCGCTGGCCTCATCATGGAAACCGTCTCTTTCCTAATCATCGAGTGGTCGGTCAAAATCTTCATGGAAAGGCGTGTTAAATTGCTCAAAGAGGCGCTTTCCTCTGGGGAAGAACAAAAATCCAATATCAATGATCGAGAGAGCCTAGAAGACATTATCGAGTGGACCAATGCGCAAGTCGATGACATCAAGTCGTTGCGGAAAAAAGATTCCTTTCGAAAGGAATTCATCGGGAATCTGGCCCATGAACTGAAAACACCATTGTTCAATATTCAAGGATGGTTAATGACACTGTCAGAACATGATTTGAAAGACGAGAAGTTGGTTCGCAATTTTTTAACCAAAGCCAACAAGAATGTAGTTCGAATGGCGGAATTGATTGAAGACCTCGATACAATTACAAAATTGGAATCAGACAGCGTTAAAGTTTCACTCACACCATGCAACATCATCGAAGAAATGAGCCGGGCATTAGAAAACGCTGAGCCTGCCGCTATGAAAAAAAACATCACCCTGACGATGGAACTTCCTGTGAATTCAAAACAGGCTATCAATGTTCTATGCAGTCCCCACCACATGCAGCAAGTCCTGACCAACTTGGTCGCAAATTCAATCCATTATGGTCGTGATGGTGGAAATTCAACCTTAAAACTAGAGAACAACGGGAAAACGGTGAAAATCTCTGTCCAAGACGATGGCGTTGGTATCGAGACCGAGGATCTTACACGCATTTTCGAACGCTTCTACCGTGTGGACAAAAGTCGTTCACGGCACGCTGGTGGTTCTGGTTTGGGGTTGTCAATTGTCAAGCACATCATCGAATCTCACGGTCAAAGCGTTGCTGTTTCTTCAACGCCTGGAAAAGGGACAACCTTCTCATGGGATTTGGTAAACTTTGACTGGGAAGCCGAAATCCGCAACCTTTCGGTGAATCCCCCCGCAGAAGATTAGCGGACCATGCTTAGGACTTTTCGCGCTGCATCATTCCGGTACCAGCCGCATTCACAAAAGGATTCTCCTTTTTTTCGATTCCAATTGTTGTGACACTTCCATGGCCCGGCCAAACTTCGAAATCATCGGGCAACGAAAACAATGCATCGACGATGCTGTTCACCAAATCCTCCGGGTTGCAACCGGGCAAATCGGTCCGACCCACACTTCGCTCAAACAAAACGTCTCCACCAATGATCCAGCCCCGCTGATGCTCTACAAAAACAACATGCCCCGGCGCATGGCCCGGTGCAAATCGTACTTCCAATTCTGAAGATCCACATCGGATTCGTTCACCTGCTGCAAGAGAAGAACCCAACGCAGGCGGATCTTCCATGGGCACACCATAAAGAGCCGCTGCACGTGGCGCTTGCTCGTACGTGGCAGTATCCAACGGATGCAGCCGAGGTTTGAGGCCCCAACGAGCAAAAACCCAAGCCGCTCCCATGATGTGATCTAAATGCGCATGCGTTAACAGGCATTGCACTGGCTCCAATCCTCGCTCCTCGCAAAACTTTGCAAATTCTTCTTGCTCCAATTTCGTGGACATCCCCGGGTCAATCACAGTGGCAGCGCCATCTCCGTGATCAATCAAGTAGGTTTGTTCGCCGAATGCGTTAAATGTAAATGCGTGAAGTGTTGTCATCTGGCTGTAACTTCGAAATGTATGCCTTTGCAAAGCTATTTCATACGATTTACAATCCTTGGATTTATGCTCGTGCTGTTCCTCCCATCGGGACAGACGCAGTTTTATGATGGTTCCAATGTGACATTCGGGAAAAACAGAGTGCAGTACCGCACGTTTACTTGGCAATACTACCCATCACCAAGAGCGGAAGTCTATTATTATCAGGGTGGAAAAGAACTCGCATCACGGGTCACAGAAGCACTTCCGCAATGGATGGAAGAGGTCGAAAAGACATTCGATCGTCGCATTGACGGTGGCGTTCAGCTGTTGGTCTTCAATAAACACTCTGAATTCCGACAATCGAATATCGGTGTGGCCTCCGATGAAGAAAACAACATTGGGGGAACTGCTATGCTCGTTGGCAGTAAGCTTTTCGCATTTGGGCAGCAAACATGGACTGATGTTGAAATTCAGGTTAAGTCAGGACTCGCCCAGTTGCTCTTCAACCAAATCATGTTCGGTGGCAACTGGCAAGAGGCCTTGCGCAACTCGACATCCAACACTTTTCCAATGTGGTTTTCCGAAGGGCTCGCATCATACGTTGCTCAGCCATGGAATGCAGAGGTCGCTTTACACATTGGGGATGCTGCACGCAACAGAACCATCACTCTTGCGCATCAGGCAGAACCCGATGAAGCAGGCTGGATTGGACACGCAGTCTGGAAATACATTGCAGACATCTTTGGCCCTATGGTTGTGTCAAACACGCTATACATGACCCGCGTATCCCGAAGTGTAGAAAAAGGATTTCAATACGCCACCGGAATGGACTTGGCCACTGTGCTCGAAGAAGCCAATCGCTATCATCTGGAATGGAATGGCTCAGAAATCCCCTTTCCGAGTTTGAGCAGTCGTCGAGAACGCAGACAGGCGAGCAAAAACCCCGGGGCTCTTCCGATTCGCATCAACAGCGATGCAACTGTGAAATCTGTTTGGTTTCACCCCGATGGCAATCGGTTTGCATGGGCCACAGAGGAACGCGGACAAATCAAGGTCTGGCTCGGAGATCTGAACGGTGCGAAAGCTATCCGATTGGGCAAACACGGTCACAAGATTGATCGCATACAGAGTCATTGGTCACCTGCATTTGCCTGGCATCCAAATGGCCAACTTTTGACCTACACCATTGAAGATGGAGATCAAAATAAACTGGTCACCGTCAACATCGAAACCTTGGAATCCAGCACTAAGGAGATTTTCCAAATCGACAAAATTCTGAGCATGTCTTATGCTCCAGACGGAAATACAATGATTTGGAGTGGTCTCAGAAATGGACAATCAGATTTGTATCTGTATCAAGTACTTGGAAACAACCAAATGGCCCTTTGGAATGATCCATACAATGATATGGATCCCGTTTATTCAGCCGATGGAAAACACATCTGGTTCGCATCAAATCGACCAACTGCCGACCTAGAAGTTGAATTTGTTTTGGGCGAGCCATTGGCCAAACAACATGATTTGTTTCGGTTGAATTGGCAAAACAAAACACCACAACTTGAGGCATGGGTTCAGACTCCATTGGCTGATGAAAGATCGCCGCAATTGCATGGAAAAGAACAGTTGACTTATTTAGCGGAGCAGCCCGATGGAAAACAAGAACGCTGGGTCTCCTGGAGAGACAGCGCCATTGCGTTCATTGACACAACCATACATTATCGCTGGTTCACCGAGAAACGCTTAGCTCAATCTCTTTCAGCGCCTGTTCATTCCTATCAGTTCATCGAAAAACGTGGGGTCTTCGGCTTCCAACATCAGATTAGCGGCCACCTCTTTTGGCATGAGGTTGCAGAAGACCAAAGTCAATGGGAAAGTTTGATATCGCCAACGAATCCCAGTGAAATAGATGATGCTTTGGAATTGGATTGGGGATGGAAGCCAAAACAGGGAGAAGCTGACATTCGAAACTACCAATTTGGCGCTTGGACTGACCAAGACGCGACAACAGGAAAAGAAGGAGTTCGATCGGATGAATTTACAGATGAGCAGAAGAAGGCCGGGCAGGACGCCGAGCTTCAAACTGCCTGGAATCCTTACACTTTGCCGAAGCCTATCAATTACCGACGCAACTATGCCATTCAATCGGTCATTGGTCAGCTGGACAACTCATTCGGCACCAACTTTTATCAATCGTATTCAGGGAACATCGCCGTGCAGCCTGGCTTAGGTGGACTCTCAAGAATCTCCATGAGCGACTTATTCGAAGACCGACGCTTTACCGTTGGCTTTCGGCTGTCCGGGTCTCTGAGCAACAGCCGTTATATGCTGTCTTACGCCGACTTAAGCAAACGATTGGACCGCACCTGGATAATCGAGCGGCAAGGAGTCACCCAGAACATCAATACCAGTCAATCACCGGTAAATACGCACATTCACTTGCTTCGGCATCAATTGAGCTATCCACTCGACGAAGTGCGCAGTATTCGATTGCAAGCAATGGTTCGAATGGATCGCAATACGCCCTTATCAACGGATGCATACAACCTAGGTTTACCGACAACATTTACGCACCAAACAGGAGTACAACTGGCTTATGTGTTTGACAATACTCGCAAGCGAATGATGAACATTCGGGAAGGGCTACGCTATCGCATTTGGGGAGAATACCTCGTGAATCCAGAAAATACCGAGTCAACGTTTGGAACCTTGGGATGGGATTTTCGATGGTACAAACCACTCTGGCGAAACATCACATTTGCCTTCCGGAGTGCCGCCAATTGGTCAATCGGCCAGCAAAGGTTGCTCACCATGATTGGCGGCGTAGACAATGCCATTTCGCTCGCTGGCAATTCAAATACTCCAATCGATCCGAATATCGCTTATGCGTATCAAACCAGAATCACACCAATACGAGGATTCAAAAATAACGCCCGCAATGGATCAAATATGGCCCTTTTCAATACTGAGATCAGGCTACCTGTGTGGAGTTCTTTAAGCAAACGTTTCATTGAGTCCGAATTCTTTCGAGACCTGCAATGCGTAGGATTTGCAGACGTCGGCTCCGCTTGGAACGGAAGCCACCCCTACGACGAAGCCAATTCGTTTAACCAAGTGGTGGTCGTCCAAAATCCGATCACAGTCAAGGTCGACAACAACCGAGAGCCCATCATCTGGGGAACAGGATTTGGACTTCGATCCAAACTGCTTGGTTATTGGGTTCGGGCCGACTGGTGCTGGGGCGTAGATGATGGGCGTTGGCAAGATCGCATCTTCAATCTATCTCTTCAACTCGACTTCTAACTCATGGATATCAATACACTGCTCATCTTGATGGCCATCGGCCTTTTCGCGGGAATCGCGAGTGGTTTTGTAGGCATCGGTGGAGGAATGATCATTGTGCCCGCCCTTGTTTTTGGACTTGGCATGTCTCAACACATGGCACAAGGAACCAGCTTAGCCATGATGATTCCACCCATTGGAATCCTTGCCGTCGTAAGCTATTACAAAGCAGGCGCGGTAAATCTGCAATTTGCCGCTGCCATTGCCGTTACGTTCATCCTCGGTGCATGGCTCGGTAGCAAGTGGTCGCTCAAACTGAATCCAGCGGTTGTGCGCGCGATTTTCGCGGTCTGCATGCTGTATGCCGCTATCAGACTCGGATGGAAATCGTGGTTGGAATTGAAAGGCTAGTCCAATACAATTGAAAGAGGCCTCAGAACGAAAAATTCAGGTTTGGCCAAATCACTAAAGCAGCAAATCAATTGGCGTATTCGCTTAAAAACTTGATGCGCGCGAGCTTGAGTTCTTCCTCACTGTAGACGTCGCTCCACTCTTCAATCAATGCCGTAACGCTTGCGTCTTCTGACTCCTTTAAGAAGTCGAACAGTTCTTCCAAACTTTCCTCATCCAGTGTTCTATCGATGATGTAGTCCAAATTAACTTTCGTCCCCGCAGAAACAATGTTCTCAATTTCCTTCATCACTTCATCGGCACTGATATTCAAGTCCCTGGCAATGTCTGGAAGTTCGATTTGACGATCGATGCGCTGAATGATGTGCACCTTGGACGAAGACTTATTGTTTGTCGTTCGCACCAATAAATCTTCTGCACGCTCGATGCCCTCTTCTCTCACGTATTCCCCAATTAGACTCAAGAACGGCTTTCCGTATTTCCGAGCCTTGCCTGATCCAACACCTGAGATTCGCAGCAATTCATCTTCCGTCAAGGGGTAATGAATGGCCATTTCATCAAGGCTAACATCCTGGAAAATGACGTAAGGCGGAAGTGTCTCCTCATCTGCTACTTCTTTTCGCAAGGACTTGAGCATATCTCTGAGCTTTTCGTCCATCGCGCCCCCTTGACTCGAACGCGTCTGACTCATGGAGTCAATGGCGTCTACATCGGAATAATCGCGTTCTTGAGCAACCATCACGGGTGACGGATCTGTCAAGAATTTCATCCCGCGATCTGTGATCTTCAAAACTCCATAAGTCTCAATTTCTTTCCGAATCAATCCGAGCACCAACATTTGACGAATGATGCCGTTCCAATGACGTTCGTCAAAATCTTTTCCACGGCACCAAAAGGGACTAGAAACCCCCTTGTAATCCTGAATTTCTCTGTTTTCTTCTCCGCACAAGACACCTGTAATGAAAGGAGATCTGAATTTTTGTTCGTGCTCAAGAATGACACTTAAAATCAAGTGGACTTCCTCTTGGCCATCCCGCAATACTGGGGGATTCGACATGTTATCGCAGTTCATGGCTCCAGGACCATTGTGCTCGTCAAATTCCTCGCCGAAATAGTGCAGCAAGAATTTTCTGCGACTCATCGATGTTTCAGCATAAGCCATGACTTCCTGAAGCAATTGTTGGCCAATTTCTTGCTCCGCAAGTGGTTTCCCCTGAAGAAACTTCTCGAGTTTCTCAATGTCCCGATGACTGTAAAAGGCGATGCAATATCCTTCGCCACCATCCCGACCAGCACGACCCGTTTCTTGGTAGTAGCTCTCTAAAGACTTTGGTATATCATAGTGAATCACATAACGCACATCGGGCTTATCGATGCCCATCCCGAATGCAATCGTCGCCACAATCACGTCGACATCTTGCATCAGGAATTGATCTTGCATCCGGCTTCGTGTGCCCGCATCCATGCCTGCATGATATCCTAGTGCCTTGATTCCGTTGACACGCAAAACCTCAGAAATTTCTTCAACCTTCTTGCGACTCAAGCAATAAATAATTCCGCTTTTACCAACATTCCTCTTGGCATGACGAACGATTTGCTTTAAGGCATCTTTTTTGGCACGAACCTCATAAAATAAATTGTCGCGATTGAAAGAAGCCTTAAAGAGTTGTGCGTTCTTCATTTCCAGATTCTTCTGGATATCAGCCTGAACTTTAGGAGTCGCCGTAGCCGTCAATGCAATGATGGGCACATCTGCGATTTGATTCACGATGGAACGAATTCGTCTGTATTCGGGGCGAAAATCATGCCCCCATTCCGAAATGCAGTGCGCTTCATCTACAGCAACAAAACTAATCCGAATACTTCGCAAGAAGTTGATGTTATCCTCCTTCGTTAAGCTCTCAGGAGCAACGTATAACAACTTGGTCAAACCCGTAGCCACATCATCGCGAACACGAAGCGCATCCGCCTTCGATAGGCTTGAGTTTAAATAATGTGCAATCGAATCCGTTTCATGATGTCCCCTGATGGCATCCACCTGATTCTTCATCAACGCAATGAGCGGAGAAACCACTATTGCAGTTCCCTCCATCATCAAAGCCGGCAATTGATAGCACATGGATTTTCCGCCGCCTGTGGGCATTATGACAAAAGAGTCTTGACCGCGCAAAACGCAGTCAATAACTTGCTCTTGTTCTCCTTTGAATTCACTGAATCCAAAGAATTGCTTGAGCGCCACTTGCGGTGACATTTCGGTCGTACTCATCAATCAGACATTTGGTGCCGGCATGAGCCGGGCGAAAGCTTTAGCTTTGCGCTAACTAAAGATATGCCATTTTCGTGTAATTCCGACGTTTTGATACCGAGGATTTTCGAATGAGCCATTGTAAATTGAAAATGATGGATTGGATCAGACGAGCCACTGAAACCTTGACACTTGAGAGCGATGCCATCCGAGATCTCATCCCCAAGTTGGGGAATGAATTCTCGACAGTAGGGCAATTGCTTCTAGAGATGAAGGGGCGGGTAGTCATCACCGGCATTGGGAAAAGCGCCATAATCGCACAGAAATTGGTCGCCACATTCAATTCTACCGGCACCCCTGCCATCTTTATGCATGCTGCCGATGCAATCCATGGTGATCTTGGACTGGTGCAACGGGATGACATCGTAATCTGCATCTCGAAGAGCGGGAATTCCCCCGAAATCAAAGCGCTCATTCCTCTCCTCAAAAGCCGCGAAATCCTTTTGATTGGGATGGTTGGAAATGAGGGATCTTATTTGGCGCAACACAGCAATCACATGCTCGACACCACGGTCTCGAAGGAAGCATGTCCACTAGATCTCGCCCCCACATCGAGTACCTCAGCCCAAATGGCTATGGGCGATGCGCTCGCCACATGCCTCATGGAGGCCCGAGGTTTTGAAGCCAACGACTTTGCCCAAATGCATCCAGGTGGAGCCCTCGGCAAGCGTCTTTACACGAGATTACGTGATGTAATGCGCAACGATCAAAACCCTTCTGTCGCGCACGACGCCAGCCTCAAATTGGTGGTTTTAGAAATGAGTTCTGGACGGTGCGGCGCGACGGCAGTAATGAGAGATCACAAAATCACAGGTATCATCACCGATGGCGACTTACGCAGGGCCATGGAAAATGGCCTTGGGACAGATGCTAAGGCAAGCCAATTGATGAATAAGGCACCCAAAACCATGTCCAAGGATGCCCTTGCTGTTCTTGCCTTCCAACAGATGGAGAAACATTCCATCTCGCAAATCGTAGTGCTCGATGGAGATGAATATGCGGGCATTGTTCATTTGCATGACATCCTCCGGGAAGGCATCTTCTAACCACCTAATTTTGCATCATGGCTCTGGACCAACCGGAAGATCAAAAACTACAGGATGTAGAAATGGGATTTCTCGACCACCTCGAGGAACTTAGAAAAAGGCTATTCTGGTCTGCGGCCTTCATCTTGATTGGCGGCATCGGTTTGTTTGTTTCCAAAGAATGGCTTTTCGAGACAGTGCTCTTTGGCCCTAGAAATCCTGACTTTATCAGTTTCAGAGGCTGGTGCTGGCTGTCGAACCAACTAGGCGCTGGAGATGCTTTGTGCGTACAAAAAATCAATTACGAGTTGATCAACACCACCATGCTTGGCAACTTCACAACGCACATTTTAGTTTCAGCGATCGGTGGATTCATCCTTTCCTTTCCGCTGGTTTTTTGGCAAGGCTGGCTCTTCCTAAGGCCGGCATTAAAAGATCGGGAGAGACAAGCGGCCCGAGGAATAAGCCTGAGCTCATCATTGCTATTTTTCATAGGTGTCGCCTTTGGATACCTTGTCATCGCTCCGCTATCGCTGCAGTTTTTGGGCAACTATGAATTAGGAGACGTTCAAGCGCGGATTTCGGTGATGTCATACATGAAGACGATTGCATCCATCACCATGGCGGCTGGATTGATCTTTCAGTTGCCCGTTGTGGTCTACTTTTTAAGTCGCGCAGGGCTCATTACCCCAGACATTCTCAAGTCCTATCGCAAGCACGCCTTGGTCGGAATCCTTGTAGTTGCGGCAGTCATTACACCGCCAGATGTTACCAGTCAGCTATTGGTTGCCATGCCTGTGCTGGTGCTCTATGAGATTAGCATTGCGATTTCACGGAGGGTATTGAAACGAAAAATGAAAGAATCCAGGAACCTCTGATGAAAGCCTTAACGCTTTTTTGCCTGGTCATTCTGCTGCCCTGGTCATTCATGGTTCACGCTCAGACTACAACAGTCCAAGGCCGTGTGTTTGACAGTGAATCCGGGATGCCCATCCCCTTCGTCAATGTGGCTTTGACAGCCGCAGGTGCGGGGACCATGACGGATCAAAAAGGCGCCTTCAAACTCAGTACAACCGGCAGGCCTGGGCGTCTTTCGATCAGTTTCATCGGCTACGGCACCAAAAACATCGAAATCAAACGCGGCCATTCCCAATCGGTTGATGTGGCCTTGGAACCTCGCTCGATTGAGCTCCTCGCTGCCGAAGTTCGTCCTGACAAGTCCAAAAAGAAAAATCCCGCCAAACCCTTGATGCAACGGGCGATCGATGTCAAGAAGAACAATGATCCAAGTGCACTCCCCGCGGCGAAACATAGCTCATACAGTAAACTGGAATTGGACATCAATGACATTAGCGAAAAACAGGCTTCGCGCTGGTACTGGGGGCCATTCGAATGGGTTTTTCACTACTTAGATAGCTCAGAATCTCGCGTTGCCTTGCCGTTTGTAATGGCTGAAATACTTGCCGAAGAGCAATGGCAAGTCAATCCAAAACGTCAGCAGAAAAACATCATTGCGAGCCAACTGAGCAGCAAATTCAGCAACTCCAAAAATGCTGCTGAGCTGGATGCCGCATTGCCAAAACTCGATGTATACCAAAACCAAATGCTGCTTTTGGATCGGACATTTACCTCCCCTCTGCACGACCGAGCGCTTGCGCATTACCGCTTTTACATCCTCGATACACTGGACATAAATGATCGTCCTACATTTCACCTTGCATTCATCCCCCGTCGAAAAGGAGAACCAACGTTCGAAGGTGAGATCTGGATTGACTCCTTGACTTTGGGGCTGCAATCCATCGAAGCGCGGTTAAGCAATGCCTCAAATGTGAACTTTGTTCGAGCGATGCATTGGCGACAATCGTTTATACAAGTGAAGAACCGAGATCAGCAGGAAGAGGAAGCTTGGATGATGAAAGAGGAGCATATCCTCATGGATTTTAGTTTGACAGATCGCACCATTGGAGCTTACCTCCGAAGAACGACTCAATACAACAACTTGGAATGGCATAGCGAGAAGTGGACCAATGGATGGAGAGGCGGAAAAGATCTGCAATTCCAATCGGACACCCTGACCAATGATCAATGGATGACGCATCGTCCTGTCCCATTGCTCCAGCGCGAAAGAGATATTTATACAATGACCGATTCCATCAGGGCCATGCCGCAGTGGCGATTTGTGCAAGGACTGAGCTACTGCCTCGGCACGGGCTACGTCGCAAAAGGACCTTTGGAAGTGGGTGCTTGGTGGTCGGCCTTCACACAAAATCCAACTGAAGGCAATCGTTTTCGATTGGACCTGCGCACTTCGAATGATTGGAGTGTGCGCTTCAAGCCCAAAGTGTTCGCAGCGTATGGAACGCAAGACCTGCGATGGAAAGCTGGTTTCAGAGCACGCTACATTCAAAAGAAAACACCGAGAACAGAATTCTTGTTTGAAATCAAACGGGACCTTGAACAATTGGGCATGCTCGGTCTCCTAAGCCAAGGACAAGCATTCACATCAGCCTTCCGAACCGACTCGGTGAATTCACTATCCGAAGTACAACGTGCAGAAGTGTCGGTGCTTCACGAATTTGGCCCTGGGTTTTCTGGTTTTTTTGAATGGCGTCATCGGCAGATCGGAGCACTAGGAGATCTGAAGTTCTTGGAACCTTTGACCGCAGAACCCGTCGAACAACTGGTGACCTCCGAAGCTAGTATCGTATTGCGTTTTGCTAAAAAAGAACGGTTCGTCGGTGGAGAATTTGACCGTGTAAGCTTGGGAACAGAGTGGCCAGTTCTAACGGCAAAAATGACCCTTGGAATTCCCGGTTTATTAGGGTCCCAATACCGCTACACTCGATGGACCATGGAAGGGGAAGATGAAATGCGGTTGGGTTGGTGGGGAAGGCTTGAGTGGTATGCGCAAGCTGGACTTTACCGAGGAAGCGCTCCATTTGCATTGATGGAAGTGGTCCCTGCGAGCGGAACGATCCTGCTCAGTGATGAAGCATTCAGCATGATCAACTTGTACGAACGGGTCACCGATCGCTGGGCTACTGGACTACTGGAATGGCATGCGGAAGGTTTGGTGCTGAATCACCTGCCTTTGATTCGGAAATTAAAATTTCGGGAAGTCCTAGGTATTCGTAGCATCATTGGCGCGTGGGACGAAAAACACGAAGCCTTACTGGAATTGCCTGATAACACATCTGGCTTGAACGGAACCTACACGGAGTGCTCATTTGGAATCGAAAATATTTTAGGAATTTTTCGCGTTGATGCCGTGTGGCGAACGGATCGGCTGTTTGATCAAAGAGAAAGTTGGGGCATTCGTTTCGGGTTTAGCGCTGAAATTTGACCGCTGTCATCACTACTTTTACATCATGAATGCCACCCCGAAAGCTCCAAAACGATTGCATGCCAGAGGCTTGGTTAAGCAATATGGACAACGTAAAGTTGTCGACGGGGTTTCTCTGGAAGTCAAAGAAGGCGAAGTCGTTGGATTGCTCGGCCCAAACGGTGCTGGAAAAACAACAAGCTTCTACACCGTAGTCGGACTCGTTCAAGCCGATGAAGGCCAAGTATTCATTGATGACGTCGAAATCACCGGCCGGCCCATGTACCAGAGAGGACGCATGGGCCTCGGCTATTTGCCCCAAGAGCCTTCCGTCTTTCGAAAGCTCACTGTAGAGGACAACATCGCAGCAATCTTGGAACTCCAACAACTGAACAAGCAAGAGCAAAAGGAGAAATTAGAGAGCTTGTTGAGTGAATTTGGACTGCAGAAAGTGCGGAAATCTATGGGAGACGTATTGAGCGGTGGAGAAAGGAGAAGAACCGAGATTGCTCGGGCTTTGGCAACCAACCCTCAGTTTATTCTTTTGGACGAGCCCTTTGCAGGTGTGGATCCGATCGCAGTGGAAGACATCCAGCGCATAGTCGCGCAACTCCGCGCCAAGAACATAGGCATTCTTATCACTGACCATAATGTGCAGGAAACGCTTCACATCACTGACCGAGCATACCTGCTTTTCGAAGGCCGAATTTTGAAGCACGGCACCGCCGAGGAACTGGCGTCAGATGAACAGGTCAGAAGAGTTTACTTGGGGCAGAACTTTGTTCTCCGCGAGCGCACTTAATGCGCTGCTTTCCTCGTAATTACGAGCGCAATCCTTGTTGAGCAAGAATCCGGGCGACATACTTGCCAATCACATCAAATTCTAAGTTAACGGGATCGCCCGAATTCAAGGCGCTGAGATTGGTGTGCTTCCATGTGTATGGTATGATGGCCACTGAAAACCCCTCGGGATGCGAATCCACTACGGTAAGGCTTACCCCATTGACTGTAATCGAGCCTTTCGGTACAGTGATATTCTCAGCAGATGCTTCATGTTCAAAATGCAACTCCCAGCTGCCGTTGGCATCGACCACTTTCTTCAATTTTGCTGTGGCATCTACATGACCCTGCACCAAGTGCCCGTCCAAGCGCCCCCCGAGCGAAGTACAGCGCTCCAAGTTGACCGAATCTCCAACTGTCCAACTTCCCAAATTGGTTCGTTCTAGCGTCTCTTGGATCGCCGTGACCACAAAGCTCTGTCCATTTTTTTCCACAACAGTCAAGCAAACGCCGTTGTGGGCTACACTTTGATCGATCTTCAACTCAGAGGTAAAAGGCGCTTGAATTTCAAAGTGCACATTCGTCCCTTCTCGCTCAATTCTTAACACCTTTCCGATGCCTTCAATGATGCCTGTGAACATGTTTCAATCGTTTGCAGGTAAAACACCATTCAACAGGTGAAGTTCACCTGAGAAATTCTCTTCTACTATACCGGTGAGTCTAATCGTGAAGACCTTTGCTGTGAAGTAATACAATCCATCTGCGCACATGCTGCCTTCGCGATGCATTCCATTCCATTTGATTCCGGGATCAGTGGTTTGAAACACTTCTTCGCCATTGCGATTAAAAATCCGCACATCCACACCATCGATAAACTTCCATGGGAACGGTTCAAAGAGGTCGTTCACGTTATCCCGATTGGGCGTGAAAACATTCGGCAAGAAATAATAAGGACAATTGTCCACGCAGATGGTATCACTCAGAGCACTCTCATTGCGACGCAGCGCACCATCCGGGCCAGGCATCAGGCTATCTAGAGCGGACAATGCAAAGCAACCCGCGATGCTCCCATATTCGCCTGCTGCGTTCCAGGTGTATTCGGCCATCATCTGGTCATCAAAGAACTCAACCGGCATCAATGAATCACCCAGAATAGGCGCCCAATGAAGCTGGTATGCCATCACATCGTCTGCACAGTCGGGTTCATCTTGCCATTGCATCAAATTCTGCTCTGAAATGCAATCAGAATCCAACCAAAATTCAGGTGGACAAGGTGGTGTAAAGTCAAAGGGGATGCCACAAGCCTCTTGACTCCAATTCAATAAATCGTATGGCACACCTGGCCCATCGTATCCTCCAATGACACGCACACGGTAACAGTAAGTTGCATTGTTGACGAGGGCACTGTCCGTATATGTCGGCCCTTCGGCAGTTCCAATCAAGTTGAAAGTGCCGGACTCATCCTTCCGGTAAAACTCGAACAAATTGTTCGTCCACGGAACGCTGCTAGTGACGCTCAATGTTAATCGATTGTCATTCGATTCTATGTTTAACCACGGAGTTGAAGCACGTGATGATATCCCGATTTGATCTGAACCACTGACGCAATTAACCCGGTAGTTCCAATCAGTATCCAGAGAATTGACCGGTGTATGCGTCCAAATTGTATCCGGGTTGATCAATGAGATGCGCGGTGGTGTTTCGAACAACAACTCCTCGCCTTGCTCCTCTCCAACAACAGCTCCAAATACTTGATAAGAATACGGTCCAGGAAACACAGTTGTATCCGCATCGGTCGGAGGAGACCAAGCAACATGGATTCCACCCATCTCAGAAGTTTCTTCAACCGATGCTTGGGTCATTACCGGAATGTCTTTTCGGATGGTCGCACAAACTTCATTGCTCGCAAGAGATTGTCCACTTCCAGGCCATGCGGTGACCACGCGGTAGCAATAAGTCGCACCAAAGGATAACGTCGATGTGTCAATCCATTCGGTAACATCAAGGCCCTCAACGCTATGCACCCATTCATAACCCGTGTACGCTGGAACTCCGGTCTCGCATGGTTCAGGTGACCATTCCAAGGAGTTCAGCTTTCGATAAATATGATAATTGCCCGCCTCAATTTTCCAAGCCGGCAATTCTGCCACGCAAGGACTTGCATTCCAATCCAAAATGACACTGTTCCCTACCGGCACAGCCTCTCCCATCTCAACTTTGGGAGCGATAACCTTGATCTGAAATGTCTCCAAATCCATCAACTGTACTTGGCCACTATTGTCTTCAGCACGCACAACAACTTGATAAGGTGTTTCTCGAACCTCGGTGCATTCAGGTGACCAGATAAATTGCCCGATACCAGCTCCAAGGTTGGTGAAGTTGGCGAGGTTGTCGACCTCAGTGAGAGGACCCCCTATGGCATCCAAGACAACGCTATCGCCATCCGGATCTGTAGCGTTGGCAAATAGAGACAAGAACGACCCCGCCACGACGCAGGTGTCTGCGATGGCATTCAGTTCTGGAGGTTGATTGGTGCACATCTCAACAGTTATTTGCATATCCCGGACAACCTCACCCACCAATACCAGTGTACCTCCGACGTCTCTCCATTCTTGAATGCGCATGGCGACGTTATAAATGCCAGGAATTTCGGGAGCATCCCAAATTACGTCACCGTAAACCGGATCAATCGTAAAAGAATCATCCCCTGGACTCACCTCGTCAGGAGGAAAATAATCTGGGATAACTTCGGAATTGAAACCACGACAAGGCACCAAGTCGTAGGTCAGTAGGTCCCCGTCGGGATCGTGAGCCCCGGGGTTGTGAATCCAAGTCTGAAAGAGACAAGCATTTTGTTGAGCGGGATTCAACAATTGAACCGAACTATTGTGCCCAGCTTGCGGGTCAATCACCAGCACACTGCTAATGGAAAATGGAACGTCAACTGACCCCGGAATATTGAGAACTCCGTTGTTTCGGTTGGGATCCTCAACCTGAATTTCATACACCCCTGGACCGCCATACGTGTGCAACCCACGGTATTGATTCATTTGCACTTCATCTTCGAGAAGTGTCTCGCTCTCTCGTTCCAAGCTATCTACCAGCGCTCCATTTTCATCACCCCAGAAAAGATAAAGAAATGGCCTGTCAGCAGGGGCCGTAGACTTGGTGTATGTGGTGATTTGGATCTCGTATGTCAAGCCACTCACATGCGTGTAGGTGATCTCGCCTGCGCGGTTGTGAGTAGCCAACGCTCGATTCAGATTCCCAATTCCAAGCAGAAAGACCAATGCAGCCGCAATTTGAACAATGCGCTTGTTCTGAAAATTGCATCCTACTTGGCTGCAATCCGCAAAAATAATCCTTGAAAAAACCATCTTCCTTTGCAAGTTAGGACATGGAATGCATCCGTTACCTTTGCGTACGCAAATGGCTAGCAAAAAAAACCCAACACGCATCGGCTTCAGTTGTGGCGACCCCAACGGGATTGGCATAGAAACCTTGATCAAAGTGTTCGCTGATAATAGAATGTTTCGTGAGGCAACTCCGGTATTGTATGCAACTCAAAACCTTGTTGAATCAGCGATTCAGATTGTCTCCGACGCCTCCCAACTGGATTGGACAGTCGTTGAAAGTGCCGATCAAGCAGAAGCAAATCGTTTGAATATTGTAGCAATCAATGAAACCGCTTGGGAACCTCAATGGGGACAAGTGGACGCCGCTGCAGGAGATTTTGCAATGAAATCACTTGAAGCAGTGGTCAACGATCTCGCCTCGACCAAAGTAGATGTCCTCGTCACGCTGCCCATCCACAAGGAGGCGATGCGCATGGGACAGTTCAACCATCCCGGACACACGGAATACTTAGCCGATTTCGCGAATGTCGATGAAGTATTGATGCTACTTGTTGCTGGTGACCTTAGGGTCGGAATGTGCACCGGCCACATTGCTTTGAAAGATGTTGCTTCGACCCTTGACTCCAAACTTATTGTCGATAAAGCAAGACTCATGTACGACTCCTTGTCGCGGGATTTCGGAATCGCCCAACCCCGCATTGCTGTACTCGGACTCAACCCTCATGCCAGTGACAATGGATTGATGGGAGATGAAGAGAAGCAGGTCATCGCTCCTGCGGTCAGAGAATTGGCTGCCGAAGGCAAAATTGCAATGGGACCATACGCCGCGGATGGATTTTTTGGGTCTGGAGCTCACAAACAATTCGACGGTGTTTTGGCGATGTACCACGACCAAGGTTTGGCACCATTCAAGGCACTTAGTTTTGGGAACGGCGTCAACTTCACCGCAGGGCTTCCCGTGGTAAGGACAAGTCCTGATCATGGGACGGGATTCGACATTGCAGGTCAAGGTTTGGCAAATGGTGATTCATTGCGTGCTGCAATTTTCTTAGCCCGTGACATCCGAACGAACCGCCAAGACCACCGCTTACTCACAGCAAACCCGCTCAAAATCAGCGAAAAGTACCGCCGCGAAGATGGCCGTCGCGATTGACGTAAGGTGCATTTGTCGAACCGGATAGTTCTCACTACCTTTGCAGTCCCCAAAATGAGGAGGAAATGGATCACTTGGCACCCTATCGAATTGCGTTCGTGGGATTAAAGCCCGGAAAACATGACTTCAACATGGAGGTGGATCAGTTGTTCTTTGAATCTTTTCCCCACGCAGAAACCGATGAAATCTTCGGAAAATTATCTGTTACGTTGGACAAACTGGGCTCACGCATGGATTGCGTTGCCGAATTCGAGGGCTTCGCAAAGCTCCCTTGTGATCGGTGTCTAGAAACCGTCCAAGTAGCATTGGCATTTTCTGAAAGACTGATTGTTCAATTGGGTGAACTCACAAGCACGGACGAAGAAATTTGGACGTTGGGACCAGAGTGTCACGAATTGAATCTCAGCCAGCCGGTTTTTGAATGGTTGCATTTGAATTTGCCGAGCAGGCGACTTCATGAATACCAGGACGAATGCGATCCTGAAATCATGAACTACTTGAAAGCAGGTTCAAAACATAATTCCTCTGATCTTCACGGGTCGTCAGAGGAAAAAGGAAAAGATGACGACACTGATATAGACCCTCGTTGGAACGCATTGAAAGATTTGAAATAAACCGTCATGGCACATCCAAAAAGACGCCAAAGCAAGGCAAGGACGCGAAAGCGAAGAACTCACGACGCATTGACTGCTCCTCAAGTTGCAGCATGCCCAACCACTGGACAGCCTCACCTCTTCCACCGTGCTCATTGGCATGAAGGAAAACTATACTACAAGGGCAAAATAGTGATGGAGAAGGCTGAGGCCTAACGTCCTAGCAAATCTGGTATCCTGAATGACCCTCATTCCGAGCGGTTGTCAAAAAAATTGAGAGCATAAAGCTCTCTTTTTTTTTCTCGTGATTTCAGTGACCAGAATTCTTCCACAAAGAGCAGGGTAAAAGAGTATAACTTCATGTGCGCTGCATGGATGCACCGGCTATCTTTATCCGCTATTTTACTCATCAACGCTAATTAAGTCATGCGCGCTGCCATAACTTCTGTTGCAGGTTACCTGCCCGACCATATCCTGACGAATGCCGATTTGGAAAAAATGGTGGATACCAACGACGAATGGATTCGGTCCCGCACTGGGATTGAAGAACGTCGAATTTTAAAAGACCCGACGAAAGCCACCTCTGACATGGGGGCTGAGGCTGTGAAAACCCTTCTCGAAAAACGAGGCATTGATGCAACAGAGATTGACCTCATCATCGTCGCCACGGTGACTGCAGACATGCACTTCCCTTCAACCGCCAATCTGATAGCCCACAAAGTGGGTGCGGTAAACTCTTGGGGGTTTGACTTAAGTGCCGCGTGTTCCGGCTTCATCTTCGCTTTGACTACAGGAGCCAAATTCATCGAAAGCGGCCAGTATAAAAAAGTCGTTGTTGTGGGCGCTGACAAGATGAGTTCGATCATCGATTACACTGACCGAACAACGTGCATCCTTTTCGGTGATGCCGCTGCAGCAGTGCTACTCGAGCCAACCAAAGATCATGGCGTCATTGATCATAAACTTCATGTGGACGGAAACGGGGCCAACTTTCTTCGGCAAAAAGCCGGTGGATCACTATTCCCTCCCACCCATGAGACCATTGACAATAAAGAGCATGTCATCTGGCAAGATGGCCAGCCCGTCTTCAAAGCAGCCGTGAAGGGAATGGCTGATGTCAGCTATGACATCATGCAAAGGAATAATTTAGCGCCAGATGATGTCGCCTGGCTCGTTCCACACCAAGCCAATCTGAGGATCATTGATGCCACACAGCGCCGAATGGGGCTCCCCGCAGAAAAGGTGATGATCAATATCCAGAAATACGGAAACACCACCGCAGCCACGATTCCACTGTGCTTGCGTGATTGGGAATCCAAACTGAAAGCTGGTGACAATATTATCTTAGCAGCATTCGGTGGAGGCTTCACATGGGGTGCGGTATACCTGCAATGGGCATACGACACTCCCTAATCATGGCCATTTGGTTCGTGGTTCAAAAAAATCCAACCTAAATTCGCTTTTTAAAATAGTCATATATGACGATTACCGAAATTCAAGACCTCATCAAATTCATCGCCAAGGCGGGAGTCACTGAGGTGGAAATCGAAAAGAAGGATTTCAAGATTACCATTAAATCTGAAATGCCGAAAAAGAAGAAGGGCCTCGGCGAAGCCGAAGCTACAATTCAAGTGCCGGTGGCCATGGCGGCAGGCATAGCGCCCGTTGCACCGGTGGCAGCTGCCCCTGTTTCGCCACCAGCAGCAGACGCAGCGCCAGCTCCGGCCGCAGCCAATGAAACCGAGGAAAACAACTACATCACTGTAAAGTCGCCCATGATCGGGACTTTTTATCGCAGACCAGCTCCAGACAAAGACGCATTTGTTGATGTCGGTGATTCCACCAAAGTGGGCGACACCATCTGTGTGATAGAAGCAATGAAGTTGTTCAATGAAATCGAATCGGAAGTCACAGGAAAAATCGTCAAAATCCTCGTGGATGACAATTCACCTGTTGAGTACGATCAGCCGTTGTTCTTGGTAGATCCCGCCTGAACCCCATTACCATGTTCAAGAAAATTCTGATTGCGAACCGCGGGGAAATAGCCCTGCGCGTCATCCGGACTTGCAAAGAAATGGGCATCAAAACAGTGGCTGTATACTCCACTGCAGATGCGGACAGCCTGCACGTGCGTTTTGCCGACGAAGCGGTCTGCATTGGCCCTCCTCGAAGCACCGAATCCTATTTGGATATTCCCAAGATTATTGCAGCCGCTGAAATCACAAATGCCGATGCCATCCATCCGGGCTATGGATTTCTTTCTGAGAATGCTGACTTCTCCAGAATTTGTGCTGAAAATCACATCAAATTCATTGGAGCAAGTCCAACAATGATTGAGTCCATGGGAGATAAAGCTTCGGCAAAAGCAACCATGAAAAAGGCTGGGGTACCGACTATACCTGGAAACGTAGGCATCCTCGAAAGCTTAGAAGAAGCGACACAAATCGCGTCCAAAATCGGCTATCCCGTGATGCTTAAAGCCACAGCGGGAGGAGGAGGAAAGGGCATGCAAGTCTGCCATGACGAAGAAGGTTTAGCAGAAGGCTGGGAATCCACACGCCGGGAAGCCGGAGCTGCATTTGGAAACGACGGCATGTACATGGAGAAGTTCGTTGTTGAACCACGACACATCGAAATTCAAATTGCAGCCGACCAACGCGGCAAAGCGTGCCATTTGTCCGAGCGCGATTGTTCCATTCAACGGCGCCATCAAAAACTGGTAGAAGAAACGCCGTCTCCATACATGACGGATAAACTTCGAGAAAAGATGGGCAAAGCGGCCATCAAAGCCGCGGAAGCGGTGAAGTACGAGGGCGTCGGCACGGTGGAGTTTCTCGTGGATGCCAACCGGGATTTCTATTTCATGGAAATGAACACCCGGATCCAAGTAGAGCACACCATTACAGAAGAGGTAGTCAATTACGATTTAATCAAAGAGCAAATCAAATTGGCCGCTGGTGAGAACATCAGCGGGAAAAATTATTATCCCCAGATGCACGCGATTCAATGCCGAATCAACGCTGAGGATCCGGATCGAAACTTCGCCCCTTGTCCGGGAGTGATCACCGATTACCATGCTCCAGGAGGGCACGGAGTTCGGCTCGATACGCACGTCTACTCGGGTTATAGCATTCCTCCTTATTACGATTCGATGATCTCGAAGCTCATCGTAGTCGCTCAAACCCGAGATGAAGCCATCTTGAAAATGCAACGCGCCTTGGACGAATACGTCATCGAAGGTGTCAGAACCACCATCCCCTTTCACCAAAGGTTAATGCGTCACGAACGTTTTAAAAGCGGTGATTTCACGACGAAGTTTATGGAAGAGGAGACGGTCTAAACTTCATCCCAATCCGCTAAAACGAAAATCCTTTTTTAAAAAGCCGCCTCAGTCCTTGGGGCGGCTTTTTTGCAGCATAGCCGTGGTTGAATGACCGGCAAGGAATGGTATGACGGCAACTTTTCCTCCGTATTCTGAAACTTCTTGCGATCCCACGATGTATGTCGGTGATTTCGAATCTTTCACTTCGGGGTTGTAATCTCCTCCCTTGACAAGCACCTCTGGACGAATCTGCCGAATCAGTTCCAATGGAGTTTCTGCTGAAAAAACCACAGCCAAATCCACGGAACGAAGGGCCTCCAAAACCAATTTACGCGATTCTTCATCGTTGATCGGGCGTTCTGGCCCCTTCCCCAACATGCGCACACTGGAATCCGAATTGACACCGACAACGAGGCGATGGCCCAATTGCCGCGCACCCTGCAAATAAGTGACATGACCTGCATGCAACAAGTCGAATACACCGTTGGTGAACACAATGGTTTCACCTTGCGCTCTCCAACGTTTCAGCGTCGACTCTAATTCAGAGTTCATGGGCTCCATTCAGGTTATTGGTGTTGATTAAGTCCTCGGTCTTTCCGTATGCGAAACCACATCAGCGATAAATAAGCAATGCCTCCGGTGACCACAATCATGACTGTTTGCGTAATCCAAATCACATTGGCCACTGCAAAACCTAATTCTTGGGCATATCCCAATGCCGAGAAACCAAGCATAACCGCCCAGTGATACGCCCCCACTCCGCCAGGAGCTGGCATCACCATTCCGAAGCCTCCCGCAACCATGATGAACAATGCTTGGGTAACCGTTATCGGCGCTACTGCACCAATGGACTTGAAAATCACCCAGGCCATGAAAAAGTACATGCTCCAGATGAAGAATGTGTGAAACAAAAACATCCCCTTTTGTTTCATGTCCCGGATGCTATTTAAGCCTTCCCACATGCCTTTCAAGAAAGACGATACTTTTTGAGCAAAAGGCAATTGCAAGAGGATTTCACGCTTGAACCAAGCCAATCCAAGGGCACCCAACAAAGCGCAGCCACCGATGATCGCATTGGTGGTGTCAGGCAGTTCTGCCCCCCCAATCAAATCCATAAATGCTGGTAAATTGGCGACTACAGCAATGGACGTCAAAACAATGAGGATAGCAAAATCAACCACGCGCTCGCTTATCACCGTTCCAAACAGTTGATCTATTGGGATGTCATCCGTTTGATTCAACGCTGCACACCTTGCCAACTCACCACTCCTCGGGATAAATGTATTGGCAAAATACGCGAAGGTTACGGCGTGCACAGTGCGAATTGGAGAAGGTTTGTGCCCCAATGGATCGAGCAGAATCACCCAACGCAAGCCGCGGCTTACAATGGCCAAATAACCCATTATGAAAGAGAGGGTTAATCCAATCCATGAAGCAGATCGCATGTCATTCCAAAGGGCGTCTCGATCCTCGACCATGGCAAAGGCCATGTAAAAGAGCACGATGCCAATCCCTAAGAATCCTAAATACATCAAGGTTTTACGAAAATTCATGATGTCAGCTTATTGGTGGCCGTATCAGGAAAAACAAGTCTTGGCTGATGACTTTTCGCTTCCTCAGGAGTCATGTGACCGTAGGCAATGATGATGATGACATCGCCCACCTGAACACGTCGCGCTGCAGGTCCATTGAGCCCCACTTGTCCGCTCCCACGCTCTCCAAGAATGGTATAGGTTTCAAACCGTTCTCCATTGTTGATGTTGACAATCTGCACTTTTTCACCTTCAAACAATCCAGCTGCGTCCAACAAATCTGGATCAAGCGTAATGGAACCGATGTAATTTAAATCCGCTTGCGTCACCGTCAAACGGTGCAACTTGGCGCGTAGCATGGTAATCAACATGCTGCAAAAGTAAGAAACACAGCAGGACCATAGCGCTTCAATTGCTGGATCTTGATCGGCAGTTCGTTCAGAGGATTGAAACCCAGTGTAACTCGACCCTTCGGTCGAAATCAGAAACACCCTTTGATTCATGAGATCCCTTCCAATTGGATCTGACACGCGCTGGGTCAAATCCTAATGAAATCACAAATTCCCTTGCACGCTCTGCTCGTCTTTTTGATAACCCTAAATTCCATTCAACCGAGCCGCTCGCATCGGCATATCCAGTGATTTCAATTGCGAGGTCATGGGGCCAATGCCCCTCGGTATCTTTCGCGCGCTTCAACCAGTCGGTCAATTCTTGACGGTCTTCTGCGCTCAGTTCAAAGCTAGATTTCTCAAATTGCACTTGCCACATTTTGGAAGTTATTTCCAATCGACTTGCATCACCTCTGTGTGGTCTTGGCCACCGCCCCATCTGATCCAATGGAAGAAGGTCAAAAACAAATGCCACACCGCCTTCCATCCGATAGCTTCGAACGCGTTTCCATCCCTCCCAGTATTCAATTGCACATTCCCCCGTTGGGCAACGCTCAAAAACATGGCAAATCGCCCCGTTTGGGATTGGCTCCGTGCCTCCATGCTGGGTCACCTGCACCGACAGCGCTGCGTCCAATTGGATGTTTCCAATGCGAAGTCGGCCGAGAGCATCTGATTGCCCTGAAAAAACATGCGGCCCACCTCGCTCACGCAAGGCAACCTCCAACCCTGGAATTGGAGAACGCTCAAACCGAAATTCCATGGCAAATTCCGCTTCAACAACAGGTGATTTTGCCGGCGGTCCAACCCACCACAAATCCATTCCACTTCCTCCCACACGCTCAGCGGTCAAATAATACCCCGCGTCCTCGGTTGACCCCGCAGAAACAATAGACAATTCGTCACCGGCAGAATTCAGCGGCGCTCCAAAGGGTTTTGCAGCGGTGTAGTGATCTGCACGCAACGATTCATAAACATCAAACCCTCCCAAACCATCCTTCCTTCCGTTGGTCGCGAACAACAAGGTTCCCGATTCAAAATTGGGGTTCACCTCATCCCCAGCCGTGTTCAACTCGACCAACGGTTTAGGAGTGCCCCATCCGTTCTCAGCTTCTTGAGCCATGTACAAATCAAAATCCCCCCCCGCAACTGTGGCACTCATTACCAACACCCCACGCTCCTCATCGATTGCAACATGTTGAATCGTTTTAAACCCTGGCCAGTTCGCGCTTGAAAAAGCCCGAAGCACAATCGAATTGGGTTCGTCAAAATGAGACCATCCGTTGAGGCGACTTGACTCCCAGGCCGATTTGTCTTGTTGGAACCAATCAGAGCTCCCTCCCCGTTGTTCAGACCCATCAAATCGATTGAAAAAGAGAGATGTGCCATCCCAGCCAATGAGCAGCTCGTCACTTGAAGTATTCACACCTTTCAGAGGAACGAGCTTCCAATCATCCGATTGAGCTGAGCCAGACTGCACAAATATGCAACTCAGCAGCACCCCTTTGATGAGGTTAAGTTGATGCCGTAACATCGATTGTGTTCTCGAATGACTGTTAACGGTCATCCTTTGGATTGCTCTTCTGTCCAGGCTTTACAGACCTCTTGGGCTTCGTCGTACCAGTCCTTGCCAAAACGACGCACAAGCCCAGTCTTGCAGAAATCAAGAACATTGGTTTGACTCGCTACCCCACAAGATCGCGCAGCGTCGCAAATGGGCCATTCATGGACATTCAGTGCTGAAAAATCCTGAAGTTCTTTGATCCGAACCGGATATAAATGACAGGAAATTGGCTTAGGCCATTGGGTTTCTCCACGGCGCCAAGCCTGCTCAAATGCACACTTGGCCGTCCCGTTTGCATCAAACGTTGCATAAACACACTCCTTCCCATCGATGATGGGCGTCACATATTCGCCGTCATGATCCACTTCAAACAGCCCCACTTGCTCAATGACTTTGATCGCCTCAGGTCGCAAATGCGGCTTGATGGTCTCAAAAACATCCTCAATTTTTTCGAGCTCGGACTCAGCCAATGGTGCTCCGCTTTCTCCCTCTACACAGCAAGCACCTTTGCATTTGGAAAGATCACATGCAAACATGGCTTCAAAAACATCCTCTGAAATCAACGTATCTCTCAATGCAATCATATGAGCGAAATTAAATCGTACAACCCGAACGACCGCAAGAAGAACTGGAAGAGTTAACTTTGATACCATGCGGAATGGGTGGCAAAAAGGGAATCGTGTGATTCAGGACCGATGGCGGCGCATGCAACCGCTCAATGCGAAGCGAATTCAGAATGCTTGGGCATTGCACCGGGGGTTTCGAGCAATGCAAGGAGGCAAAACAGTTCAACAAAAAGCATGGCCGATGAGTTTGAGTGTGGAGCCAACCACTTCCTGCAATTTGCGCTGTCCGGAGTGCCCCTCGGGCTTACGCTCATTTACTCGGCCAACAGGCATGTTGCAAACCGAACTGTTAGCTGAATTGATGAAGGAAGTCGGGCCGCGTTTGGCTTACCTGAATCTATACTTTCAAGGCGAACCTTATTTGCACAAAGGAATGGATGAGTTGGTAAACCTCGGGCGATTGCACGGCGTTTATACCTCCACGTCAACCAATGCCCATTTCTTGCGGCCTGAACGCTGCCAAACGATTGTAGAATCCGGATTGAATCGACTGATTATCAGCATCGACGGAACAACACAGGAGACCTATTCCTCGTATCGAGTGGGGGGACAATTGGATAAGGTTCTTGAAGGAACCGAAAACATGTTGCGCGCCAGAAAAAAATCTAAAGGCGGGCTGCCGCATGTTGTTTGGCAGTTCTTGGTCGTCGGTCCAAATGAACATCAGCTGAGCGAAATTCAATCCATGGCCAAGGAAATCGGCGTAGACGAATTGGTCGTCAAAACAGCGCAAATTGATGCCCCCAAGGACGGCCACCCTTTACTCACGGAAAACCCCAACCTTCGACGCTACCACCGAAATTCTGAGGGTAAGTGGTCGATTCGCAATGCCTTCCATGATGAATGCTGGAGGATGTGGCAGGGGTGCGTAATGACATGGGACGGACGTATCGTGCCGTGCTGCTTTGACAAAGACGCCGAACATGCAATGGGCACCTTCGGAGACAAGTCATTCAAAAGCATCTGGTTTAGCGAGCAATATGACGCCTTCCGCTCACAAATCTTTCATGCTCGATCGAGCATTGAAATGTGCCAAAATTGTTCGGAAGGCAGCCATGTCTATGCTTGAGACAACCGATTCGAGCTCTACACCGTTTCGCTGGCAACGATGGATTTGGCCCGTTTTAATCGGCACAGCCTCCTCAGTTTCGGTGACTTGGTGGTGGCTTAAGCAAGACATCATCGATCCAGTAACGCAGCATTCTATGGGCCCCTTGGAACTGTTGCATTCCTTCACATGGAGCGACCGCGCAACTGCAGCAATAATCGGCCTAATAGCGTGCATCGCATTGCGTGACTTGGGCTACATCTATCGGCTGCGGATTCTCTCACACGGGCGGTTGTCGTGGCGTCAATCTTTCGAAAGCATCATCCTTTGGGAACTTGCTTCAGCATTGACTCCGAGCGTCGTTGGTGGCTCGGCAGCGGCAGTTTGGATATTGAAAAGGGAAGGCATGCGCTGGGGAAAAAGCCTGGCAACCGTGTTCACTACGGCTTTGATGGACGAGCTTTTCTATTTGCTGGCGGTTCCACTGATGTTTGGTTTCGCTTTGCTCACTGATCATTCAATCTTCCCAACCATGTCGAGCGGAATACAATCCCTCGAAGTCAGGCTGCCGGGTCTTTTTGGAGTGGCCTATGCTTTCATCGCCAGTTTGACCGCGATCATTCTATGGGGATTGATCCTTCGACCACAAGCCACCCACAAAAACCTCTTACACGCGAGTAAATGGACTCTCATTCGACGGTGGAAGAAGAGCATTGCGCAATGGGCAGATGATTTATTGGAGGCATCCGATGCAATGCGAAACTCAGATCGTTGGTTTTGGAGTCGTGCCTTTCTCGCTACTTGCGTGAGCTGGTGCGCTCGCTTCACAACACTGAATATGGTCTTTCTGATTTTTTACGAGAGCATTCCACATGTGGCATTAATCGCACGTCAACTGATATTATGGCTGGTATTGACAATCAGCCCAACCCCAGGCTCATCAGGTGCTGCCGAACTTGGATTGGCTGCTGTCACATCCGATCTCATGGGGGTCGCGTACATTGCTGTCGTCATACTGATTTGGCGCATCGCTACGTATTTCTTGTACCTCATCCTCGGCGCTTTTACGCTCCCTCGTTGGCTACTAAAGACACGAAATCAACATCCACTGCGGGAACCATGTACTGCTCCTTAACTTTGAACTCACTATGGAAGCAAATAAAAAAATTGGCAAAGGCACCCGAGCGGTCCATGCTGGGGTTGAACCGGACCCATCTACCGGGGCGATTATGACCCCAATCTTTCAGACCTCAACCTACATTCAAGAGGCCGTTGGCGTCCACAAAGGCTGGGAGTATTCACGAAGTTCGAATCCAACACGTGCGGCCTTGGAGTCCGCATTTGCAGAACTCGAAGGAGGAACACATGGCCTCGCATTTGCTTCTGGCCTAGCTGCAATTGATGCGGTTCTCAAAACCTTGAAGCCCGGAGACGAAATCATTGCGGGTCAAGATTTATATGGTGGAACGGCGCGCTTATTTCGTGCCAATCATGCTCCCATGGGCTTGGTGTTTCACTTCGTAGATACACAGAACCCTGAGTTGGTGGCAGCTGCGATGAACGATCGAACCAGATTGGTTTGGCTCGAGAGTCCAACGAATCCACTGATGCAAATCACAGATATCGCTGCAATTGCAAAACTCACAAACCCTCGAGGTGTTCTGTTGGCAGTGGATAACACCTTTGCATCGCCCATGCTCCAGCGCCCACTAGAGCACGGAGCTGATATTGTCATGCACTCCGTCACGAAGTACATGGGCGGACACAGTGATGTCGTGATGGGCGCATTGATCACGAAAGACAAGGAAGTAGACGCTGCTTTGCGAACCATTCAAAATAACTGTGGTGCAATTGCTCAACCATTTGATTCGTTCTTGGTGCTGCGCGGTCTAAAAACGCTGCACCTCCGCATTGAACGGCACTGCCTCAACGGGCGGAAAATCGCGCATTGGCTCAGAGCAAATGCCAATGTTGGAAAAGTTTACTGGCCCGGATTTGAGGATCATCCGGGACATGAAATTGCTGCACGCCAGATGGACGATTTTGGTGGCATGATCGCCTTTGAATTAGCTGGCAACAACCTTGACCAAGCAATGAATTTCGTAGCGTCCACAGAGCTCTTTGCCCTTGCTGAATCACTCGGCGGTGTCGAATCACTGATTGAACATCCCGCCGCCATGACCCATGCAAGTGTCCCTGCTGAAATTCGAGAAGAACTTGGAATTTCCGACGGCTTTATCCGCCTCAGCGTTGGTGTTGAAGACGCTGACGATTTGATTGCAGATCTCGACCAAGCGATGCAAAAAGCAATGCGCTGAATACATGACACCAATCAAGTCCACCATCCCTGCTGAACACATGGCAGTCATAGGAGCTGGTCTCGTCGGCAGCCTTTGGGCACTGATGCTGGCCCAACGAGGGCATCGAGTTGATGTGTTTGAAAGGCGCCCAGACCCACGCGTTGGATCCTACAAAGGCGGCAGAAGCATCAATCTTGCGCTCAGCAACAGAGGTTGGAGAGCGTTAGAAAAGGCCGGAATTGCAGAAGAAGTGAGAAAGATTGCACTGCCCATTACTCATCGTACAATGCACGCTACAAATGGCACGCTGACGAGGCAACCATATGGACTACCCAACGAAAATGGATTGTTTGGTGATCCGCAATGCATTTATTCCGTTTCCCGGGGATTGCTGAATAAACTTCTGGTTGAAAAAAGTGAGTTGCACAGCGATGTCGCCTACCATTTTGGACATCAATGCGAAGATGTAGACCTAACAAGTGCGCGCGTCGTTCTCCGTGATAAAGATGACCAGCAAACTGAACAAAAATTCGACCGCGTATTTGGAACTGACGGTGCGTTCAGTGCAGTGCGTCAGAAAATGACCCGAACTGATCGTTTTGATTTTGAGCAACGCTACTTGACCCATGGGTACAAGGAAATCGAAATGAAACCCGAACCAAGTGGAGACTTCAAAATGGAATCCGACGCTTTGCACATTTGGCCCAGAGGGGAATTTATGCTCATGGCACTGCCCAATCCTGATGGAACATTTACATGCACCGTGTTTGCTCCATACGAGGGCAACAATGGCCTGAACAACCTGGAAGAAGAGACCCGAGTTCGCAAATACTTTGAAACGCACTTTGCCGATGTGATTCCACTGGTGCCTGATTATGCCGAGCAGTGGCTATCCAATCCGACCAGTTCTCTTGTGATGACGCGCTGCAATCCTTGGCATAAAGGCGAACGCGTCTGCCTGATGGGAGATTCGGCACATGCCATTGTTCCTTTTTACGGACAAGGCATGAACAGCGGCATGGAAGATTGTTCCGTGTTGAGTGAATTAATCGATGATATGTCTGATACTGCCGATTGGGGAAGTGTTTTTGAGCAATACTCGGCATCGCGAAAACCGTCAGGTGATGCCATCCTCGAACTCGCTCTCAGAAACTACATCGAAATGCGCGACAAGACGGGAGATCCGCGGTTTTTGTTGCGTAAAAAAATCGAAGCGCAAATGGCTGTAAAGTACCCCGGTCGGTGGTTACCGCTTTATTCGCAGGTCACTTTTAGCCATACCCCCTACGAACAGGCGTTGGCCTCTGGAAGGAAGCAAGATGCTATCATGGAATCCATTCTCGACCGTCCTGGTTTGGCCGAAAACTGGAATACCCCTGAACTTTTTGAAGAGATCATTCAAGCTTGGGAAGCCAAAGCATGAGCCATGACAAATCAGCGTTTGAATGTTTTGGCTTCATTGCATTCTTATGGCTTGCGTTCATCCCAATTGTCCCATCTGCCCTGGGTCAGTCAGACATTCTTTTTGATGCACAGCGCAGTCAATTTCGGGGCAGCGGATGGACGTTCGGTGCCGGTGCACATTGGCTTCGAGCGAGCCCGCAAGAATCCCTATCTGTGCTTACAGTGGTCAATGAAATCGGGCAAATCGACACCCTGCACTCAGGACATTGGAATCACCAAGGCTCCATAGGTCCGAGGCTTGGCATAGGCTATTGGCACGTTGTCAAGCGGCCAATTCTATGGGATCGGATAAGCGTCCAATTAGAGGGAGGAAGGCACCGAGCAGAATCCATATTCATCGGAAATGTTGCGGACTCAACAAATGCGCTGATTGCTGATACGCTCACCGACCTCAGCGCTTCGGGAATGGTTTCAGAATTGACGTTACGGCTTCATCGCGCCATTGAACTGAGGCCTGATTTTTTCTTGGAGGCCCAGATGGGTCTAGGGTGGGATGCAGAGTGGAGCCGGACCTTCAATCGATCTGGACCCTCTCATCGCTTCGTTCGAAGACAAACACCAACGAATCATAGATTGGCATTGGAATTAGGACTAGGCTTCGGCGTGCGAACGAGAGCGGGCCGTTACTTACGAATCATTGCTCAGACCGATGCGTTGCAACTCTCGCCCTTCGCCGCAGATGGTGGCGGACTGATTGATCGCTACGAAGGAAAATTTCGCTCTGCACACATCACGCTCAATTGGGACTTTCTGCGCCGTAAACCCGACATTTCATGTGCCGGAAAAAACTTAGAAAACGAAACCATGCCGCTCTTCGAGCCCGCCATGCAGCGAAAAATTAACAAGCGCCGTCGCAAGGGCTAAGCAATGCTTTTCGCTCATCGCTGAGCACAGAGCTCAACGAGAACTTTAGATGAATCCGCCGGGTGAAGAAATGCAATCATCTTTTGATCGGCCCCCTCCTTCGGTCCGCTAACGATCCGGTATCCCCGCTTTTGCAACCGATTAATTTCAGCTTGTAAATCATCAACGGCAAAAGCCAAGTGATGCAAACCTTCTCCGCGTTTGTCAATGTGTTTCGAAATCGGTCCGTCGGCATGAGTCGACTCCAGCAATTCCACCTTGCTCTCACCTGTTTTAAAAAAGCTCACGTTTACAGACTCCGAAGGAACGTGTTCACGTTTGAAGGCGGGCTCTCCAAGAATGTCTTCAAAAATGCGCTCTGCCGCCTCCAAGTCTTTGACGGCAATGCCGATGTGTTCGATTCGTTTCATAATCATTCGCGTGTGTTTCAAATGTACAGCATGATTTGAGCCCTGCTGTCCTAAATTCGCTGCATGTCAAATGAACACAAGGAATGGATGCCACTCGATCTCTCGGGGAAAACTGCGGTCGTATGTGGCTCAACACAAGGCATTGGCTGGGCTGCTGCCTCGCATCTCGCGGGTTTAGGTGCGAGAATCATATTGTTAGCACGCAACGAGGAAAGCCTCAAAAAAGCGCTTTCTAATCTGCCTGGACCCGCGAATCATGCCTTCGCCGTAGCAGATTTTAGCGACCCTAATCATGTACATAGCGCCATCCAAACCGTCGTTAAAAAGGAAATAATCCACATCCTCGTCAATAACACAGGAGGTCCTGCAGGGGGCCCCATTGTCAACGCCGAAATTGATGCCTTCCGAAATACATTCGAGCAGCACCTCGTTTGCAATCAAATTTTGGCTCAAGCCGTTCTTCCTGGGATGAAAAGTGCAGGCTACGGCAGAATCATCAATGTCATCAGCACAAGCGTGAAACAACCGCTTCCCAATTTGGGCGTGAGTAACACCATCAGAGGCGCCGTAGCCAGTTGGGCAAAAACTTGGGCAAACGAGGTCGGCGTTTATGGAATCACCGTGAACAATGTCCTGCCCGGCGCTACCAATACGGCCAGATTAGATCAAATCATTGAGAATAAATCAGCAAAAACAAGCACCCCAGCAGACAAGATTCGACAGCAAATGGCGAATGCTGTACCTATGAAACGCACCGGAGAACCGGATGAAGTGGGCAGGGCTATCGCCTTTTTGGCCTCACCATCAGCGAGTTACATCTCCGGCGTGAATTTACCAGTGGATGGAGGCCGAACTTCTTCCTTGTGAATTAAATTTGCGACGCTAACGTTAATATACACGTTGATGACTCAATCTATCCACGAGCAGGTGCAGAACTTCATGAATGAAGTCACCGCTCAAAATCCGCATGAACCTGAGTTCATTCAAGCGGTCCAAGAAGTTGCAGAAACTGTCATTCCCTTCATTGCCAATCATCCAAAATACGCCAAGGAACAAATCCTGAGGCGCATGGTGGAGCCAGAGCGTGTCATCATGTTCCGAGTGCCCTGGACGGACGATCATGGGAATGTGCAAGTAAACCGCGGGTACAGAGTAGAATTCAACTCCGCAATTGGCCCTTACAAAGGTGGATTGCGGTTTCATCCTACTGTCAATTTGAGCGTCTTGAAATTCTTGGGATTCGAGCAGGTATTCAAGAACAGTTTGACGACACTTCCTATGGGCGGAGGAAAAGGTGGTGCCGATTTCAATCCCAAAGGAAAGTCTGACCGTGAAGTGATGCAATTCTGCCAAAGTTTCATGACAGAGTTGTCTCGCCACATCGGTCCAAATACTGACGTCCCAGCCGGCGATATCGGCGTTGGGGGCCGAGAAATCGGATACATGTTTGGACAGTACAAACGCCTGAGAAACGAATTCACAGGTGTGTTGACGGGCAAAGGCCGAAACTGGGGCGGCTCGTTAATCCGTCCTGAGGCTACTGGCTATGGCGCTGTCTACTTTGCCGCTGAAATGCTCAGCACCAAAGGACAAGACCTCGCTGGCAAAAATGTTGTCATTTCCGGTTCTGGAAATGTCGCACAATACGCTGCAGAAAAGGTGATCCAAATGGGTGGAAAAGTGCTCACCATGTCGGACTCTGGGGGATTCATTCATGACCCCGATGGCATTGATCAAGCCAAATTAGCTTGGATCATGGAATTGAAAAATGGTCGTCGTGGGCGAATTTCAGAATACATCGACGCTCACCCGGATTCAACCTATCATGCCGGAGGACGGCCTTGGAACATAAGCTGCGATGCAGCATTTCCGTGCGCAACACAAAATGAACTGGAGGCAAATGATGCTATCAATCTAATCTCGAACGGCTGCATGGTCGTCGCGGAAGGTGCAAATATGCCGAGCACGCCAGAGGCAATTGAGGCTTTTCAATCAGCAAAGGTGCTCTTTGCACCTGGCAAAGCTTCGAACGCGGGCGGTGTCGCCACAAGTGGGCTTGAAATGTCGCAAAACAGCCTGCGATTGTCTTGGTCTCGGGAAGAAGTCGATCAGCGATTGCTCTCCATCATGAAGGACATTCATTCACAGTGCGTTGACTTCGGCAAGGACGAGAACGGCTACGTTGATTATGTGAAAGGCGCAAACATCGCTGGTTTTGTGAAAGTTGCAGACGCGATGATCGATCAAGGCATCGTCTAAACGGCATCCTTTAACAGGTTATCTTTGACCTATGATTATTGGATTCCAACACCTGCACAGCATTACAAGCTGGGTCGTGTTAGCCTTTGTCAGCGTTCACATTTTGAAAGCTTGGTCCACCAAACGCAACGGAAGCAACTTTTCCGAAAAAACGTGGTCCCTGCCGCTCTCCTTCAGGTCTTTAATGATCATCCGCGTGAGCATTGCATGGCCTATTCGGCCCGGTTTCGGAGTACACAGTTGTTTGTCAATTGGTTGAACACATTACTTTGAGACATACCTCATTGCTCCTAGGCTTTTTGCCGATCTTTTTGCTCGCCCAGTGTGGTTCGGCTGAAGAATCCGCTGAGTCGAAATCCGCACCAAGTCAGCAACCCTCGATCGCCTCGGTCAAACGGGCCTATGCAATGAAGTGTTCGCTTTGTCATGGAAACGATGGCAAACTAATGGCTTCTATGGCACCGGATCTAAGTGTTTCCAAAATGAGTCTCGAGGATCGCATAGCGCTCATTACCTATGGAAAGGGAGCCATGCCTCCACAACAAGGCATCCTCGACGCGGCCACTATTAGTGGCATTGCTGCATACATCGAAGAATTCAGGGATTGAAGCGAACATGCTAGATAAAAAGAAATCGTATTCCACGGCTCAGGAACCCGAAACGTGCATCCTGATTGGATTGGTCACGGGAGGTCAATCACGGGACACTGTGGATGAACACCTCGAAGAGTTAGCCTTTTTAGCCACTACCGCAGAAGCCACATCCCTCAGAACTTTCATTCAAGGGCTCAATCGTCCAGATACTCGGACTTTTGTGGGGAGCGGTAAGCTACAAGAAATAAAGGAATTCGTCGAAGAGAGGAACGTAGACATGCTCATTTTTGATGACGAATTAAGCCCAACGCAACTGCGAAACATCGAGCGCGAAATCCCAGAACGGAAAATCCTAGATCGTCCGAATTTAATCCTCGATATTTTCGCCCAGAGAGCCCGCACAGCTCACGCCAAGACCCAAGTAGAATTGGCACAGTACCAATACCTGCTGCCACGCCTCACCAACATGTGGACACACTTGCAAAAACAGAAAGGAGGAATCGGCATGAAAGGTCCTGGAGAGAAGGAAATTGAAACTGACCGCCGAATCATCCGCGACCGCATTTCTCACCTCAAAAAAGAGTTGAAATCGATCGATCAACAGATGGCTACTCAACGCGGCAATCGTGGCGCGCTTGTGCGTGTTGCATTGGTTGGGTATACCAACGCAGGCAAAAGTACTTTAATGACAGTAATGTCGAAAAGCAAAGTGTTCGCGGAGAATAAATTGTTTGCCACACTGGACACCACAGTTCGAAAAGTGGTCCTGCAAAATCTCCCTTTCCTTCTCAGTGATACTGTCGGGTTTATCCGAAAATTGCCTCATCAACTCATCGAAAGTTTCAAATCAACCCTCGACGAAACACGAGAAAGCGATCTGCTTCTGCATGTCATCGATGTAAGCCATCCGCAATTCGAAGAACACCTTACCATCGTCGAGAGCACCTTGGCAGAAATCGGCAGCGATGACAAACCGTCCATGATTGTCTTCAATAAAATAGATTGCTTAGAAGAAGAACCTTTCGGCCCCACTCGTGAAGATCAAATTGGGGGATTGCGTGAACGCTTTGAGCGCGTGGATCGCGAAGTCATTTTCATCTCAGCAGTGCAAAAGACTGGACTCGAAGAACTGCGGCACAAAGTATTTGAAGCGGTTAAGGAAATTCACATCAAGCGCTACCCTTATCACAACTTTCTCTACTGATTGTCATCAAGCAGTACCGGAGTTGCTCTGACTTTGCGACCTTTGCTCGATGGCAGCAATACGACAAGAAAAAGTAGCCGAACTGATTCGGCGGGATTTGAGTGTTTTGTTCCAGCAAAATAGCAGTTCCTGGTTTGCCGGAATGTTCATTTCAGTAACACAAGTTCGGATGTCTCCCGATCTTGGTTTGGCCAAAGTCTACCTCAGTTTCATGGCCGTGCCCGATAAAAAAATTGCTCTCGAGGCTGTGAAGCTAGAAGGATGGCGCGTGCGCAAAGCCCTCAGCGACAAAATTGGCAAACAAGTTCGGGTCATTCCTGAGTTGAATTTTTACCTTGACGACAGCATTGACTATTATGAGTCAATCAACAATGCGCTGAAAAAATAACACTCCCGTGAAACTCCCAATTCGTCTCGCTTGGCGATATGCCTGGGCGAGTCGTTCCAAAAGCCTGACCCACCTCATCTCAGGCATTTCAATGTTTGTCATTGCTACCGTGACCGCTGCAATGATTGCGATTCTGAGTGCATTCAACGGAATTGAAGAGGTGGTTTCTGACTTATTTGGCACGCTCGATGCACCGGTAGCTATCGTTCCGGACACAGGGACTGATCTTCCGAATGAAGTCAGAGCATGGGTTGAAGAATCGTTTGGCGCTGAATCTAAAAATCCCTTGGTCGAAGTGGTTGCGCCAGTGATTGAAGGTGAAGCCATTGTATCCTGGGAAGGAAATCAACCTCTTGTCTGCGCTGTTTTGGCCTTTGATTCCCTCTTGCTGAGCGCCACGCCAATCGCTTCATCAGTCCGGTCAGGAAATTGGAATGAAGCGTGGAGCGAATCCCCCCCCTGCTTGATCTTGGGCCTTGGTGTCAAGAATATCTTAGGCTTGAATTCCATTCAAAACGAAAGTCAGCGGGCTTCGCTTTTGCTCCGAGCCCCAATCCCGGGCAAAAAGCTAACACGTTATAAGGAAGAGGCCTTTCAAGCCAAGCGTGCGTTTGTGTGCGATGTCTTTTCAATCAATGCTGAAATTGACCGGAAGTACATCTTGGCTCCCCTTGATTTTGCACGTGCATTGTTTTCTAAAGATTCGACTGTCTCCCGCTACGAATTAGGGCTCTTGCCCGGGATATCAGAAAATGAAGCTGCTGTTGCGATTCGAAACCGCCTGAACACCGAAGGCCTCAAATGGAAAGTGCGCACGAGATCAGAAAAGAACAAGCTCATCACACAAACAAACCGCGCTGAAAAATGGGCGACTTTTGTTATCCTAAGCTTCATCCTTGTTGTGGCTGCTTTCAATGTCATGGCTTCCTTGACGATGATGTTGCTGGATAAGCGACAAGACATGGAAGTCCTCAACGCAATGGGGCTTACAGGATGGAAACTGGAACAGGTTTTCGCGCTTCAAGGAGTGATGATCAATACCATTGGAGGTATCATCGGCGCAGCCATTGGAACTCTTTTGGTGCTCGGGCAACAGCATTTTGGCTGGGTCAAACTTCAGGGCTCTGTCATCCCATCTTATCCTGTTGCACTTGAAATGTTCGATGTCCTTGGCACTTTGATCATCGTCGTAATCATTGGTGGAATCGGATCAGGTTGGATGGTGCGCAACCTGGTTCACCGCTTCGTTTAATCGACTTGTTTCGTCAAACACTTCGGCGATTAAGCCACTCCCAAGCTCTATATCGCTTTCTCAAACGGAATGCTGGACAAGGCATCCAATTTATCTCGAATGGCATCGGCTTCATCGAGGGTCACGAGGTCCAGACGATGGGATTTAAAATCCCTAAGTCCTTTGAAGTAATTGGCATAATGACGGCGCATTTCCACAATGCCCAGCCGCTCCCCTTTCCATTCAACGCCCTTTTCAAAATGCTCCCGCGCAACTGCAACCCGCTCCTGCATGTCCGGAGATTCTAACACTTCACCCGTGGCCATGTAATGTTTTATTTCGCGAAAAACCCATGGTGCTCCGATGCTCGCCCGACCAATCATAATTCCATCAATACCATAACGATCTTTATATTCCACTGCCTTTTGAGGGGAGTTGATGTCACCGTTCCCGAAGACTGGGATATGCATCCGTGGATTGTTCTTGACCTCGGAGATTAGGCTCCAATCGGCCGCGCCTTTGTACATCTGAGCCCGGGTGCGGCCATGAATGCTAATGGCTTTGATGCCAACATCCTGAAGTCTCTCTGCAACCTCAACAATGAATTTGGACTGGTCGTCCCAACCGAGCCTTGTTTTAACCGTGACCGGCAGTGACGTGCTGTTGACGATTTCCTTGGTCATTTCCACCATCTTCGGAATGTCCTGCAGGATACCAGCTCCGGCTCCCTTGCAGGCAACTTTTTTGACAGGGCAACCATAATTGATATCAATGATGTCCGGTTGCGCTTGCTCGGTAATCGCTGTAGCCTTTCGCATCGATTCGATCTCACTCCCAAAAATCTGAATGCCCACGGGACGCTCGTATTCGAAGATATCCAACTTCGCTCGGCTCTTGGCGGCATCGCGTATCAATCCTTCCGAACTGATGAATTCGGTGTACATCAAATCTGCTCCATACTTTTTGCACAAAGCGCGAAAAGGGGGGTCACTTACGTCCTCCATGGGCGCCAGCAGCAGCGGAAAATCTGCGATGTCTATGTCAGCAATCCTTACCATTTTCTCTTTCAAGTGGACATTTCCATGCAATCCCCGAACTTGCGGGCTGGAAATCTCTTCTCGCAAAATTAAGCCATGATCCGAACCGCCTTTCAAACGATGCACCCTTTTGGGCAATTGATTTTCTTTTTTTGCATGGTGCTTGTGGGAATGGCATTGGCCTCCGGAGGTGGTTTTGCGGCACTCGCTTCGCTCCAAGGTCATTCTGTGGAGCAAGCAATGACCTTCGCCAATGACGCCTCATCCGATGAAGGGAAGATCTACAACCTCATGATCAACGGAGTGAATCAATTGCTCTCTTTTGGACTGATGGCTTGGTGCGCACAAAAACTATTTGCTGGACGCACATTTCTCAACCTCTCCTTTCCCCAATCAGGTTGGTGGTTGTGTGCTTTTGGTTTGGCTTGGGCCATTCAACCGCTCATTGATTTAACCTTTCGCATCAATGCTATGCTTCTTGAGTTTTTGCCCAATGCCATGGTTGAATCCGTCAACCATTACGAAGCAATCGCTGCAAAAGTCACCGCTTCTCTCCTTTCCTTTGATGCCGCCTGGCAATTCCCAGCGACCCTTATTACAGTTGCTCTGCTCCCAGCAATCTGCGAAGAATTTGCCTTTCGCGGAATCATTCAACCTCTCACTTCACGGTGGACCAACAACATTCATGCAGGGGTCTGGATGGGTGCTTTCCTATTCAGTGCGATTCACCTTCAATTCCAGGGATTCCTGCCTCGGATGATCATCGGAGCGGGACTTGGTTATCTCGTTGTTTTCAGCGGCAGTCTGTGGCCAGCAATAGCCGCGCACTTTTTCAATAACGCGGGAGCCATCGTAATGGCTGCCATCTACGGAGAAGCATTCATTCAAGAAGAAATGAACACCAGCGGTGCATGGGAGCTAGGCGATTATGGCTTTGCCACTGTCGCTTTGGCGATTGGAGTTTTCGCAATCCGCTGGATTCGCAGCAATTCTCAATGGCCCGAAAAACATCCTGTCTGCTAGTTATTCTTTTCCAAATCCTTCGACAAAAGCACGAGCGATTAGCAGATCTTCAGGCGTGGTGATTTTGATGTTTTGATGATCTCCCTGGACCAGGTGAATAGGGTGTCCTGCGTATTCAAACACACTGGCATCATCTGTAAACTCTTCGCGATAGCCAGCACCATACGCACTCTTCAATAGCTGAATATCGAAGCATTGTGGGGTTTGAACTGCTCGCAGTCGTTCTCGTGTGACGGCATGTGACCCCGCGCCATGCACCTCACGAATGCTATCCTTGACCGGGACCACAGGAACCGCAGAACCAGATGCTCGCGCTGTTTCATAACAATCACTAATGGTCGCTGCTGCGACAAAAGGTCGCACCGCATCGTGAATGCCTACAACCCCAGAATCCGGCAACGCATCAAGTCCATTGGATACGGAGTGCCAGCGTTCGGCTCCTCCAGAAACAACCTGATTCACACCTGCAGGCCCGTGCACCCTCTCCAAATCGCGAAATTCTTGCACCAAACTCTTGTGCAAGACCAACACAACTTCCAAATCATCACCAAGCGCATCCCGAAAGCGTTGAAGGGTCCACCACATGAGTGGTCGACCCTTCAATAATATAAATTGCTTTGCAACTGGCTGTTGCATGCGCGTGCCGGTTCCACCAGCCACAAGAATCAGGTGTTGCTTCACCCGCGAGCTGCATTATAACGTTCTGCTACCGCATTCCAATCAATCACATTGAAGAATGCTGCAATGTAATCAGGACGGCGATTTTGATAGTTCAAGTAGTACGCGTGCTCCCAGACATCTAAGGCTAAAATGGGGGTTCCTCCGCAACCTACGCCTTCCATCAACGGATTGTCTTGGTTAGCTGACGAGCAAACTTCCAACTTTCCATTCTTGACACACAGCCAAGCCCAGCCCGAGCCAAAACGTGTCGCTGCCGCTTGCGCGAACGATTGTTGAAACTTCTCCATGCCACCGAGATCCGAATCAATCGCTGCTGCAAGCTCTCCACTGGGAGACCCCCCTCCATTCGGAGACATAACGTTCCAAAACAATGTATGATTATAAAATCCTCCCCCATTGTTTCGGACTCCTGCGTGGTCGGCGTGCTGCGTAAGAAGTTCTTCGATGGATTTCCCTTCCATAGCTGTGCCTGCAACAGCAGCGTTCAACTTACTTGTATATCCAGCATGGTGCTTTCCATGATGGATTTCCATAGTGCGCGCATCAATGTGAGGTTCTAAAGCATCGTATGCGTAAGGCAGTGCGGGTAGTTCAAAAGCCATGTGATGATGTATTAATATTTGTTGTTTTCCAGTTGTAAAGATAATTGACCTTCGATAACGATCACGGAATCCATGTGATAAAGCCAGTAAATTGCCGTCTTGAATTCTTCATCGAATTGAACAGAATGCTCGTAGTATGCACTTTCACCAAAAGCATTGCGGAGAATTTGGGACGCAAAACGTCGTTCTAAGGCAGATCGTTCAGCTTCCTGCAAAGATGGAATCTCAATGTTGTTGTCTCTGGCAGCATCCATCAAATGACTCCACCCTATTTCCTTCCAGAGGCCATCCTCAAGCGTTGAATCGTCCTCTCCAAACCATTCGTCTCGGTGCTCGTCGACAAAAGAAAATGCTGCATCTCGCAGGATTCCTGACCAGCTCAATTCAGACATCAAACTGGACATTCCGGAAGTATCCAATGGCACAAAAACATCGGGTGTAATTCCACCCAGCCCTTTCACCAATCGACCCTTTGGGGTTTGAAACACCAAGGAATCATCGTCCAGCTTCAAAATACTGTCCTCCTCGAATAGCTCTCCACGTTCATACCGCATGAAATAATCGTCTCCATAGTCGATTTCCGTACCGTATGGCTTTTGAATCGCTCTACCTGTGGGGGTGTAAAAACGTGCGACAGTCAGTCTCAAGGCCCCATGGTTAGAGATTGAAAACTCCTCTTGAACAAGTCCTTTTCCGAAGGTTCTTCGACCGAGAATGATGCCACGGTCATGATCTTGAATGGCACCGGCAAAAATCTCACTGGCAGAAGCCGAAGATTCGTCTACCAAAACGGCCAAATCCCAGTCAACCCATTGACCGTCTCGTCTAGCTTTGTAGGTTCTGCGTGGGACGTGCTCTCCCTCGGTGTAGACCACCAATTGGCCTTTCTTCAAAAAAGATTCAACCATGGGCACAACCGCGTTCAAGTACCCCCCGCCGTTGCCCCGCAGATCCACAATAACTTGCCGGACTCCAGCGCGGTCCAATTTGTTCATTGCAGCGTCAAATTCCTCTGCTGTGTTTTGTGCGAATCGAACCACTTTGATATAACCACAATCAGCATTTACATCAAACGTGGAAACAACGCTGTGTATCGGAATCCGGTCTCGTTTCAATAAAATTTGTTCTAAACCATCTCGCCGCGGCACGCCGACCCTGACTTTCGTGTTCCTTGGACCTTTCAAAAGCTCCATCACTTTGCGATTGTCCAAGTCAGGCCCTGAAATCGGAATGGAATCAACTTGCAAAATGCGGTCCCCAGCACGCACGCCTGCTTTCTCGGCTGGACCTCCTGAGATCGCCGCCACAACCATTAGCGTGTCATCTTGAATGATGAACTCGACCCCGATGCCCTCAAAATTCCCTTCCATGGGCTCTGCCATGTCTGCCAATTCTTGGGACGATAGAAACAACGTGTGAGGGTCCAACTCATTCAATACTGCCTCCAGTGCAATCTGCTCTAATTCTTCGCGCATCACTTGATCGACGTACGTCTGTTCTACACGATCCAACACGCCATTCAACGCACTGCGCGACGTCCCCGGTGCAAAAGTTTTCGTCGCATCATTTCCTGAAAGGAGCCCAATCCAAACGCCCAAAATCAAAACGACTGCAAAGGCCAGCGGTTGCCAAGACGGCGCGGTTTTTTGCACTGGGGTTTGGGGCGGAGACGGTTCCATGGCTTGGTGCTGTTTGTAACCAATTTATATTTCAGGTTGTTCGAGGTGAACCAATTCTACCCCAGCCTGGCGTAAAAATTCTAATCCTTGGGAATCCTTGTATTCGTTGCGATAGACCAACCTGCTAATTCCTGCTTGGTGAATCAATTTCGCACATTCCCGACAGGGCGAGAGGGTGATATACAACGTAGAGCCAACAGCACTGTTGTTTGATCGAGCCAACTTGGTGATTGCATTGGCCTCAGCATGAAGCACGTACCAATGAGTTTCCCCGTCATCGTTTTCGCAAACGTTCGGAAACCCACTTGGTGTGCCATTGAAGCCATCGGCGATGATCATGCGATCCTTCACAATGAGCGCGCCTACTTGCTTGCGCACGCAATGCGAAAGTTGCGCCCATTCAGTGGCCATCCGCATATACGCCTCGTCGTACCGTTTTTGCTTCAATTCCTTGTCGTTCATCGTATTCGAAAAATGATCTTTCTCCTTTCTCAGCTGTTGAATCATGTACCAGCACGACTCGAACCCCCAAAGTTAGGCTTCTGAGGTGGGGTTCGTAGCTTGCAGAACAGAAAGATTGATAAATGCGCATATACACCCGCACTGGAGATGATGGTACGACTTCCCTTTTTGGAGGGCAACGTCTGAATAAAGATGATATGCGCATTGAGGCGTATGGAACCCTTGATGAACTCAATGCCGCGATGGGCGCATTGTGTTCAAGCGATGGATTCATCAACGATGCCTCCGGTGTGACATGGCTTCAAAAACTGCAATCCGATGTCTTTACGTTGGGGAGTCATCTCGCCACCACCGACGAGGCAATGGTCAAGCATCTCCCTGCAATACCGGTTGGGCGAATTCAAGAAATGGAAGACTGGATGGATACGGTCAATCAATCACTACCAGACCTCAAAAACTTCCTGTTACCCGGCGGTCATCCTGCAATTTCAGCGTGCCACATCTGTCGCGTAACGTGTCGTCGAGCAGAGAGGAGAGTGATCACTTTGGCACGTGATGCTGAGGTTCCCGAAGGCATCCTACCTTACCTCAATCGCCTGAGCGATGTCTTTTTCATGTGGAGTCGACAGCTTCACACAGCCCTGAATGTTGATGAAATCCCCTGGAAATCTGAGAATTGACGGCTTTACCACTGCAATTCCATCTTTTTTTGTCGATTGAGCTCAGTTTTCTTGCATCTCATCCCGATTCTTCTATTTTTGCGCGCTGAAGAGCACTAGTATGTATTGGACACTCGAATTGGCATCCTATTTAGAAGACGCGCCTTGGCCTGCAACCAAAGACGAATTAATTGACTTCGCGATGCGTACCGGTGCTCCCTTGGAAGTAGTCGAAAATTTGCAGCAGCTAGAAGACGAAGGTGACGCCTTTGAAACCATCGAAGACATCTGGCCAGATTATCCGAGCAAGGAAGACTTCTTCTTCAACGAAGACGAATACTAGCCGTCGGCTAGCCCACAATTTTTTGTGCGTGTTATTTTCTGGCGAACTGCTCCAGTCCGTCCCTCGTAAACTTTCCATTGAGCCACTCAGGGTCAAGTTCCGCTCCCAATCTTTTGTAGAAGCCAATCGCTGGCTCGTTCCAGTCCAAAACCTGCCACTCCATTCGACCAAAGTTCCGCTGAGCGCATTCACTTGCAACCGCTTCAAAAAGAGCCCTGCCAATGCCTTTGTCTCGGAATGAATCTCGAACAACTAGATCTTCCAAAAAGCCGCACTTTCCTTTCCATGTGCTGTACTTGGTGTACCACAAAGCCATGCCCACAATCGCTCCTTCTGACTCTGCCACGAATAGTTCAAAAATGCGCTCAGGTCCAAAGCCATCTTGGATCAATTGTGCCACCGTTGTTTCTACCTCATCACCTGCACGCTCATAAATGGCTAGTTCAACAATGAGTGCGTGCACAGCAGGCATGTCCTCGGGTGAAGCCTGACGAACAAGAGGTCGCTTAGAAAATTGCATAGGAACAAAGGTAAGCAGCAGTCCAGTCCTTACATTCGAATCATGACTGCAAGCGACATCGGTGCATTGGACGCCATCATTGGCATTGCTTTGGCCTGGGCCTTATTCCGAGGATTTCAAAAAGGGTTCATCGTGAAAATTGCGTCCCTTATTGCTCTCATTGCCGGCACTTTCGCCGGTTTCCATGGATCAGAAGGATTGGCGAAATGGCTCAGTCGTGAAGTTGATTGGTCGGATACAAGTGTGCAGTTGACGGCTTTCATCCTGACCTTCATTCTTGTCGTAATTGGCGTGCATTTGCTTGCCAAAATCATTGAGAAAATGGTTGATCTTACCGCCCTCGGATTGTTCAACAAATTAGCAGGGATGGCTTTGGGTGCGTCACAGATGGTCCTGCTATTGTCCATCGTGACGTTCGCGCTAGATGGTGTTTTCGGCGCGCGCGCATGGCTTCCAGGAAATGCCGCTGACGAATCCCTTTTATATCCGCACATTGAAACGGCTGTCGAATGGATCATCCCCGAGATGAATCGATCGACTCCATGGGACGAGATCCGAGATCACATGCAGGATGGCGTTGAACATATTCAAGACAAGGTTGAAGAGGGAATTGAGCGTTTGGAAAGTGTCGCGCCTTAAGCGGCTCAACTCACACCCAAAGACCCTTTCAAATCCTGAATGCGATGCTCGAGGACTTGCATTGCAGCCTCATAATCCACAGCCTCAGCTAGTTCAGATTTATCCATTCGAACCGAAAAATAGAATTTAATTTTAGGCTCGGTACCGCTTGGTCGAGCAGTCACAATCGAACCTCGTTCTGTGACCATTTGAATCACATTGGAAGGCGGAAAATCCATGCCATGAGATGTTCCATCCGTCAAAACCGTTCGGGTTTGCACGTGGTAATCGCGCAATTCCACTACCCGTTCACCGCCCAATTGGGCTGGCGGATTCGAACGAAAAGTTTCCATTTGTTGGGCAATCTTTTCCTTACCAGCACGGCCTTGCTTCGTTTGGGACACCAACGCCTCGAGATACGCTCCATGTGTGCGATGAATACGCTCCAAACGCCCCAGCATGTCTAAGCCTTCGCGCTGGGCAGCATGTGCCATCTCACAAATCATACATGCGGCAGCCACTGCATCTTTGTCGCGCACCGCATCGCCGATCATGTATCCATAGCTCTCCTCTCCTCCGACGACGAATTTCCCCTTGCCCTCCTGCTCACGAATGGCAGCAGCAATCCACTTGAAACCGGTCAACGTCTCGATCACATCCAATCCCGCTGCCTTTCCAATTTCAGTCATCAAATCTGATGTGACAATGGTCTTCGCAACAAAATCAACACCCGGTTGCAGGGTTCCATTTGCAGCGCGTCCACTGACCACATAATCGACCAACAAGGCACCAGTCTCGTTGCCATTGAGCAAACGCCAGCCGCCATCAGCTTTTGCATCCGGAACTGCGATTCCGACGCGATCGGAATCTGGATCGGTTCCCAAAACAAGTTGAGCATTGACTTCTTTGGCTAAATCAATTGCCGCAGATAGCGCTGCACCTTCCTCCGGGTTGGGGCTGTGAACCGTTGGGAAGTCTCCATCGGGTTCTCGCTGACTTTCCACGATGTGGACATTCCGAAAACCTGCTTTAGCCAATGCTGGGATGACCGAAATCGATCCTGTTCCATGCAATGGAGTATAGACAATTGGCAAATCGGAACCCTTTTCAATCAAATCGCGATCCATTCGCAAATCAGTAACCGTCTGAAAGTAGGCATCGTCCGTTTCGGAGGTCGTCATCTTGATTCGTTCTTGAGACGATTCATCCCGGCCCCACTTCACAGCATTCGGTCCTTGAACACCCCTCACTTCCGCGATGATTCCATGGTCATGAGGAGGCACAATCTGACCCCCGTCGTTCCAGTAGACTTTGTAGCCATTGTATTCCTTTGGATTGTGACTCGCGGTGATTACGATTCCTGATGTACACTCCAAATGACGCACCGTGAACGATAGCTGTGGGGTCGGCCGTAAGGCAGGGAATAAATGCACTTCGATGCCATTCCCTGCCAAAACTTCTGCCGCGACACGCGCGTAATCAGGACTTCCGTTTCTGGAATCATGAGCAATGGCAACCCGAGCATCTTGAGGTTGCGCCTTCAAAATATATTGCGCCAATCCCTGCGTGGCCTGAGCAACGGTATATTTATTCATACGGTTCGTGCCCGGGCCCATCAGACCTCGCAATCCTCCGGTTCCAAACTCCAAATCCGTATAAAACGATTCAACGAGTTCATCTCCGTCAGCCACAATCATGCTCTGCACTTGGGATCGAGTCTCCTCGTCGTAAGGCTCCGCAGTCCAAGCCGCAGCTCGCTGGTTTGCCAACCTTTTCAGTTCTTCTCCGTTCATTTTTAATTGGTTTAAAGCACTCGCTGCAATTGATCTTTCCAATGCTCTGGATTCCTCCCAAGAGCTTGCATCAAAGGGTAAGGATCCAAATAGGAATATGCCGGACGTTGGGCAGGCGTTGGATACGCATCCGTTGTGCATGGAATTGCATCTACAACCATTTCTTTATGTGCAAAAATAGCTCGGGCAAAATCGTACCATGTAGCAGGTCCAAGGGTACCGTAATGCCACGTCTGAGGCCTCAGCAATTTTGGATTTTGTGCAACCTCCATTAAAAGTTCCGCGAAAGGCCCTGCCGCTGTGGGGGCTCCCAACTGATCGTTTACAATCTTCAATGCCTTACCCGATGCGCCGAGCCGAAGCATGGTCTGAGCGAAATTTCTCCCTCTTGAATCATAAAGCCAAGCCACTCGAAAAATCCATGCATTGCTTCGCGCTGCGGTTGCAAACGCCGTTTCAATCGCTTTTTCACCCCTCCATTTAGAATGGCCATAAACGCCCGTTGGTGCTGGCTCAGCATCGGTACGATATGGCTCATTCTGATTGCCCGCGAACACATAATCGGTGCTCACATGAATCAAGTCAATACCGCTGTCAGCGCATGTGCGAGCAAGTTGTCCTGCACCAATTGCATTGACCGCATGTGCCAGATCTGCCTCTTCCTCTGCTCCGTCAACAGCCGTGTATGCAGCCGCATTAATCACAACATGTGGATTGTGCTCCGACATCGCCCGTTCAATGGATGCCGAATCTGTAATGTCCAATCTTTCTCGATCACACACAACGACAACATCCCCGTTGGACAAGGTAATCTCGCTTAACCGCGAACCGAGTTGTCCATTCGCTCCCGTGATCAATACCTTTCGCATGCTCAAATTTAAAAACTTTGATTTTGATGCATACTCAGCCGTTTGAGCGCATCGCCTCGACCGGCTCCATGCGTGCCGCTTTCCGCGCCGGAGCAAGCCCCGCAAGCAAGCCCGAAGTGACCGCGACAATCAAAGCAATGACAATTCGAGAGGGGCGTACAACCATGACAAAACCAATGTCAATCGCATTGACAAGTGCCACAATGCCCTCAATTGCCAGCAAAGCGCACAAGGCGCCGATTACACACAACGCAACGGCCTCGAACAAAAACTGCATCAAAATAAAGGTTGATTTGGCTCCTATGGCTTTCTGAATGCCGATGATTTTCGTTCGTTCGCGAACGCTAACGAACATGATGTTGGCAACGCTGAAACATCCTACGAGAATGGCAAAGATGCCAATGAACCACCCTCCATACTCTACTTGCTGAAAAATGGAATCCAAAATCGTCGTAAGCATTCCGATTTGATTGATCGAAAAGTCTTCATCTTCCTTTGGCCGGAGCCGTCGGACGGATCGAAATTGCTGCACAATTTCATCCGATAGTTCTTCCGTGGTGACCCCCTCCTTCGGCTTTACCATGATCTGAGTTCCCTCCCCATAACCCATGATACGATGACCAAATTTGGCCGGAATAACAATGGCTCGATCAAATCCATCGTTGATCATAGAAGCGCCTTGTTTTGCAAACACGCCAACGATATCCATGCGCTGGCCCCTAGTCTCAATGGATTCGCCCAGTGGATCATCCTTGCCTGTTAATTCCATAGCCACATCATGTCCAACGACAGCAACGCTGCGACCAGCGGCCACCTCCATGGGAGAAAAATATCGTCCTTTTGCAATGTCCAAGGCGATCACATCTTCGTAGCCGTCCGAGACAGCAGCTACTCCAACAACTTCCATGCGGCTATTCTGAGATTCCAGCGGAAGACCTGCCTTTGCTTGAAAGACCACAGCTTGAGCCAACTCCAAACGATCTGCCAGCATATCCATATCACTCAAGCTCACCTCCCGGCGTTGCACATATTTCCACCACGGATAGTCTTCTCCAAATGTCCACGGCCATTTTTGAATGAAGAGAACTTCGTCATCCAAAATATTGAAGGTGCTTTTCAATCCGTCTTCTAAAGAATCAACGACTGCAAAAACTGCCGTGATCATGAAGATTCCAACCATGACACCAAGCAGAGACAAAAATGTGCGCAAACGGTTGGTCACAATGGCTGACCAAGCAAATGCAAAACTTTCTCCAAGGAGGCGTAACCACAACATGTCAACAAAGCTAATTCCGAGGCCATGAAACGCGCCATGGTTTAAGGTTTAATTGTAATTTTGGCACTTACCGATTCACCTGAAACCCGCCTCATCATGAACGCACCTCGTCGCATTCAATCCGCTCTTATTTCCGTTTTTCACAAGGAGGGCTTAGAGCCCATTGTCGCTGAACTGAAAAGGCTTGGCATCACAATTTATTCGACGGGTGGAACTCAGCGGTCGCTCGAAAAAATGGGGGCTAATGTTGTTCCGGTTGAGGACATCACAAACTATCCATCCATCCTTGGTGGTCGAGTAAAGACGCTGCATCCCAAAGTTTTTGGCGGAATTCTGAACCGAAGAAACTTTGAGGCTGACGCAGCACACATGGAAGAATACGATTTGCCGCACATCGATCTAGTAATTGTAGATCTCTACCCATTTGAGCAAACCGTTGAAGAAGGCGGTTCGCATCGCGATGTAATTGAGAAAATTGACATTGGCGGCATCTCACTGATTCGCGCAGCAGCGAAAAACTTCGAAGATGTGGTCATCGTCCCGAGCCAAGAAGAGTACGACGTTGTTCTCGATTTGCTTCAAAATGGGGAAGGTGTCACAACACGTGAGGAACGTCAAAGCCTAGCTACACAAGCCTTTCGAATCAGCTCGCATTACGACACACGCATCCATGAATGGATGCAAGGTGGCAGCACGGTAGGTGAACTCAACTTATCAGAGCGCCAATCTACAGCGCTGCGTTACGGAGAAAACCCACATCAAGAAGGCAAATTCTTCGGCGATCTTGCGGCTTTGTTTGAACAATTGCATGGCAAGCCCATGTCTTATAATAACCTGTTAGACATTGACTCAGCTGTTCAGTTGATGCGAGAATTCCAAGGAAGCCAACCAACATTTGCCGTTTTAAAACACAACAATGCCTGTGGCCTTGCCACTCGACCCACCGTGTCTGAAGCTTGGAAAGATGCCCTCGCTGGTGATCCCATATCTGCATTTGGAGGTGTGTTAATTTGCAATAAATCCATCGATGCTGAAACAGCAAAGGCTATGCATGAGTTGTTTTTTGAAGTGGCAATTGCTCCTGCCTTCGAACCAGATGCGCTGGCCATCTTGCAACAAAAGAAGAATCGAATATTGCTCGTTCAAAAACCCTGTGCGCCACAAGCCACAACAGTTCGAGCTGTCTTAAATGGTTACCTCGTTCAGCAAGCTGACGAACGGACAGAAACGAAAAAAGATTTAAACCTCGCGACGAAACACGCCGCCAGCGACGAAAAGATCAATGATTTGGTCTTTGCCATGAAAGTGGCCAAGCATACCCGTTCGAATACCATTGTGTTCGCCAAAGAAGGCCAACTGCTCGGAAGCGGTACAGGACAAACCAGTCGAGTGGATGCTCTGAAACAGGCCGTCGTCAAAGCGCAAGCTTTTGGGTTTGATTTGCATGGCGCCGTCATGGCTTCAGACGCCTTCTTCCCATTCCCTGATTGCGTAGCTCTGGCCAAAGAAGCTGGAATCGAAGCAGTCATTCAACCCGGTGGCTCTGTTAAAGATCAATTGAGCATCGATTACTGCAATGAAAACGGTATGGCAATGTACATGACCGGCGTGCGACATTTCCGTCACTAGCAAGCCCGTAACCTGGAAAAATAAGTTGGTTTCAAGGCAATAAAAATGATGCCATACTTTCTGACCATGGGCATAGAATTCGCGGTGATGGTTGCCTATATTTGAGTGTTCACAGTTGTTCTTCCACACCTAGCCAAGTCCGACCATGGGATTGTTCAATTTTTTCATGCAAGAGATCGCCATTGATCTCGGTACAGCCAACACGATCATCTATTTTGAAGACAAAGTCGTTGTTGATGAGCCTAGCATTGTTGCCAAAGATCGAAGCAACAGCCGAGTCGTGGCCATTGGCCGACTTGCTCAGCAAATGCATGGAAAGACACATAAAAACATCGAGACAATCAGGCCGCTTAAGGATGGTGTAATTGCAGATTTCCAGGCCGCTGAGGAAATGATCAAAGGGATGATCAAGATGATCAATCAGCGCAACTCTTGGTTCACGCCTTCATTGCGAATGGTGATTTGCATCCCATCTGGCATTACCGAAGTGGAGAAACGTGCCGTCGCAGACAGCGCTGAACACGCAGGAGGCAAAGATGTCTATCTCATCCATGAGCCCATGGCCGCAGCTATAGGAATCGGGATTGATGTTGAAGAGCCGATGGGCAATATGATCATTGATATTGGAGGTGGAACTTCCGAAATCGCAGTAATCGCACTGGGCGGGATCGTAACCGATAAAAATATTCGAGTGGCCGGTGATGAGTTCACCTCGGATATCGAAGAATATATGCGCAGACAGCACAATATTCTCATCGGCGAAAGAACAGCCGAACAAATCAAAATTGAAGTTGGAGCGGCGACTTCCGAATTGGAAAACCCCCCAGAAGATTACCCCGTTCGCGGTCGAGACTTGATGACGGGGATCCCGAAGGAAATCCTGGTTTCTTACAGCGAAATCGCACAAGCTTTGGATAAGAGCATCTCCAAAATTGAAGAAGCTATTCACTCCGCTTTGGAACAAACTCCGCCTGAACTTTCCGCGGATATATACAGCACTGGAATCTATTTGGCCGGAGGAGGCGCTCTTTTGCGCGGATTGGACAAACGCATTTCGGCTCGCACCAAACTCCCCGTGCATGTCGCTGAAGACCCCCTGCATGCCGTAGCGAAAGGAACAGCCATAGCGCTGAAAAACATCGAACGATTCACCTTCTTAATGCGTAACTGATTCCAAGTACTGCAACATGAGAAACCTCTGGAACTTCATTGTTCAGTACCAGGTAATCTTGGTTTTCTTACTGCTGCAAGGCTTGGCGATCAGCTGGTTTGTGTCCAGTCACGGTTATCCGAGAGGTGCATGGGTTCGACTGGCATTGGATTGCGAGAGCGCGTGGCAAGGGCAAATCAATGAATGGAGACATCGGACTGAACTCTCCGATCAAAATTTCCAGCTGCTGGAAGAAAATGCGCGATTGCGATCCAGCATGGGAACGCCCTCCTCCATCCAACTTGCGAAAAGAAGTCAATTTACAGCAGCTGAAGTGATCCGTGCCACATGGACGCAAAATCAAAATTATTTCATCCTTGACAGAGGGAAAGAACAAGGTGTTCAGGCAGGGCAAGGAGTGATCACAAACGGAGGTGCAATTGGGAAAATCATCGAAACAACCAATGACTATTCCATCGGAATACCATTGATTCACAATCAAATCGATTGGAGCGCACGCATCGGTGCAACCGGAGCGATTGGAAGATTAAAATGGGACGGTGTGGACCCCACAGCAGGCATGCTATTTGACATTCCGAGAAGTGCGGAATTCAGTCCAGGCGACTCTGTCATCACCACTGGATTTCAGGGCGTTTTCCCCCCCAACCTCTTGTTTGGAATTGTGGCCAATGACGAAGCACCTTTTGATGGAGAGTTTTTGAGTGTACCGGTCAATTGGGTTGTCGATTTTCAATCACTTCGTTATGTGCAGCTCGCCAAAACAAAGGACGCGAATCAGATAAATTCCTTGCAGAATACGGTCAATCCTTCCGCTCCATGAACTCAGCCCTGCTCATCCCCTTGCAGTTGGCACTGACCTGCGCTTTGCAAATTTTATTTTTTCAAAACATGGCGTTTTGGGACGGATGGGGGATTTTGACTTTCCATCTCCTCGGAATCCTCTTGCTGCCATTGAACACCCGACCAGTTTTACTTCTTCTGGTCAGTGGAACTGTAGGTGCCACGATTGACATTTTTGCATTTGGTGGCGGCCTGTTTACCTCCTCAGCAGTCGCCATGGCTTTGGTTTTGCCGTTCATAGATCGGCTCCTGGCCCCACGAGAAGGTTATGAAGTCACCGATGAGCCAAACATCAAAAGCATGGGCGTTCAGTGGTTTTCGATACGAACCATTGCTGCGTTGGCCGTTCACAATCTCTGGATGTTTTCGATGGAGGCAGGGCGTTGGGGGCTCGTTCTTGTAGGCTGGGGCAAAGCCATTACCTCGTCCTTAATCTGCTGGTTGCTCTTTGTTGTTGTCCTTCAACTGGCGCAGTCAAAAGGGAAAAAGCGATGAATCTTCGGGAACGACAATGGATCATTGGAGGAATTTTTCTGCTCATCGCCATCATCTTCATAGGCAGACTCATCCACCTCCAGCTTTTCTCAGGCGATCTTCAAGATTACGCCGCTCGTCTCACCCAAGAACGCGAAGTTTTAGAACCCGCTCGAGGTTTGGTCTACGATCGAAACGGACAATTGTTTTTGGACAACCAGGCCGGTTACGACATCCTATTCACACCTCGTCAATGCCGCTTGGGAGGAGGTATGGACACCCTAGCACTCGCTCAATTGATCGATCTCACGCCGACCGAAATTCAAAAAGCCATTCGCAAAGCAGAGGCCTATGCAACCTATCGTCCTTCGAGCATTCGCAAGCAAATGCCCGCCTCTGAGTATGCTTCAATTGCCGGAGAACTCTGGAGATTTCCCGGCATTCAGGTACGGAGGCAATCCATTCGCACCAACGAGTCGGGACTTTGCAGCCATCTTTTGGGAGAATACCGAGAAGTCGATCGCGATGACCTCCAATCCAATCTAGGTTATCAGCTCGGCGACTATAAGGGAAAATCCGGGCTTGAACTGCAGTGGGAAAATGAACTCAAAGGGGAAAAAGGTGTCAAGTTTCACCTGGTAGATGTTCGAAATGATTACCGCCAATCAGCTCAGAAAGGGGCATTGGATTCGATGCCCATTCCCGGTGAAAACTTAATTTTAACGCTGGACATGGAGCTCCAAGCGTATGGAGAAAAAATCATGGAAGGCAAGCGTGGTAGCATCGTCGCCATTGAACCTGAATCCGGCGAGGTTTTGGCCATGGTAAGCGCTCCGAGTTATGAAACCAACCTTCTGACCGGTCGCATGCGAGGCGCTAATTATGACAGCCTGTTGCGCAATCCAGACAAACCCTTGTTCAATCGCACCACTAGAGCAACCTACCGTCCCGGAAGCATCTTCAAAATGATCCAAGGTCTGATCGCGTTGGATAAAGATTTGATCTCACCTCGAACTCGTATTCCTTGCAACCGAACAATCATCGGCTGCCACGGGGGACATACGAATGACAACCTTGAGGCAGCAATTGTCCATTCTTGCAACCCCTATTTTCATGAGGTGATGCGGCGCATGATTCAACCTCGAAAGACGACAGATATCTTCTCAGAAGCTCGCAATGAGTTGGGAGAATGGACCAAATCCATTGAGCGATTTGGCTTTGGAACTGATCTCGGAGGCAACTTTCCTGGGCTGCGTTCAGGATCGGTGCCAGACACCACGCTTTATGACAAACTCTACGGCAAAAAAAGATGGGCCTACTCGACAATCTATTCGATTTCCATAGGAGAGGGCGAGCTTCTCACCACACCATTGCACATGGCAAATCTAGCAGCCACAATTGCAAATCAAGGGGAGTTCCGTACACCTCATGTGGTGCAATCAATCGGATTAAATGGCAAGCCCGCTGGAACAGATTCATTGGTCCAAACGGGGATTTCACGGCAACTTTTTGAGCCCATCATTGAAGCTATGAATGCTGTAACGGAATCCAAAGAAGGCACAGCGCCGCTTGCTCGAGTGCCGGGAGTAAAAGTCTGTGGCAAAACAGGCACTGTCCAAGACTCAAAAGGTAATCACTCTGTATTCATTGCTTTCGCTCCAGTTGAAAACCCCAAAATCGCACTAAGTGTTTATGTCGAAAATGCTGGTGCAGGAGGAGATTGGGCGGCTCCCATTGCAAGCCTTCTAATGGAAAAATACCTCAAGGGCAGTGTGAAACAAGCCAATAAAGAGTTGCGGGTCATACGTGCTACGTATCCCTTCGCAAATGCAAAGCAGTGAGAAGAACGGCTCCCATATTGCAGCGCATTGATTGGATCACGATTGGTCTTGTGCTAACCTTCATGGCCATGGGGCTGCTAAATATTGCCAGTTCCACCAGCGGTGCTGAAGCCGTTGAATGGTTCGACCTCAACAGCAAGGTTGGCAAACAATTCATCTGGGTTTTCATCGCTCTTGGAATTGCGGCTGTTGCACTCATCATTGAAGGTGAATTTTTCATCCGTACTACGGTCATTCATTATGTGGTGAACATCGTACTGTTGATTGCAGTGCTGCTCATGGGCAAAACCGTAGGAGGGGCCAAGTCTTGGTTCGGAATCGGATCGGTTAGCCTGCAACCATCTGAATTCGCCAAAACGGGCACTGCACTCATGTTGTCTTGGTTGCTCAGTCGAAGCGATGGGAAAATCAGAAATATCAAAACCCTCGTTCAATCAGCGCTCATCGTTTGCATTCCAGCTGCACTGATCATGCTCCAGCCAGATGCAGGAACCGTGCTTGTGTTTGGTGGTTTAATTTTCGCATTCTACCGGGAAGGACTCTCGGGCAATGTTCTCATTGCCGTTTTCTGTGCGCTGCTCCTGCTCATTGCAACGATTCTCACGGGAGCATCTTCTTATCATTATCCCGGACTAGGTGTTCAATCTTCTATCGGATGGCTCTGGCTGGTTCTTATCGGACTCGGTGCTCTCTTCTGGCAGTTGATTCCAGGTTTGATTGTTCCGCGAAACCGCAAACGGGTTCGAAAGGCGACACTGATTTGCTTAACCTTGGCTTTGGCCTTCAGCGCAGGTGTGCATAGCAGTTTGGAGGGCATGCTCAAGACACACCAAAAAGAACGAATCTATGTTCTTTTTGGAATCGATGTGGGTAATCCTGATGCCGACTACAACATTCGGCATGCAAAAGCTGCTGTGAGTTCGGGAGGTTGGACCGGTAAGGGGTTTCTCCAAGGTCCAATGACCGCCTATGGTTTTGTCCCTGAACAAGAAACAGACTTCATCTTTTGTACCATCGGCGAAGAATGGGGGTTCTTTGGAAGTTCGGTTACCATCTTATTGTATACAATGCTTCTCCTCCGAATACTCGTGCTCGCTGAGAGGCAAAGGAGTGATTTCAGCCGAATTTATGCCTACGCCGTTGCAAGCATTCTATTCATGCACTTTTTAATCAATGTCGGCATGGTCCTCGGACTGGCTCCTGTTATTGGTATTCCTTTGCCCTTTCTCAGCGCTGGGGGTTCTTCCTTGGTCAGCTTCACCATCTTGATCGCCATCCTACTCAGGCTAGACGCAGAGCGCTCATATGTTTTGCATTAGCCTTTTATCGAAGTTTTTATGTTTTTCGTAGAATTTTATAATATTTTCGTCGTATATTTGCACGTGTCACATTCTCGAATACATTTCACCCATTGCACTAGGATTTAACCCCGAAGCAATGGGATTTTTCATGTCATTCGGTGTGCGCCGCAAAACAACAAAACCAAAAGCCCCGCTGAGAAGCGGGGCTTTTTTTTAATTCTATGCGCGTGCTGCTTACAGACCCAACAAAACCTCTTCCGGTTTTTTCCCCATGAACAATAGGCGCTTGGGCTCTTCAATCATTTCCTTGATGGCGTATAGGAACCCAACGCTCTCCTTTCCATCAATGATTCGGTGATCGTAGCTCAAGGCCAGGTACATCACTGGCCTCACTTCCACTTTTCCGTTGACTGCGACCGGCCGCTCCACAATGTTGTGCATGCCCAAAATTGCACTTTGCGGTGGATTGATAATCGGAGTGGAAAGCATCGAACCAAATACGCCTCCATTGGTAATGGTAAACGTACCCCCTTGCATCTCGTCAATTCCCAATTCTCCGTCACGAGCTCGAATGGCTAATCGCTTGATTTCAGCCTCAATTTGAGCCAAACTCATGGACTCCGCATTCCGCACCACAGGCACCATTAAGCCTTTCGGTGAGCTCACAGCGATGCCGATATCAGCGTACTCAGGAACAATGACCTCCTTACCATCGATCATGCCGTTGACTGTTGGAAATTGAGCAATGGCGTGCGTAACTGCTTTCGTAAAGAAACTCATGAAGCCAAGTCCAACACCATGCGATTCTCGGAAGGCATCTTTGTATTGCGCTCGGAGATCCATGACCGGCTTCATGTCCACCTCATTGAAAGTGGTCAACATCGCCGTTTCATTCTTTACCCCCACCAAGCGCTCAGCGACTTTGCGTCGCAGCATTGACATTTTTTCACGGCGCACCTCACGACTTCCACCCCACGTTTGTGTGGCGTTCACATCAAAACCAGCAGCCATTGCTGCAGCCACGTCTTGTTGAAGAATTCGACCATCCCGACCCGTACCGATCACTTGAGTTGCGGTAACCCCATGTTCGGACATCATTTTTCGAGCAGCTGGGGAGGGGTGCTTGTCCGCGTGATTCGTTGCTGCCGGCTTTGCTGGCGCTTTAGTTTGTGCCTTCGACACAATGGGGGTTGGGGCGGGCGCAGGGGCGGGAACTGGTTTGCTTGGCTTGACTGCGGGAGCTTTTGCCGATGTATCAATCAGACAGCATACTGCTCCGACTTCAACGACATCTCCCTCCTCGGCCTTAAGTGTAATGATTCCTGCTTCTTCTGCAGGAAGCTCCAACGTTGCCTTATCTGAGTCTACCTCAGCTATTGCTTGATCCTTCTCGACATAGTCGCCATCGGATACAAGCCATGTTGCAATTTCCACCTCACTGATGGACTCCCCAGGGCTGGGGACTTTCATTTCAAGCTTTGACATCGCTATTCAAATTGTTTTTTGATCGCACCTATATCATGCAATTAACAACGCATCATCCACATTTTGAGGCACGCCCAATATGATTTCTCAACCGTGCGTATGCGCAAAAACTTCATCCAAAATCGCCTCTTGACGAAGTTTGTGGACCTCAGACGAGCCCGAAGCAGGGCTCGCGCTGGTACTTCTCGCAATAACACTGAGCGGCACTGTTGTAAGGTTTTGGAGCATGAATGACCAAGCACCCATATTCTTCGGCTCTTCCTGGACCCAGATGTAATTTGCATCCGCACCATACTTTTTCACCACGACATCCAATTCAACTTTCGGCAACGGATGAATCTGTTCAACCCGAACGAAAGCGATGTTGACTGCGGGGTTGCCGTCCAATCGCTCTATTAAGTCGTAGTATATTTTACCCGAGCAAAGCACCACTGTATTCACTTTTTGTGTGTCAGACTTGCCATTCATCCGCGGATCATCAAGCACTTTCTGGAAGCCGCCTGTCGCCATTTCCGACAATTTCGAAACAGCCATTGGATAACGCAATAGTTTTTTTGGCGTGAAGATGACCAATGGCTTTCGGTACTTCAGCTTCACTTGGCGGCGAAGAAGATGGAAATAATTGGCCGGTTCTGTGACGTTGCAAATGAACATGTTCTCTCCACTTCCCAACTGTAAAAAGCGCTCCATACGTCCAGAACTATGTTCAGATCCCATGCCTTCATAACCATGTGGCAACAGCAAGATCAAACCATTCATGGTTCTCCACTTGTCCTCTGCTGCACTCAAGAATTGGTCAAATAGAATTTGCGCTCCATTGTTGAAGTCTCCGAACTGCGCTTCCCAAATCGTTAAGCCATTCGGCGTTGCAAATGCATAGCCATAATCAAATCCTGCCACGGCATATTCACTCAGCAAACTGTTATATATGGTGAGGTTCGCTTGATCCTTTCGAAGAAGATTCAGAGGAATGATTTCTTCTTCGCTGTCCTCCGTCTTGACCACAGCGTGTCGGTGTGAAAACGTGCCACGCTCCACGTCCTGACCACTGATGCGCACCGGGTGGCCTTCGACCAGTAAGGTAGCGTAAGCAAGCAACTCCCCCATCGCCCAGTCGAGACGATCCTCTTCTACCATCTTCAGGCGATCACGCATCAAGCGTGCTACTTTTCTGTAAATCTTCTTGCCTTCAGGCAAAGTCGACATCGAAATGGCAAGTTCTTTTAACTTTTTCTCAGCAACGTTCGTTTTGGGAGTGACTTCCAACGCTTTTTCGTCAGCGGCTTTGTAACCCTTCCACAAATCACCCAGAAAATCCTCCACTTGGGATACCTCCCGTTTTTGAGCATTCTGATAGGCGTGCTCCAACAATTGATGCTGATCATTCCTGATGGACTCAACCTGATCCGCCTCCATACTGCCATCGGCGACCAAACGCTCAATGTATATCTGTAGCGGATTGGGATGCTTAGCGATGGACTTGTATAGCCGAGGTTGAGTGAACATGGGCTCGTCACCCTCGTTGTGCCCATATTTTCGGTAGCCCAACAAATCAATGAATACATCGCGATTCCATCGCTGTCGATATGCCAATGCAATCCGCATGACCTGGACAACCGCTTCAGCATCGTCAGCATTCACATGAAACGACAAGGATTCTGTCACCTTACTCACGTCGGTGCAATAAATGGAACTCCGACCGTCGAGGTAATTGGTTGTGAAGCCTACTTGGTTGTTGACCACAATGTGCACAGTTCCACCTGTATGGTAACCATCCAGCTGAGCCATTTGGGCCACTTCATAAACAACTCCTTGACCAGACAGCGCTGCATCTCCGTGAATCAAGATCGGTAAAATACGGTTTGGGTCACCGCCTGTAGCATCGACTCTAGCACGTGTCAAGCCTTCCACCACCGGCCCTACAGCTTCGAGATGAGAGGGATTGGGTGCCAACGAAATTGAGACCGATTTTCCGCTATCCGCTTGTTGCAGCCGAGAATAGCCGAGGTGATATTTGACATCCCCATCGAACTCGCCGTCGTCATCATATGCCTTGCCCTCAAATTCGCAGAAAATCTCCTCATAAGGTTTGCCCAAAATATGCGCAAGCGTAGAAAGCCTTCCGCGGTGAGCCATTCCAATAAATACCTCTTCGACCCCTTGCTCGGTTCCTGATTCAATGACAGCGTCAAGCGCTGCAATCAATGTCTCACCTCCTTCCAGTGAAAAGCGCTTTTGTCCAACAAATTTTTTCTGTAAAAACTCTTCGAACAGTGTGGCTTGCGAGAGTTTTTTTAGAATCTGAATCCGATCCTCAAGCTCAATACGCGGTCGGTTGGCCAATTCAATGTGCTCCCGGACCCATGCCTGACGATCAACATCTTGAATCATCACATACTCAATGCCAATGCTATGGCAGTATGTTTCTTCGAGGTGATCAACAATGGACTGCAATGTTGCAGGCCCCAATCCAACTTGAGTGCCTGCCTCGAATACGGTCTTCAAATCAGCTTCGGAAAGACCAAAGTGGCTCAAACTCAAATCCGGCTGATAAACTCGTCGCGCTCGAACTGGATTGGTCTTGGTAAACAAATGGCCCCGTTCGCGATATGCTTGAATCAAGCCAATCACCTGGAATTCCTTTTGAGTCTGGGGACTTCCGGCCTCTTCGCCATAGGAAGCTGTTGCCAGATCAAATCCTTTGAAAAATAAACGCCAACTCTGATCAACGGATTCCGGGTTATTTCGGTACTGTTGATACAGTTTTTCCAACGCCTGAGGTTCAGCTTGGCTGATGAAATCTAAAGGGTCCATGCGGACTATACGTATTTTGTCGGGTTAAAGATACACTGAGCGAAGCACTCCTGAAATGAATTCAACGATTGCCTTTAAAATTCATCCTGAGTCGCATGCTCAGTGGACTATTTAACTGAATACGTCCACCTTGTCCAAACCTTCAAGGCCGCGCGTTGAAGGCACTTTTCGCCAAGCATTGCAATGGCTTTGGGCCGTTCGAATTCGTGCAAAATCATGCGCACCAAATCCTCGCCCAAATCCAGCCGATAAAAAGCCGCAAAGGTGCCGCTCGGATCGTGGTCCATTCCCCATTCGATTTCTCGTTCTAGTATGCTTGCCATTGGAGTGGCTAACGCTTTCACTCGTTCAAAATCCCATTGAAAATCCTTGACCAATTGATGCAGTACGGCTGTCAAAAAATCCTCCTCTGAACAATTCAAAGGCAAGGTTTTATCCGGTAAGATTCGTGCCAATTCCATGAAATGATTAGGATGTACGCTGCGTTACCAAGCCCCCCAAGAAATCGAACCATTCGCGATTCGTATCACTCAAATTCAAATCATCCAGTGCAGACATCGCTTGGCCAACATAATCGAGCATGGCGCTCCTCGCTGCCGCATCCGCGCCACATTCTATCATGGCATTTTTAACAAATTCAACCTTTTCCATTGGTTGACCTTCGATTTTATCCCATTTCTTCAGGTCGCCGAGAAGGTCTGGATTTGCCTTCTCCCAAGTGTGCAAACGTAAGAAAGTCTTTTTGTTCGACAGGATGTCGCCACCGACTTGCTTTCCCATAGCATCTCCGCCAAAAACATCCAACAAATCATCCTGCATCTGAAAGGCCAATCCCAATTGTTCGCCTGCTTTATACCAAAGCTTAACCCGTTCTTCATTCGCCCCAACTGCAATTGCACCCATAGCCAATGAGGCGGCAACCAAGACAGAAGTTTTGAGGCGGATCATTTCCATGTATTCTTCGACCGTTACATCTGATCGCTGCTCAAAGTCCATGTCTGATTGCTGGCCAATGCACACCTCCAATGCGGTCTGATTGAACATCCTTAATGCCGGAGGCAGATTTTCGGAATTCATCTCTGCCAAGGCCATGTGTGCCAGAGTATACATGGCGTCTCCAGAAAGAATGCCTGCGTTCTCGTCCCACTTGATGTGAACCGTCGGATTCCCTCTGCGCCTCGGTGCTTGGTCCATGATGTCATCGTGCATCAAGGTGAAGTTGTGGAACAATTCTACGGCGAGGGCTGCTGGTTGTGCTTTTTTCGCTTCGAAGCCTTCTGCTTCCGCGGCTGACAAAGCCAGCACTGCCCTCAATCGCTTGCCTCCAATGCCCATGAGGTAATGCACTGGATCATAAAGACCGTCTGCAACACCTTGAGGGTATCGTTGCAAAAACGACTCGATTGCATGATTTGCCTCCTGCTTGAGCCTGGTGAGAGTTGGGTGCTCCATGAACTTAATCCCCTCTATTTTCCTCGCGCGAGCTGATCGAGCAAGTAATCTCCGTAACCAGATTTTCGCAGCGGCTCAGCAACTCGGGCCAGCGTCGTGTCATCGATGTAGCCCATGCGCCAAGCAATCTCTTCAATGCATCCAACCTTCAATCCCTGTCTTTCTTCTATAACCTGAACATATTGAGATGCCTGCATCAGCGATTCATGGGTACCGGTGTCCAACCAGGCCATTCCGCGATCCATCTTTGAAACAAATAATTTCCCCGCATCGAGATAGGCTTTATTGACATCCGTAATTTCATACTCCCCTCGAGCACTGGGCTTCAATTTGGCAGCAATGGACACCACTTCATTGTCATAAAAATACAGCCCTGGAACAGCGTAATTCGATGTGGGATGCTCGGGTTTCTCAACAATGCTCACGGCCTTCTCATTCGCGTCAAACGTAACTACGCCGTAACGTTCCGGATCATTCACGTAATACGCGTAAACAATGGCACCGTTCGGATCTATGTTAGCACGCAATTGCCGCCCAAATCCTTGGCCGTAAAATATGTTATCCCCAAGGACCAAGGCAACTTTGTCTGAGCCGATGAAGTCCGCCCCGATGACGAAGGCTTGCGCCAATCCATTTGGCACAGGCTGTTCCGCATATTGAATGTTGCACCCAATGGCAGACCCATCGCCCAACAAGTGCTGAAAACCCGGTAAATCTGAGGGAGTGCTAATGATAAGAATTTCCCTGATGCCACTCAACATGAGGGTAGACAAGGGGTAATAAATCATCGGCTTGTCATAAACAGGCATCAATTGCTTGCTCATGGCTTTGGTTAAGGGCCACAAACGTGTGCCCGAACCTCCAGCTAAAATAATTCCTTTCATGGTTATTGCTCTTCGCTCCTAATTTAAGACTCCGATGTGGAATGTGACGAATCGGATTTGGAAGGGTCATTTCTCAAGCTAGCGTGTTGTTCGTTTCCCTTGCCGGGGGAAAAACCTCTTTGAATTTCCAACTCCTCCACTTCGATGTCTTCCTCTTCATCAAGAATTGAGAAAAATGGCTCTGAAAATGATCGCGTTGTTAGCGATTTTTCGAACGCCAGCAACAAAGAAGGCAGCAAAAGCAAATTCGTAAACATCGCCACACCCAACGTAATCGATACGAGTAATCCCAGGTATCGAGTGCCTTCAAATTCTGACATGGCAAACATCAGAAACCCACAAAATAGAACAATGGATGTGTACATCATGCTAACCCCTGTCTCCTTTAAAGCAAGCATCACCGAGTCCTTAATATTCCATGCCTTTAAGTTCAATTCTTGTCTGTATTTAGCCAAAAAATGAATGGTGTCGTCCACGGAAATACCGAATGCAATACTGAAGACTAGGATGGTGGATGGTTTGATGGGAATACCCAGCCAACCCATGATTCCCGCAGTAAACATGAGCGGAAATAAATTGGGTAAAAGAGCAATCCCAACCATTCGAGATGATTTAAAGAGCAAAGCCATCATGATTGCAATGACACAAATGGCAAGTGCAATCGAAATGCCCAAGTTCTTGACCATATAGGTTGTTCCTTCCAAGAAGGTTACGCTCGTTCCAGTCAAGATCAAACTGTATTCTGGCGCCGGAAATATGCTGTCCAACCGCGGTTTAATCTCATCCATTAAAGTGCGCATTTCCAGCGTCCCAATGTCCATCATTTGAGCACTCACTCGTGCTATCGATCGGTCCTCATTGAAAAATTTTGAAGCCACATCGGTGGCAGATTTTGAATTCCCAGCAGAAGCCTCTGTGCCTCGCACCCAAGGGCCAAATTGTGTCTTTTCCATCCCCAAACGCGGCAATCGGTAATTTTTGGGATGGCCGTTCTTGAATGCTTGGAATGCAAACTTCGTGGCATCGGCTGCGCTGATGGAACGGCTGTATTCTGGGTATTCATCTAAAACACGCTGTAACTTGTCGACACGTTTCAAAAAATTGGATCCAGTCACGCCATTTGGACGATGCGTATCAATCATGATTTCGAAGGGCATGGCACCTCCAAACCTCTGTTCCATCCATTTCAAGTCCTTGATCACGCGATCTTGATCAGGCAAGTCATCGACAATGTTTCCTGTGGTTTGCATCTGAAAAATGCCCCCAATGCTAAAGAGCAATAACAAAACTGCTCCAGCGTAAACACGAGGTCTGCGGTTTTCGACCACTTCTGCTAAACGATTCACAAAAGTGAACATCCAACGGCGATCCAGGTGTCGAGTGTGTTTCACCTTGGGAGCTGGCAAACCGGCCATCATTGCAGGAATGACAACGATTGAAATTACAAACATCCCTAAAATATTAAGGGCTGTGACTATCCCAAAATTGCGCAGCATTTCACTGTGCGTGAAAATGAACGTAGCAAAGCCCAAAGCAGTCGTGAAATTCGTCAGCAATGTAGCGTTGCCCACCTTGACAATCATCCGCTGCAATGCCATGGCTTTATTGCCGTGACGTTTGAATTCAGCGTGGTACTTGTTAATGAGGTATATGCAGTTGGGAACGCCAATGACGATCATCAAAGGCGGGATCAAACTCATGATGAGATTCACAGGGAAATCAAAAAGTGCAATGGTTCCTAAAGACCAGATGACCCCAGTTCCCACCACAATCAAACTCACTCCTGTTACGATCGGGTTTCGGAAGAACAGGAAGAGCAGAAACATGGTGACAAGGAGGGCGGCGCCGATAAACCAGCCAATTTCATTTTTAACCTTGTTCGTCATCTGCACCCGGATAAAGGGCAGTCCGCTCAACGACAATTGCAATCCATGACGCTCGCTCCATGCATCGGTCAAAGCAACGACATCTTCCACTACCGCACCACGATGTTTGGAATCGAACAATTCCGGATTCATGAACACCGAAAGCAATGTTGCATCATGCGATTCATTGAACAGTAAACCCTCATAAAAAGGAAGCTCGAGAAGCCTGTTCATTAGACTGTCTACATATTGCTGACTGATGCCGCTTTCATCTTGAAAGCGTCCTCTTGGTACCAGCGGGGTCAGCACAAACTGACGTTTCTCAATGTCTTTCTCCACATCAAATGCCCGAGTAATGGAAAACACACTGTCGATGAGCGAAATCTGGACCTTCTCGTCCACTCCATCGTCTAGGGTATCGCGAAGGGTCTCCATCTCATGAATGGAACGCGCAAGTTCCTCCCATGCTAACAAGCCTTCGGGATTGCTCAGCGAAGCCAAATCCGCTCCAATCAAAATGACATTTCCCTCGGTTCCAAACACCTCTTGAAACCGCGCATAGTCAAGTGCTATTGAATCGTCAGCAGGCAGCAGGCCACTGAACGTATACTGCAGCCTCAGATTGGGAATCTGTTTGGCCATAAAAGCAGTCCCCAAGGCAAGCAAAACCAGCCACAGCAATCGCTGTCGAATCAAGAAAGACGCTATATTATTCCACATGGAACATGGGTAATGGCTGGCGAGGTGGTGAACACATTAAACTGAATAGCTCCGCGCTTTGTTCGCATTCATCGATGCAAAGAAAGGGGAAAAAAATTCTATTGGTCTCATTGTATGAACTAGCTGTAATTCAACCCGCTGACCATTACCTTTACCTCATGGAATCTTATGATGTAATTGTCATTGGCAGTGGCCCTGGAGGATACGTAGCTGCAATCCGCGCTGCACAATTGGGCCAGAAAACTGCCTTGGTCGAAAAGTATAACTCACTCGGTGGCACTTGCTTAAATGTAGGATGCATTCCGTCGAAGGCACTATTGGACAGCTCGGAACATTTTCACCAAGCAGCGAGTCAGTTCGAGGCACATGGAATAAGCACTGGTGCGTTGAAACTTGATTTCAAGCGCATGATTGCACGGAAAGCCGAGGTCGTCGAGCAAACCGTGGGAGGGATTGACTTCCTGATGAAAAAGAATGGAATCGATGTCCTCAACGGACACGGCTCGTTTTTGGATGCAAACACCATTGAAGTAAAACCCAATAAGGGAAAGGCCACGAGCATTACCGGGGCTCACGTGATCATCGCCACAGGCTCTAAACCAGCCTCACTTCCCTTCATCAAAATTGACAAAAAACGCATCATTACATCCACAGAAGCCTTAGCACTGTCTTCTCTTCCCAAGAGCATGGTCATCATCGGTGGTGGCGTCATCGGATTGGAGATGGGCAGTGTTTACGCCCGTTTGGGGACAGAAGTACATGTTGTGGAATATCAAAGTGGAATCATCCCAACCATGGATAAAAGCATGGGGAAAGAGCTCATGCGCAGCATGAAAAAGTTAGGTGTGAAATTTCATCTCCAACACGGGGTCAAAGATGTGAAATCCAGCACCAAAGGAGTGATTGTCAAAGCTGACAATAAAAAGGGAGAAGAAGTGATTTGGAAAGCGGATTACTGTCTCGTTTCTGTCGGTCGAAAAGCCTACACAGCAGGATTGAATCTGAAAGCAGCTGGGCTGAAAACAGATGAGCGCGGCCGAATTGATGTCAATGATCAAATGCAAACGGCTATTCCTCACATCTTTGCCATTGGCGATGTGGTGCGAGGGGCAATGCTCGCGCACAAGGCTGAAGAAGAAGGCGTTGTCGCGGCAGAAGTCATTGCCGGTGAGCACCCCCACATCGATTACAACCTCATCCCCAATGTCGTCTACACATGGCCCGAAGTGGCAGGAGTTGGACAAACAGAAGAGCAATTAAAAGCCTCAGAAACTCCCTACAAAACTGGATCATTCCCATTCAAAGCAAGTGGCCGTGCTCGCGCTTCAATGGACACCGACGGATCAATCAAGGTTCTAGCCCACGCTGAAACCGATGAAATTCTTGGAGTTCACATGTGCGGTCCTCGAGCTGCGGATATGATTGCAGAAGCGGTAGTTGCCATGGAATTCCGTGCGACGGCAGAGGACATCAGTCGAATGTCACACGCACACCCTACTTTCACAGAAGCCATCAAAGAAGCTGCACTAGCTGCTACAGGCAACAGAGCGCTGCACGTGTAAATACTGGCACATGGCTCCCGAAACCCAGGCATTCGCAACGGCATCAAAGTCGAAAGTTTCGAGTCAAACTGGTGCAAAATTTTCTGAAGGAAGCACACTCGAATTTAAAGCTCGAGTCATGCCCGATTTGCGGGCAATCTTCGATCGTGAAACCCATGCTTCGCTACTCTTTGACGACCACCCGGATGGAAAATGTCTTCTCGCCGTTGGAGCGCGAAGGTCGTTCACTTGGTCCGGAGAAGGTGCCGAAAGCCTCGACAGTTGGAATGCATTTCTGCAACCCAATGGAGAGGCCACTTGGGCCTTTGGATGGCTCGGTTACGATTTAAAAAACGGGATAGAGCAACTTGAATCACAGCGATTGGATCATGCGCAATTCCCTACGCTGCATTGGGTAGAACCTCGGGTCGTTATTGAGTGGGGGAGCAACCATTCCGCTGCAAAAATTGTACACGGTGCGCATGAGGAGGATGCTCAAGACCTGTTGAAACAAGTGCTCACGCCCATTGCCTCAATCCCTGAGGCACCCGAAATTTCTCTGAAACCGCGATGGGATGAAGCAACTTACCTCCAGCGCGCTCATCGGGTGAAAAAACACATTCAGCGAGGCGATGTCTACGAACTAAATCTCTGCCAGGAATGGATGGGCAATGATGCGTTAGAATCCGTGTGGGATGCTTTTGTTCGCTTGCAGCATTTTACGCAATCTCCTTACACGGCCCTTGTAAAAGCTGGTGAGTTCCATTTGATTTCTGGGTCGCCTGAGTTGTTCTTGGATAAGCGCGGAAACACGTTGACATCGTCTCCAATCAAGGGAACCATTGGACGCGGATCCACAGAGTCAGAGGACCGTGAACTCGCCATAAAACTGCATGCCGACCCCAAAGAGCGTGGTGAAAACGTAATGATTTGTGATCTCGTGCGCAACGACTTGAGTCGCATTGCTCAACCTGGAACGGTTCACGTCCCGGAACTATTTGGCATTCACCGATTTCGGAGTGTACATCAAATGATTTCGACGGTACAGTGTGAGGTTCGCCCAGAATGCGAACCCGTCGATATTTTGCGCGCCTCATTTCCCATGGGTTCGATGACGGGCGCACCAAAAGTGCGCGCAATGGAGTTAATCGATGAATTGGAAGGGTGCCGTCGGGGCGTGTACTCAGGAAGCGTTGGATACTTTCAACCGAATGGCGATTTCTCACTCAATGTTGTGATACGAAGCTTATTGTACAATGCAATTAAGAAGCGCATTAGCATGCATGTTGGTGGAGCCATCACCTCATTGAGCATCCCTGAAAAAGAGTATGAAGAGTGCTTACTCAAGGCAGAAGCGATGCTGAAAACTCTGCGAAAAGATGGCTGAAGACCGAGCCGGTATCACACAACGCATGTCGGCTTGGCTGAGTAAAAACAGCATTGCAAAAAAGAGCACAATCGTTGTGGGCGTCAGTGGAGGTTGCGACTCCATAGTCCTAGCCGAGTGCCTTTTTCGGTGTGGACAGTCCATTCAAGTTGCTCACGTCAATTACCAATTGCGCGGAGAAGAATCCGATGGAGATGAAGAACACGTTCGCCATTGGTGTGCAACACACAACGTGCCATTCCATCGATTTCAGGCAGAAATATCCGGCGATTCCGATGGCATTCAAGCCGAAGCAAGGCGCATCCGGTACAGGTGGTTCAAAGCATTGCAAGAGCAATTGCAACAACCAAATGGATCTGCAGTTTACATCGCAACAGCTCACCATGCAGATGATCAAGCCGAAACTGTTTTGTTGCATCTCTTGAGGTCCTGTGATCCCATGTCCCTTGCGGGGATGCAGCATGTGTCCCAAGAACAACAATTGATTCGGCCTTTCCTCGACGAACACCGCAAAGAGTTAGAACATTGGGCCGAGCAATGGAAACTTTCACCACGAGAAGATTCAAGCAATCAAAAATCCGACTACTTGCGCAATCGTCTGCGGCACGAAGTGCTTCCCCTCTTAGAGGCCCTGAGGCCAGGCGCCGCTCGACACCTTGCACGAACCGCGGATCGTTTTCAGCCATTGGCACAAGAATCTCGAAACGCTGTGAATGAAGCATTGAGCCGCTGTGCAACTGAACGTGAAGGAAGCGTTGAACTGAACTTGGACCGATGGTCATCCGAACCGCTTCGAATGGAAATTTTGCATCGCATAGCCCAGCAGTACCGTATCTCGGCAAAAGCCACTCAAGAAATAGCGACGTTGACAGAAACAGGCGTCCAATCCGGAGCTCGATTCCAATCGAGTACATGCACAGTCACCCGTGAAAAAAGATGTTTGATTTGGATACCAAAAACTCCTGAAATATGAGCCAATCGTCCACAGCAAATGGGGCTGATGCAGCCAAAAAAGAACTGTCCCTGAGGATATTTCTCATTCTAGCTGCGTTGTTCATCGCTAGCTTGGTTGCTTGTAATTTGATTTTTCGCAAATTCTTCCATTGGGCGCCCATCCCAGGTTTGACCTTTGAGCAAAGCGTTGGACTTTTGCCCTATCCCGTTACCTTTCTAGTTACCGACCTCATTTCTGAGTGCTTTGGCAAGAAAAAAGCCAATTGGGTGGTGATCTCAGGTCTATGTGCAAGTGCTTTCACCTTGGTCATCATCACTGTAAGTCAATCCATACCTGCTGCGGATTGGTCACCTGTGAGTGACACCGAATTCAACCATGTTTTTGGTTCGACAATTGTTGCGGTGAGCGCCTCCATGACGGCTTACCTTTTAGCACAGTTCCTTGACGTCCGCCTCTTCCACTTTTGGAAAAAGCGGACCCGCGGAAAAAAGCTCTGGTTACGCAACAACCTCAGCACAATTCCATCCCAATTCATCGATACGTTCGCCGTACTCTTTCTGATGTGCGCTGCTGGTCAAATCCAATGGGCGTTGTTCGGGACGTTGCTCCTAAATGGTATGATCTTCAAGTTCATCGTTGCATTGCTCGATACTCCATTGGTCTACCTAGGAAGTTGGTTAATCCGCCGGCCATTCGGACTAGAACTCGGTGAAGAGATCGATTTCTAAACCCTATCTGTCTGATACTGAAACAGAATAACGAACGTTTGCATGGTCCACAGCAATTCCCGGTTCGCTACGTTTTATATTCGCGATGCAATGAATTTGATTAACCGCCTCCAACGTCTCTCAACCTTTGCCTTCGGGGTTTGCCTCTTGGTCTTATCGCCAGCAGTTCTTCAGGCTCAAATCCTCGATCCCGTGGCTTGGTCATTCTCCGTTCATGAAACTGAGAAATCCAATCAAGTAAATCTGGTATTCCACGCTGATATAGAACCTTGTTGGCACATCTACAGCCAATTCTTAGACGATCCCAACGGACCGCTTCCAACCTATTTCGAATTGGAATTACCCGATGGAGTGGAAGCCATTGGTGCAATAGAAGAATGTGAACCCACCGTGGAGTACGACCCCAACTTCATGATGGATTTGAAGTTTTTTGAGGAAGAAGTGAATTGGGTTCAAACGATTCAAATCAATGGAGACGTCGATGAAGCAGTCAAAGGCTACCTGAGTTTCATGGTCTGTGATGACTCACGATGCTTGCCCCCCGAGGACATTGATTTCGAATTCGACCTCAATGCCAATCCTGCTCAAGCGCTTGAAAATCGTTGCCCCCCCTCCAAACATCTTTGTCATGGTGATAGTGGCCTCGATATGTCCAAACCAGACGGGATTTTGGAACCGGTCACGTGGAGTACCTCCATTTATAAAACGGATAAATCCGACGAGTACGAGCTTATTTTTCAGGCATCTGTTGAGTCGTGCTGGCACATATACAGCCAGTTCATTGAAGGTTTCGATGGGCCAATGGCAACAGCCTTTGGAGTGGATTGGCCTGAGGGATTGGAACCCATGGGAGACGTTCAAGAATGCAAACCAATCGTCAAATTCGATCCGCAGTTCAACATGGATGTCCCCTACTTCGAGGAGGAAGTGTTCTTTGTGCAGCGCTTCAGTGCTTCTCGGGCTGCAGAATCCACCGTGTCTGGTTTCATAACATACATGGCTTGCAATGAGGAGCGTTGCGTCTTTCCTCCCGATTTAAACTTCAAGGTGAGCCTAGCAGATCTCAGCCATGCCTCCGAAATCGATGATCGCCCCGAATCCTGTCCAGATCTTCAGCATTTGTGTGGAGGGATCGATTCTTCGGACGCCTCTACAAACAGCGAAGAAGAAGAAGAAGGGTTACTCGGTGTCTTTCTTTTGGGCATGTTACTCGGATTTGCCGCATTGTTAACGCCATGCGTATTCCCCATGATTCCAATGACGGTCAGCTTTTTCACGAAGCAATCGAAAACGCGTTCTGAAGGAATTCGCAATGCTTTGATTTACGGCTTCTTCATCATCTTCATATACACTGGTCTCGGCTTACTGCTGACTGCAATCTTCGGAGTAGACATCTTGAACGTCATTTCAACGGCCCCCTTCTTCAATGTCTTCTTATTCCTTTTGCTGCTGATTTTTGGAGCGAGTTTCCTCGGGGCATTCGAAATTCAGCTACCTACAAGCTGGGCAAACAAAACTGACGAAGCGGCGGATAAAGGGGGGTTAATCGGCATCTTCTTCATGGCGGCAACACTGGCGATTGTCTCCTTCTCCTGCACCGGACCACTCATTGGAAGCGCCTTAGCGGGAGCAGCAACAGGCTCATATGCTGCGCCCACAGCGGTCATGTTTGGGTTCTCTTTGGCACTTGCGCTGCCCTTTATGCTGTTCTCCGCGTTCCCCGGTTGGCTGAATTCACTGCCTCAATCTGGCGGCTGGCTGAATTCCGTGAAAGTCGTTTTGGGACTCTTGGAAATCGGATTCGCCTTTAAGTTCTTGTCCAATGCTGATCTGGTTCTTCAATTGGGTCTTTTGCAGCGGGAATTGTTCATCGCCATTTGGGTTGCCATTGTATTGTGCATTGCCTTTTATTTATTCGGATGGATTCTTTTCCCACACGATTCAAAGACCGAACGCATCGGCGTGTTCCGCTTCTCAATGGGTATGATTTTTCTCACGCTTGGAATCTACCTCGTACCGGGAATGTGGGGTGCTCCCGTCAAACTAATCAGTGGTTTTCCACCTCCCATGTTTTATAGCGAGTGGAGCCAAGGTAGCACCAATAATGAAGGCCACTCAACTGGCCATGTCGAGGCCCGATTTACCGATTATGAGGAGGGCATGGCCGCTGCCATTGCAGAAGGCAAGCCGCTGGCTTTGGACTTCACAGGTTGGGCCTGTGTGAATTGCCGAAAAATGGAAGAACAAGTCTGGTCTGATTCCGGAGTCGCTGAGATACTTGAGAACGATGTGGTACTCGTCTCGCTCTATGTGGATGAGCGCAAAGCGCTTCCGGAAAATGAACAAGACGAAGAGGTTTATGGCGGAAAAGCATTTAAAATAAAGACAGTAGGCAACAAGTGGTCTTATCTTCAAGCCTCTCGTTTCAACACGAACTCCCAACCTTTTTATGTGCTTCTTGACCATGATGGCCAACCACTCTCCGAAGGGGTGGGCTATGATCCAGATCCCGAGAAGTTCATTGCCTTTTTAGATAAAGGCATCCAAAAGTTTAAAGAATAAGTGACAAAATTGACCTGCACACCTGCAAACCATTGCTCAAACATTTGAATTCGAATCGCAGCTTCGCACCATGAATAACAAGGCACGTATCTCTGAGCATTTCGAGCAAGCAGCCCAACTTTTGGAGCAGCTTCTGTCCGATGCCAACTTCATGGACGCAGTAGAAACTGCAGGCAACGCATTGGCATCTTCCATTGCCCATGGCGGAAAAATAATCTCCTGTGGCAATGGTGGATCCATGAGCGATGCCATGCACTTTGCCGAGGAACTCAGCGGTCGATACCGAGAACATCGACCTGGAATTGCAGCAATTTCTTGCAGTGACCCCTCTCACATTACATGCGTTGGAAATGACTATGGGTTTGATTTCATTTTTTCGCGCTTTGTAGAAGCGGTAGGACAAAAAGGGGATGCTTTGTTGGCCATTTCCACGAGCGGAAACAGCGCCAACGTAATCGAAGCTGCCAAAGCCGCGAAAGCGAAAGGCATGACTGTGATTGGCCTTACCGGAAGAGGCGGCGGAAAATTGAAAGACTTGTGCGATGTGGTCATTGATGTGCCCTGGAAAGGTTTCGCAGATCGCGTTCAAGAAATACACATCAAGGTGATCCATGCTTGGATTGATTTGATCGAGCGTCAACAGTAAGGGAGCCTTTCATGTTTTCATCAACGCATGGAGTCGGAATTTCCGGCTCAAATGCTCGATTGGTATCTGTGCAGGTCCACCGGACGAAAGGCGCTCGCATCCATACTTCTGGAATGTCATGGACGGCGCTCAAACATTCACTGGCTCGAATCTATGCAGCGCTTGAATCCTGCGGTTGGCCTCGTCCCACAGGAGCAATCACGTTGCATATAGGACCGGAAATGCAACATACCAGCGTGGCGCATCTCGACCTGCCCATCGCCATCTCCCTCCTTTGCAGCATGGGCATAATTCCCAGCAAACGTTGTCGTCATGCACTCTTTGCAGGCGAACTCGCACTTGATGGATCCATTTCCCTAGCGCCTCAAGCTCATCCATTGAACACCCCAAGCATACTCCAGCAAAAACTCACCATTTACACTCCTCATTTATCAGATGTTTTATGGGCAAATCAACCAACACGCAGCGCTGTCAATTTCCAGTCCAATCACTTGAGCGACTTAGTCTCGAATCTGAGGGGCCAGCGAAGGCTTCCCATTTTTCAAGCAAAAAACGCTTGGAATCAAAGGCTACGAATGCAGCATCCTGAAACCTCAGAATTTGAATCAATCCGGCTTTCATCTCAGCAAAGGTTGGCTCTTGTCGTAGCTGCTGCCGGAAATCATCACACCCTCATCATTGGATCTCCCGGGACTGGAAAATCGATGATGGCGCGCTGCATTCACGAGCTGCTGCCGCCGCTTGATGAGTCAGAGGCCAATCAACTCAGACGCTGGAGTATATCGCGCGGAGAATCCATGGCTCTATCAGAAGTTCCTCCTTTCAGAGTTCCACACAGTCAAACTTCCACAGCCGGACTCTTGGGAACTTGGAACAAGCATGGCGTTGTCGCTGGTGAGGGCAGCCTGGCAAATGGCGGCGTACTCGCTTTGGACGAGTTCCCTGAATTCAACCGAAATTGCATCGAAAGTTTACGCTCTCCAATGGAACGTCAAATCATCCAAATTGGTCGGATGCAGGGTACCGTTGATTTACCGTTTCAAGCTTTGATAGTAGCCACGGCCAATCCTTGTCCGTGCGGCTACTTCCAAGACCGGCAACGCAAGTGTTCGTGCAGCCCGAGTTCCATCAATCGTTACTTGCGACGGATCACAGGACCCATCAGTTCTCGTTTTCAAATCCATCTCGAGACCAATCTAAATGACATGGCACGAGTCGGAGATGCTGTGTCTGACTTATCATGGTTTTCCTCATTACGTTCAGCGAGAGCAGCCGTATCTCGCGTCAGAGAACTGATCAAAATGAGCTCTTCTATTGAATTAAACTGGACAGAGGAGAGCACGCGGGCACTGCGTCAATACGTGCAACTTCACCATTGCTCTGACCGGAAAGTTCAGTCAATCCGAAGCATTGCACAGACACATGCGCTTCTCGATAAGCTCAAGAATGCGGAACCAAGCGGCAAGATGAAAATTCACATTGACGATGTGGCATTCGCCTGCCAATTGCAGATATTTGATCGGACGAACTGGTGGAAAAATGGTCAAAGCTCAACCTGGCGAACCTTTCCTGACGATGAACCTGACGCTCTATAACAATGAATACTCCCTCTTCCGGTCTTGTACTCTCCTGCCGAAACTTTACTCCTCAGATCCATAAGTCCTGCTGGTTGGCGCCCAATGCGACGGTCATAGGACAAGTGACCATGGACGAGGATAGCAACTGCTGGTTCAATGCCGTTATTCGTGGAGACGTCTCTCCCATTTCCATTGGTAAACGTGTGAACATCCAAGATGGCGCGGTCATTCATGGGACGCTCGATAAAAGTGAAACCATCATTGATGATGATGCAAGCATCGGACACAATGCCATCGTTCACGGCGCCCATGTTCAGTCGCACGCATTGGTTGGCATGGGATCAATTGTCATGGATGGCGCAGTTGTCGGAAAGGGAGCCGTTATTGCTGCAGGAGCTGTTGTTTTGGAAGGCACACATGTCCCCGCGGGAAGCCTTTGGGCCGGTGTCCCAGCGCAGGAACGAGGAAGAGTCAGCGAGAGCTTAAAACAATCATTGTCCGAGACCTCAAACCGATACGTCCGATACTCCCACTGGTTCAAATAAGCAGGAAATTATGCTTTTTATGGACCTTCATGCTCACTCAGCTTGAGCTCTTCCAAAATCACAGGAGATCCAAAAAACCGCTCGGCACCGCGCTGGAACGATTGTGTCAAATCAGATACTATAAAACGTCGGAGTGGTCTATGCGTCGCGTCGAGCTCAACGACTTCAGAAAAAATGGCCGGATCCAACTGGTTCAACTCATCTGCTACGACTTCAGCACTATCTACAATCTTCACTCCCGGCGGAAGCACCCTCTGGATCTGATCAGAAATCAAAGGATAATGCGTGCAACCCAAAACGAGCGCCGTGATACCTTCATAGAAATCGTCTGTGAGATACTCTTCAATTAGAGCAGTGGAGATCCTTCCCTCGTGAAACCCTTCCTCAATGGCAGAGGCGAGCAGCGGAGTCACCTTGGATTTGACAGTGCATCCCTTTTCCGCAAGCAACCGCTGATACCACCCAGAATCGATGGTCGCTCTCGTACCAATCACTCCAACAACGTCTCCCACAAATTCCCGAGATACCGACTCAACAACAGGGTAGATAACGTCAATGACAGGCACTGAATGACCTGCAGCCATTCGCACCTCATCCAATGCGTTGCTCGACGCTGAATTGCAGGCAACAACAATAGCTGCACAGTCCTTCTTCACGAGTTCCTTCGTGATTCTGGTCGCGTAATGTCGAATCAGTTCGGGACTTTTCTCTCCAAACGGCAGGTGCGCTGTATCACCAAAGTAGATCAAAGGGTGATTCGGAAATCGCTGAGAGATCGCTCTGGCGACCGTTAACCCTCCGATTCCTGAATCAAAAATGCCAATTGGTCGCATGGCCTGTGGCACGCGGAACGATTTACATGCTCAATTTTGCACGAACCAATCCTCCAACATCTTCGCCGCCAGTGTACACTGTGGCTCCCGAGCTTGTGTCGAAAATGTAAGTGAATCCATTCTCCGATCCGACCTCGTTGATGGCCTCCTGCACACGTTCAATCATTGGCATCAAAAGTTGCTGCTCCAACTGCGCCAACTCGTTCTGAACTGTGGAACCGAATTCTTGCATTCCCTGGTCCAACGACTGCAATTCGCGCTCTTTTTGCTGACGGATCGCATCGGGCCATGTCTCACCTTTGGCTTGGTACTCCGCAAACTTCGTTTGAAGGTCCTGCTGCATTCGACCGATTTCCGCTTCGTACTCTGCTGCACGCGCCTCAATCGTTGTTTGTGCATCTGCTCGCTCTGGCATATTCAACAAAATCTCTTGTGAATCAATGTGTCCAAATTTCTGAGCTAACCCCGTGAATGAAATTGCTGTCACCATTCCAATGACCATTAATACTTGCTTCATATTGTCTTTGATTTAAATCTTGGTTACGTTAAGCCGGCTCTACGACTCTTCCTTTAATTTTTGTTCTTGCTATTTATTGTGTTACCACCTCGCATACCACTAGCAGCGCCACGCATTCGATCTGTCGCCGAGCTTTTTCCTTTATCCATGGCATCTTTTGCTCGATCCTGTATGGATTTCCCCTCATCACCCTCCTTGGTATCCGACTCGAGCGTCTCTCCAGGTACATAGCCCAATTTCTTGATCAATCGGTCCGATATATCATACTTTGGATTCGTGTAAAGCATATTACTCTGATTGCTTTTATCGAACACAACCATGTAACCGCTCCCGCTTGCAATGTCCTTAAGCTCTTCAAAAACCATGTCCTGAACAGGTTGGATAAGTTCTTGACGCTTTTGGAACAACTCCCCGTCCACGCCAAATTTGGACTTCTGAAGCTCACGAGCCTCGAGGCGTTTTGCGCTGATCTCTTCTTCTCGCTTCGCACGCATTTCAGCGGTCAACAAGACTCGCTCAGCCCTATAAGCCAACTCAAGGCGTTCAATGGATTGAATCTTCGTTTCAATTTCAACCTGCCAATCAATGGCCATTTGATTCAGTTCAGCCTGTGCATCCGCATATTCTTGAATATGCAGCAAAACATAATCTGTATCGATGTAAGCGAATTTCTGTGCATTTACAGCATTGAAACCAGCGAATAATGCCAAAGTGGCGATCAGCGTATTTTTCATCCGATTCATTTCGATTGTTCGTTAGAGTTCTCCGGTATTCATTCCAATACTGAAGTGGAATTGGCCCCGTGACATATTTGGCTGCGTTGGAATATCGTCTAAACGCCAGCCGTAATCCAACCCAAGAAGCCCAAACATTGGGAGGAAGATTCTCATCCCCACACCAGCCGATCGATATACTTCGAACGGATTGAACTCTCGAGCATCAGCCCACGTTTTTCCTGCATCCACAAAAGCAAGCATATAAATTGTAGCGCTTGGATTCGTCGAAAGAGGGTAGCGCAACTCTGCACCATACTTTGCAATGACTGGAGCTCCAGTGTTTTGGTCCGGCATGGTCAACGACAAGTCATCGAAGCCCCTCAAGTTTACAATTTCCCTTCCATCCAAGACGTACCCGCTGAGGAAGACACCTCCGAGGTAGAAGCGTTCAAAAGGTGATAATCCCACTGCTCGGTTGTATTGTCCAATGAGTCCTATGCCGGCATGTGTGCGCAAGACCAAGGTCCGTGGATTTTCGCCTGCCGATTGAGTCAGCGGCGTGTACCATTCAGCCTTCACTTTCCATTTATGATATTCAACCCAGCGGAACCGATCCTGGTCTGAAAGGTTCTCGTAATGCGCTTCATCTTCTCCCCTGAACACACTGTAGGGCGGAGTCGCCTTAACCGAGAGTGAGATATTCGAGCCCCAAACTGGAAATATCGGATCAGATACGGAGTTTCGAGCCAACGTGAAGTTCGCGGCCAGATTGTTGGCTGTCCCGTCCGAGAAACTGAAAAATACGCCGTAATTATTCAATTGAAAATGCTGATAGCTCAAGGCCACATTCATTGTAAACCAATCATCCGGCTTCTTCCACCGCTGTCCAAAACCCACCTGAATTCCCGTGATCTGAAGAGACTGTCGCGACTCATTGAATTCACCATCTATGCGCTTCGGCTGACCGTTGGATTGGACAGAACGCCAAACGTTGAAGCTGAGTGCATTGGGCTTTTTCCCTCCCAACCAAGGCTCCATGAAACTGAAATTGTAGCTCTGAAAGAACAGACCATTCGACTGTGCTCTCACGGAAACGCGCTGACCATCCCCTGTAGGGATTGGTTTCCATGCCCCTTTTTTGAACATGTTTCGTGCGCTGAAATTCGTGAAACTCACCCCCAACGTTCCAACAACGCGGCCGCCTCCCCACCCTCCAGAGAGCTCGATTTGATCCGATGGTTTTTCTTCGACAGCATATTCAATATCAACAGTACCTTCCTCGGGATGCTGAATCGGATTGATGCCGAATGCTTCTTGATTGAAATAATTCAATTGCGCCAATTCACGCTGCGTGCGAATGATGTCTGTTCGTGAGAACAGGTCCCCTGGGCGCGTTCGTATTTCGCGATAAATGACGTGATCATTGGTCTTTGTGTTGCCCTTGACCAAGATTCTTCCGATGCGAAATTGCTTGCCCTCCATCATCCGCACCTCAATATCGATGGTATCATTTTCGATGCGCGTTTCCATGGGCATGGCCTGAAAAGTCAGGTATCCGTCATCCTGATACAATGAACTCAAATCCAATCCCTTTGGATCCATAAAAACACGCGTTTCAAGACGCTCAAGGCTGTAAGTATCACCCCGGCGGATTCCCAAAATGGAGTCCAGCTGCGTGCTGCGGTATTTGGAATTACCCGAGAATGAGATGTCTCCAAAGTAGAACTGATTGCCTTCGTTGATGTTGAACGCAATGCCCACATTGCCGTTTTCGAGGCGGTAAATTGAATCAGAAAGCACACGCGCATTCCGATAACCACTGGCATTGTATAAACCGGATATGCTCGCTTTAGCCGATTCTACATTCGCCTCAACGAACTTACTCGACTTGAACACACGGAACCACTTTTTACTCTTCAGGTCCTTCATGGCGCGAAGCACTTTCCTTTCATCCAACTGCTCTGTGCCAGTCAAAAGGATCTCACCGACCTTTACTTTGTCTCCTTTATCTATGACAATATTCAATCGTGCACCATTCTCAAAGGCAGTGTCCTTGGCCTGTGAAATGTCCACCTTTACGTCCCAATACCCTTTGTCGTAATAGTAATCATCCAGCCGTTTTTTGGCTGTTTTCACAACACTTTGATTGACGACACGGCCCGTGAGAAGCTCTATTTTGCCTTTGAGCGTTTCTTGTTCTGAGCGGCCAATGCCCTCGAAGGTGTAGCGAGTCAATCGAGGTAGCTCGTCCACACGAATTACCAGATAAGCCCTATCGTCGCGAACCTCAGCCAGTTCGACCGAAATATCAGAGAACAATTGTTGAGCCCAGAGATTCCGAATCGCCCGTGTGATCTCCTCTCCCGGGATGGTCAATTCCTGTCCAACCTGAAGCGCACTAAAAAGCTTTATTGCCTGCTGATCGGTGTGTTCTGCACCCATGATGGTCAGGCCTCCCAGCGTATAGGTCTGAGACGTCTCAGCCGTGACAGCGTTCTGAGCAGAAGCATTCAGTGAAGTGAAAAAGCTCCCTGCAATCAGAGCCACTAACCGAAGTGCCTTCATTTTTGTATCGCAATTTCTCATTGTGCCGCTACATTGTGGTTCGTGTCGAGCAAACCCCCAAACCTTCGCTCCCTGTTTTGAAAATCACGGATGGCCGTGAAAAATGATTCTTTTCCAAAATCTGGCCACAAGGTGGACGTAAAATGGAACTCCGCATATGCCAACTGCCAGAGTAAAAAATTCGAAATGCGATGCTCGCCGCTGGTGCGAATCATCAATTCAGGGTCAGGAATTCCTTCGGTAGAAAGATGTTTAGTGACAACCTCTTCTGTAACCTCGTCTCCCTTGTAACCGCTCTCTATCAACATCTTAATGGCTTGGACCATCTCCCATTTTGAACTGTAACTCAGCGCCAAAATTAAGTCGATAGTTTCGTTGTTTTCGGTTGTTTTTTCTGCTTCCTGAAGCTGATCTTGGCAATTTTTTGGCAATGCAGCCACGTCTCCGATGGTTCGAAGTCTGACACCCTTTGCCCCAAGCTCTTTGATCTCCTGCACAAGCGTGTCAACAAGCAAATTCATCAATGCCTCAACCTCCTCTTTTGGGCGGCTCCAGTTTTCCGTGCTGAAGGCATAAAGGGTAAGGTAGCGAACGCCCAATTCCATAGCTGCTTCGACTGAGAAACGAACAGCATCTACACCGTGCATGTGGCCAAAAACCCTTGACTCTCCTCTTTCCCGTGCCCAACGTCCGTTGCCATCCATGATGATCGCCACGTGGTCAGGGATTCGACCAGGGTCTAGTCCCTGCGCTTCACAAAGCTGTTGAATTTCTGTTCTCATTAGATTTCCGACCAACAGGTGGTGGGTTTTTTGCTGATTCGAAAACTAATTGAGGCCGAAATAAATCCATAAAAGTCATCCCTTGAGCTGTCGCCGCGCTGAAGCCCTCCTTGGTTGAGTGCTAAAACTTCTTGGCCTAAACTCGGGTCGGCAAGCGCTACCGTCATCTCACCGCGTTCTTGCATCAGAACCGAACGATCAGCATACAAACCACTCACATCGTCCAAGTAGTCAGACCATGTTTTCCGAACTCCCCAATCAAATGTGATGGCTGTAAACGCGCCAATGTTTGATTTGAATCCAAAGCCGATTGGAATCGAAACTCCCGATGTCGCGTAAGACTCAACGCCATAAGCATCTCCCCATGAAGTCCCCTGCCCTTCCGTTCCCATTGGCTGCAAAGGAATCCATTGTCCATCGATGGATGCCTCGGGCATGTGATTAAATGCCGCCAAACCGAGGAATAGAAAAGCAGTAAACCGATCACCAGGATCACCCAATCGATGATCGAGGTAGTTGATTTCAACCCACGCGCTCAATTCGCTGATGTCATTGCGAAAATGCAAATTTCGATTTTGGCGCCACGGATCGGAACTATCTGCGTCCCACGCTTCCACGCGTCCTTTCAAATAGCTTACCCTAAGCGAGATACGCTGCGAAAAATTATGGCGATAAAACCCCCCGAATCCAGGAGTAAAACGGCCACTGAGATGCTTCCCTTCGTTCAAATCACCCATGTAGTATGACGTGCCAAAAGCAAAGCCAACCTCTTTGGACTGATCAAATTGACGCTGTGCATCCAGTCGTTCATTCGCCAAAAAAAGGCATGCCAAAAACGACACCGTCTGGAAAATCAACCGGGAAATATGTCTAAGGGTTAAAAGCACGTGCATCTGAGTCGATAAACTCTCTTGAGTCTTAACGCACGAAAATACGCTGAATTGCCTGAATCAAATGCAAAAAACGGCCAACAAACAACCGATTTTATTCACGATAATCAGCGATCTCTCGGATCCTTGCCCCAATGCATTTTTGCTCGGATGGTGCTGAAAAATTCCTGATGCTCCAGATTCATTAGGACAAAACGGAATGAGGCAGGAGTCACCCGCACCTTTCGACCCCCGTCTAAAATGAACATGCGCGAATCCAAACTCAGTAAGAACTGATTTTCACGACCATCGGCTGTCATTTGCAACTCTCCTTGAGCCGGAATAACAAGAGGCCGGTTATTCAAATTGTGTGGCGCAACTGGATTGATGCAAAGAACCTCTGATCCCGGCATTACAATTGGACCCCCAGCGCTTAACGAGTAAGCTGTGGAGCCTGTAGGAGTGGCAACAATCAACCCATCTGCCCAATAATTGTTAACAAAAGTGTCGTCGCGTTCAACCTCAACCGCGACCATGCTTGATGTGTCTCGTTTCATAATCGCAACTTCATTCAAAGCGTAGGGAAACTCTCCAAATTCCATCCCGTCAACTTCTACCTTCAGAAGCAGCCGCTTTTCATACCAGACTTTTCCCGCAGCCACGGCATCCATCGCTAAATCAATCTCGTCGATGCGAACATTGCTTAAAAAACCCAGTCGACCAGTATTCACACCAAGCACTGGAATCTCCGTATCTCGAACGAACGTAGCCGCTTCCAAAACCGTTCCATCGCCACCGATGGCAATGAGCAAATCAACCTCTTGCACCTGATGCGGCTCATCAAACGAGTGCCAATCACGCGTCAAAGACATGCGCTCATCCAAAAACCGCTTGAAGTGAAACTCAATCAGTGGAGCAACATCTAACGTTTGAATTCGTTTTAGGATTTGCTTGATGGCATCGTCGAAATCCGGTGAAAACGATTTTCCGTGAACTGCAATTTTCATAATTACTGTTTTAAAAAACGCATAAATGCGTCGTAACGTTCCCGCATTTCTTCCTCAGCTTCCGGGGCATGCAAAAATGTTTGGATGGTATATGCATGCCGCTGAAATGTTGAAATCACGGGTTGCACATCCTCCGAATGCAACTTCAACGTCACTGCAACATTGCTCGAATCATTCGCTTGAGAAGTTGTACAGGCAATGATTTTAGTTCCGTTGCTTTCGACCAATCGAGCAATTTCAGAAATCGCCAAGTCTCGCTCAGCAACTTCCAGCACGATTACAGCACCCTTTTCCGCCCAATGCGTTTGCTCAGCCAGGAAACGCAGGATGGAAGGCGCATCAACGCTTCCCAAGTATTTACCCTTGAATACAACTGGCATCGCATCCACTTCAGCCTTTACCCATTGGGCAACCAAGTCATACAAATGACATTGTGGAGAGATCGACACCGGTCGCGCGTGGAGGGTAGCCATAGGTGTTTGACTGTCAATCTCCATCAAGTCCTCTTCATAAACGAGGCCCTGAAACTCTTCTCCATTGACCAAAGGAAGATGCCGAACCTTGTATTCATCCATCAATCCGAGCACCTGTTCAGCCGAGTCTTCGGGCCGCACAAATGGGAGGCTTAAATTCATTATGCGCTCTGCATACATGGTGTAATTTTGCATCTATCCACCGATGGAATGCACCGGAGGTGTTGGAATCTAAAGGTACGTATGACACGACTCAGCGTCAACGTCAATAAAATTGCTACGCTGCGCAACGCTCGCGGAGGCAATGCGCCAGACGTTATCGAGGCCACAAAGAGAATTCAATCCTTTGGAGCACAGGGGATTACGATTCACCCACGCCCCGACGAAAGACACATCCGATACGCCGATGCGCGGGATTTAAAACCCGAAATTCACACTGAATTTAACATTGAAGGGTACCCCTCTGAGGCGTTTTTAAGGCTCGTTTTGGAAGTCAAACCTGATCAAGTGACGCTTGTCCCTGATGGCCCTGATGTTCTCACTTCCAATGCGGGATGGAATGTCATTGCGGAGACGGAGCTTCTGAAAAACGCCATTGATGCGTGCAAAGGAGATGGAATTCGGGTGAGCCTATTCACCTCTACCGAGCAGCACCAAATTGAAGCTGCTGCGCGCATAGAAGCTGATCGCATCGAATTGTACACGGAACCTTACGCCAAAGCCTTTGCCCTGGGCGATGCCGATTCCGTCATTCCTTTTGCCCGAGCTGCATCATTCGCGCACAGTTGCGGCTTAGGTGTAAATGCCGGACACGACTTGGATCAGAAGAATCTCAAACATTTTGCAGAAAACGTCCCGTATCTCGCCGAGGTAAGCATTGGTCATGCCCTGATTTCGGATGCCTTGTACCATGGTCTCGAGGCCACCGTGAAATCATACCTTAATTGCCTCAACTCCTCATCCTCTGATAAAAAATGACCCCAGCCATTTCACTGCATTGCCGCATTCTCGGCAAGCCAGATGCTCCAAACCTGATCGTCTTACATGGATTGTTAGGAACTTCGGACAACTGGCAAACATTAGGAAAGGCATATTCTGCGACCCATTGCGTTCACCTCATTGATCAGCGGAACCATGGACGAAGTCCGCATCATGATGAGCATACTTATCAAGCAATGGCCTGCGATTTACAGCACTATTTTGAAGAAAATAAGCTGCGAACGGCATCGGTATTGGGACATAGCATGGGGGGCAAGACTGCACTCATGTTCGCCCACCTCTTTCCTGAACGCATCGAAAAACTCATTGTTGCTGATATCGCATCGCACAGCTACTCCCCGCATCACCAAGCCATTTTTGATGCTGTCCAATCTGCACCGCTCCGAGATGCCCACAATCGCAATGCCATTCAAAACCACCTGCAACAACAATTGAACGATCCCGGTGTGGTCGCTTTCCTGATGAAAAATGCAAGGCGCCGCAAAGAAGGTGGGTTTGTGTGGCGCCCGAATTTAGATGTCCTCGCGAAAGCACTTGGTGAAGTTGTAGGCGAAGTTCCGCTCGAAACAAATACCCTTCCCACATTGGTTATCTACGGCGGACAGTCCAACTATGTCGACGACAATGCGCTTGAAACATTCGACAAATCCTGCATGCAGTTGGACACCCATTGCATTGAAGATGCAGGGCATTGGCTTCATGCCTCGCATCCAGATGAATTCAAAAAGGTCACCCTCGAATTTCTTGCAAGTTAAGCCTCACTCAATGCTCGATGCCTTGAGCCAGTTGCGATAATTGGCAAGAAGATTCGTGCGTGAAACGAATCCCTTAAACTTATTTCCGGACAAAACCGGGAGTCGCCAAGCACCGGTTCTTTCGAATATCGCCATGACCTTGTCCATGCGCATGCTCACGTCAATGGAAGCCACGGGAATGTTCATCATTTCATGCACTTGCATGGTGTCATACAATTCTCGGTCAAACATCACCTCACGGATTTCCTGAAGTTCTATCAGTCCGAGCAGATGACCATCCCTATCGAGCACAGGAAACACATCGTGACTGCTTCGCTCAATGATGGGAATCAATTGGCCCAACATCCAATGCGGATTGACGACTTCATGATCGCTTTCCACTTGGTCCATAAGATTCATGAGAGTCAGAATGGTTTGGTCCTTGTCATGGGTGAGCAATTCACCTCGCTCGGCGAGTTCCCGAGTGTATACCGTGTGTTTCATCCAACGCTTGGAAATCCGAAAACTGATGGCAGAAGTCAACATTACCGGAACGAATAAAGCATAACCGCCACTCACCTCCGCAGTCAGCAATATCGCTGTCAGCGGAGCATGCAAAACACCCACAAGCATTCCAGCCAGACCCGCC
>DCPZ01000084.1:455-8877 GCA_002323795.1 Flavobacteriales bacterium UBA1531 | reverse complement strand
ATTTGGTCTCAAAAAAAGGAGAATCAAACCATTGCGATATCGGAATGATTTCAGTGGTTTGTTTGACCTCAGCCATTTCCTCTTTCAAGTCTCCACCTTTTAGAGCCAGTACTCCATTCGGCCATGGATTCAATGACCTCCCTTCCATCTTATTCAGCACCCAAGGGAGAAAACGATCCATTCGAGTGACCGCGCGGCTAACAACAAAGTCGAAGCGACCCGAGATATCTTCTGCTCTTCCGTGATGTACCGAAACATTTTTGAGGCCGAGTTCCTTTACAATCGCTCGAACCACCTTCATTTTCTTTCCGATACTATCGCAGAGAACGAAATCGACATTGGGACAAACAATCGCAAGTGGGATTCCCGGAAAACCTCCTCCCGTGCCCACATCTAAAACGCGACTACCCGGCGAGAAACGCATGGTTTTAAAAATGGCCAAGCTGTGCAAGACATGTCGCTCTTCGAAAGCATCCATGTCTTTTCGAGAGATTACATTGATGGCCGCGTTCCACTCTTCATACAATGGCCGCAGTTGATTAAGTTGATCAGCAGCTACCTTCGATAAATCAGGGACAGACGTGTTGAAATCAATCATCAAATGGTCTCCCGAACGCTACCAAGAACGCGTTCCAACATATCACGAGCACGAAACAATTGCGCCTTTACTGTACCCAATGGAAGTCCCAGTTCTTCTGATATTTCATCGTAACTCTTCTCTTCGAAATAACGCATTTCAACCAATCTTCGGTACTTCGGCTTCAATTCACTCACAACATCATGCATACGCTCTTTTCTCTCCTTTTTTTCGAGCGACTCAAATGGATCTAAACCATCATCTGCGACATGGATTTCCATTGAATCGCCATCTTCATTTCTGAATCCTTGGTCTAAAGACAAGGCCTTTATTCGCTTTTTTCGAATGAAATCAATCGTATGGTTCGAACCAATCTTGAACAACCAAGTTGAAAACGCATATGCCGGCGTGTATTGCTCCAACCGCTGAAAAGCTTTGCTGAAGGTTTCCATAGTCAGATCGTCCGCATCGTCAGAGCTGAAAACCATTTTATTGATCAAATGAAAAATTGAATCGCGGTATCGCTGCATCAACTCTGCATATGCTTTTTCATCATTTTCCTTGGTAGCTCGCAAAACGAGGGCATAATCATAGCGGGCTTTGTCGGACAAATTCGGGTTCACATCCATGGGTACGAAATGGTCGGTCAAACGATTGGTGAGTCGCCTTAAGCACCTACCAATGACGCTTGGAAGGGACAATTGCCATCGTGATGGCCATCATCCACATCCAACCAGTTCCAAGCGGTTGCAACCAACCGTAATGTAACCAGCGATCAGGGGTTTGGCACGCCTTAGCGATTGATCGAAAGGTAAGGCCTGCAACTAGCCAAGCTAACCCCATTCCAAGACCTACTATCCATAAGGCAATGTGCAAAACCCCATCATGAAGCCCTTTGACAAGTGCTGTGATTCCGAGCACAAGACAAATCAAGCTCAACGCCTGAGGAAAAATGAGTCGCAGACGATCGCTCATGCTGTAGCGCGGTGCAGTCGTCCAATGCCTTTGTTTTTGACGGTACCAACCCTGTGGGGTCTTGGGAAGTACTGAATCGACTTGACTCTCGCGACCAATTAAGCTAAAAGTTGCAACAGATTCAGTGGCAAGCAGGCGTTGAATGGCAAGGTCATCATCTCCAGATGCCAAATCAGCGTTCGCCTCAAATCCCGGATGGATTTCTGCACGCATGGCCATGTTCCTTCCAACTCCCATGTACGGTCGCCCTTTTTCCGCCCATCCAATGTAACTGCGAACGATGCGCAACGCATCCCAAGCCTGGATTGCCCCCACAAAACCCGGAGATCGATCCAGTAGTGGCAAGCTCACCCCAAGAACCAGATCCTGACCCTGATCGAGCGGCTCAGCAAGCCGATGCAGCCAGATATCACTGGAAGGGACACAATCGACATCTGTGAAAATCAATGCACTTCCCGATGCTTGGTCAATTGCAAATTGAAGCGCTTGCTTTTTTCCGCTTCGTGTATTCTTGAGTTGAAAGATTTTGAGTGCAAAAGCTCCGCTGCGGCTCTTTTGATAGTCAATCAACAACTGCCACGTATCGTCAGTGGAGCCGTCATCCACCATGATCACCTCCCAATCGCGCTCAAATTTCTGCTGTTCCAGTGCTTCAAGTAAGTTCATAAGATGGACCTGTCCGTCGCGAATGCAGACAACCACACTCACTTGCGGTCGCAGCTCAGTGGTTACGACTGTTTTCTTTTCGGACTTTGGATTCCCGCCGTTCTCTGCCATTTTCACTACGCCATTCGTGAGATACATCTCATGCGCAATCCATAATGCAATGGCAATGGTATAACTAGAAAGGAGAACGATCAGGGTAGAATGCATGCCTGTTCCGATTCAGCCTTGGCTCAGTGGTATTCATAAACCAATTCCGTTCCATCCAAAACGATGATGGTAATGCCTCGAGGGCTTCCCTGAAAAGAAGACAAATCAAACCCAATCGTTTTTTGGATCAAGGCACGACAATTGTCTCCGTTTGCATTATGTGAGAGGGAAATAAGTTGCTTGGGTGGAAGGCTCTTCAGCATAGGGCCGGCGTCCAGAGCAAAAACGTGTTCGCTGCATCCACCTCCATATCTCACAGAAAGCATTAGGGAATCACCGCTGATACTGGCATCAATAAGATCAAAAGGATCGTTGGCTACTTTTATTTCATTGGTTTTCAATTCAATGGCTTCGGTCGACTGGTCCGTGTGCTGTCGCTGACATGACATCGCCAATGCGAAGAACAACGCAGCACACAGAACGGTCACGAATCTCCTAAACACATGAAAACCAAATCCCAAATTCATCGGATATCAATGTAATATGGCATGCGCGCTTGAATCGGATCCTTGGAATCGACCATGCGTTTCACAGAGAGCCATTGTCGCCATTGCTCTGCTGGAATGCCCGCACCGACCAACGCATCTCCCAAGATCTCGGCACCTGCTATATCTTTAACAAAAGCTTCCAAAAGATCAACAGCCTCGGGCAAAAACACAATGTCTTCTTCATCCAACGAATCCAGTCCGGCTAGCTCCGCTGCGTGCGCAATGGCTGCGTCCAAATCTCCTAGTTCATCGACGAGTCCTACTTCCAAGGCATCTGATCCCGTCCAAACTCGGCCGCGCGCAATCGCATCCACATCATCGTAGCTCATGCCCCGACCATCTGCCACAATGCCAACAAAGTCTTCATAAATATTGGTGATTGAAGCATTCATAGCCTCGCGTTGAACTGCATCCAACGGTGCATCCAATCCAATTCCAGCATGTGCATGTGTTTTCACATCATCGAAGGCAAGCCCCATTTTATCTTCGAGCAATTCCTCCGCATAAGGGAGCATGCCAAAGACGCCAATTGATCCGGTGATCGTGGTTGGATTGGCAAAAATCCGATCCGCTCCAGCCGAAATGTAGTAGCCGCCAGACGCTGCATAATCTCCCATACTCACCACCAAGGTTTTCCCGGCCTCTTTCAAAAGTTCTGTTTCACGCCAAATGATATCACTGGCCAAGGCAGATCCACCCGGACTGCTAACCCGAAGCACCACGGCCTCAACGTCCGGCGCGAGTCGTGCCCTGCGGATTGCTTCTGAAAGCGTTGTAGAGCCAATGCTTTGATCGTCACCCTCTCCCATGTCAATAGCGCCGACGGCATAAATCACCGCCAAGGGTGAGCCAAGCTCCTCTACCTCTTCCTTATCACCATAATCACTACTGAACAAGGACTCAAAGAAATCACCTTCCAATGCCAGTTCAAGCCCTTCCATGCCCCCTGGATTGAGATAATCTGCGAACGAAACATACGTCGGCTCCTCTCCATCCAATCGCTCTTTGATGCGCTCTTTAAATTCGTCTTCGTAGAGCAAGCCATCGAACAGCTCCCACTGCACGGCATCCTCTGCTGTGCGCAGCGCAATGTTGTCAGCGATTTCATCAAGCGATGAAGCGTCTACGTTTCGGCCCTCCGAAATTGCGCCGCTGGTTTGATTCCAAATGTCATCCAACAACGCATTCATTTGTTTGCGATTGGAGGCGCTCATACTCGTGCGCGTATACGGCTCAACAGCACTTTTGAACTCATTGTCAGGTCCACGAAGAACCGTCATTCCCACGCCAATTTTATCCAACATTCCTGTGTAGTATGTTGTCTGCAATCGCATGCCCGAGAAATCCGCATATCCATTTGGATGCAGGTATAATTCATCAGCTGAAGAGGTCAAATACATTCCCCCCATCGTGGCCATTTCACCCCAGCCAATGATCCACTTGCCAGACTCCTGGAAACCATCGATTGCGTTTCGCAAATCGAGCATTGTGCTCGGCGCTGCAGCAGCTCCTTCCAGGTTCATATAAATGCCTTCCACATCTTTATCTTCTGCTGCTTGCTCTAAGCCTTTGATGATGTCACGCAATCCCATGGTTGAGCTCGCTTCAAATCCGCCAAGGGAAAAATTTGCATCCTGCGTTGAGCGTTCTGTGATAGGACCGTCAAATTCCATTCGAATCACCGTATTTGACTTGTCGACGGGCTCAACATCGTCGTTTTCGATGTCGCCCAAGGAAGACACAATGCCACCAATGAACACACCCACAAACACAAATGACAGCACTGTGCCTGAAATGATAAAAGCCAGAGAAGCCCCAACAAAAGAGGACGCTACGTTTTTGAAAAATGACATGAATTAAGGTATTATGTGAGAAAGGTACGATTCGAAGAGCCAAAACGTGACAGGCCGTTTGTTTGTAGCATCTTTGCAACGAAAATTAACGAAACGTGATAACCAAGGGAGCAATCGGCATCGGAAGCAATCAAGGGAACCGTCACGCTTTATTGACTCAGGCGACAGAAATGCTGAGATCCATCTGGGACTGCCCCATGCGTCGATCGAGCATTTATGAAACTGAAGCATGGGGAATGGCGGAAGGAACCCCAGCTTTTTTGAATCAAGTTCTCCTCTTTGAATGGGAACAAATGCCCCGTGCAGAGGACTTACTCGATGATTTGCTGCACATTGAACTCGAACTTGGAAGAATACGTCGCCCCAGTTCCAATCAGGGCTATCAATCACGGACCATCGATTTGGACCTATTGTTTCTCGGAGAACACGTCCAATCATCCAATCGCCTCGAATTACCACACCCCCGGATGACTTCGCGCAAGTTTGTGCTGGAGCCCTTGAACGAACTTTGTCCTGATTTCATCGTTCAACCTTGGGACCAAAGCGTTCAAGAATTAATGAATGCCTGTTCAGATGAAGCGCCTGTTCGCTTGTACCTTTCCGCTTCAGAAGAATGAATTCCCCCTACGCATACATCGCCATCGAAGGCAATATCGGAGCAGGCAAGACCACATTTGCAACTTGGCTCGCTCAGCATTTGAAGTGCGATCTCATGCTGGAGCAATTCGAAGAAAACCCGTTCTTAGAAAAATTCTACGATGATTCTGAACGCTACGCGCTCAGCGTTGAATTGACCTTTGTGAGCGATCGATACCGCCAACTGCGCGAGCGACTGGGGGCCCGAAATCTCTTTCGTCAAGTGTTGGTTTCTGATTATGCTTTTGTGAAGAGCATGATTTTTGCCAAAGCCAATCTCCCAACTGAAGAATTCAAGCTATTTCGCACCATGTTCAAACTCATGGACGCCCAAGTGGCGCAACCAGAAGTGGTGGCAATCTTGGACCCTGAGCCTCAAAAAATCAGGAAACAAATTGAAAGCAGAGGACGATCTTACGAGCAAGATATGCCGCAAGAATACCTCGACAAAATCGGTTACCACTACCAAAGCCATTACCGTTACGCGCGTGGTTCGCGCATCCTTTGGATTGACAGCACCGACTTGGACATTGTTTCAAAATCCGCCGATGCCGAACGATTGGCTGCGCTGGTCCTCGAACCTCGCAAGCCAGGTGTTTATTCTTTAAAGGCGTAAAGGCATAAAGGAGAATACCTTCCATACCTTGTGCGCATGCGTAGATTGGATTTCCTTCGAATGAGCGGACTACTCGGAATGAGTGGGCTGCTTTCCTCTTTTACTTCCAGCAAAGGCCTCGGCCAACCGGATTCGTTTGCTGCAGAAATGCAGCAGAAAATCAAAAATGCCGGACTCAATGGAAGTGCTTTTCATCTGAAAGCAGATGCAATACCCAAAGTGCGAATTGCGCTCTTTGGACTCGGAAATCGTGGTCAAAGCCTCATCGACATGCTCAATTGGCTCGTCCAAGAAGGGCATGCCGAAATCAGTGCAATCAGCGATATCAGTCCTTCAAAAGTCCAAAAAGCGAAAGAACAAATCGCATCATTCCAGACAACGGTTCCAACGGCTTTCACTGGAAATGATGATGCATGGGAAGAGGCGATGAATGACGATCTCGCGGATCTCGCCTTGATCTGCACTCCTTGGGAGTTGCACACCAAAATGGCTTTGAAAGCCATGGAAAATGGGCTGCATGCGGCATCAGAGGTGCCCATAGCTTACACCCCTGAAGACTCCATTGCCTTGGTCAAAATGGCTGAGGAAACTGAGCGCCATTGTATCATGTTGGAGAACTGCTGCTACAATCGCGAGGAACTTTGGCTCCTCAACATGATCGAAGAAGGCGTTTTTGGAACTGTGACTCATGCTGAGTGTGCTTATCTGCATGACCTGCGGCAACTCATGATTGATCCAACCTATTACGAGAATCGTTGGCGACTCAAGCACCACCTTGCGCGCAATGGGAACCTGTATACCACGCACGGTCTCGGTCCAGTCTGCATGTATTTCGACATCCTGAGGGGCGACACATTGACCCACCTCACATCCATGAGTTCAAAGGAGGCTGCGCTCTCTGAGGCGTTGGCAGCAACCAATGATCCTCAGCTGCAAGCAATGGCAAAAAAGGTCGTTTGCGGAGATGTCAACACAACGCTTATTGGGACAGCCAAAGGCCGTTCCATTATGCTTCAGTTCGATGTCCACAGCGGGCGTCCCTACAACCGTCTCGACAAAGTGGTCGGATCCAAAGCAACTCATTACGGCTACCCTTCACGATTGTACATTGATCACGGAGCATCGTGGGATGGGCACCGGTGGCTTTCAGACGAAATGGAAGCAGAATACCGCGAAAAATATGAACATCCGCTTTGGAGCCGACTGCAACGGTTGGCCGAAGAGCACCCGCAAGGGCACGGAGGAATGGACTTCGTCATGATGTATCGCTTGATCCGATGTTTGAATCAAGGAGAATCCCTGGACATGAACGTATACGATGGAGCTTTGTGGTCCCTTGTCGGCGCCTTGTCGGAAGCATCTGTTGCCGCTAGCTCTCAACGCATGGACATTCCAGACCTCACCGCAGGACTCTGGAAGCGACCAGAAAAACACCCGGTCGGACGAGACATATGAAGAGAGGGTTTGCTCAGCTTTTGAGCAACTCAGCCATCTTGGACCCAATGTCCGCAGGACTGTCAACAACGTGGACGCCACATTCGCGCAATACGCGCTTCTTGGCTTCTGCACTTTCCTCTTCACCACTGACAATTGCACCGGCGTGTCCCATGGTGCGGCCAGCAGGCGCTGTGACACCCGCAATGAAGCCAACGACTGGCTTTGTGCCGTGTGCTCCAATCCAACGAGCGGCTTTGATTTCCAAATCACCTCCAATCTCACCAATCATGATGATGCCATCGGTGTCGTCGTCGGCCATGAGCAATTGAACCGCTTCGAGTGTTGTCGTACCGATGATGGGGTCGCCACCAATGCCAATCGCTGTGGATTGACCCATTCCCGCCTTGGTGACTTGGTCCACTGCCTCATAAGTCAGTGTTCCCGACTTGGAGACGATTCCAATTCGACCAGAGTTGAAGATAAAACCGGGCATGATGCCCACTTTCGCTTCACCCGCCGTGATGATTCCGGGGCAATTCGGACCGATCAAAGTGCAATCGCGTTTATCCACATAGGCCTTTACTTTTGTCATGTCCGCAACAGGAATGCCCTCCGTAATGGCTACAATGACCTTGATGCCTGCATCGGCAGCTTCCATGATAGCATCTGCAGCAAAAGCAGGCGGCACAAAAATGATGCTTGTATCTGCTTCAGTTGATTCAACAGCTGCACTTACCGAATTGAAAACAGGCTTACCAAGGTGCTCCTGACCACCTTTGCCTGGGGTCACTCCCCCAACGACTTGCGTGCCATAATCAATCATTTGACCAGCATGGAAAGTTCCCTCTCCGCCTGTGAAACCTTGTACAATTATTTTGGAGTCCTTGTTGACGAGTACGCTCATGATTCAATTGGTGTTGTTCGCGGCGCGAATTTAGTCGAATTTCGCGCCATGAACCGAGGAATT
>DCPZ01000084.1:0-138 GCA_002323795.1 Flavobacteriales bacterium UBA1531 | reverse complement strand
ACCGAGGAATTCTTGGAGCAATTGATGGAAAAACAATTTGCGCCCTCTCCACCCCCGCTGGAATGGGCGGAATTGCCGTAATCCGGGTGTCCGGCCCTCAAGCGATTTCATTGGCCAGCAGTCTTTTTTCGAAAGACC
>DCPZ01000091.1 GCA_002323795.1 Flavobacteriales bacterium UBA1531 | reverse complement strand
GACGAGAATTTCAGCCGCATTTCCTCCAGCAGCGGACAAGTCATTTCCCACTCGGAATACGCGTCGGTCGATAAGCATTTCGAGGGTGCTAGCTTCTGTCGCCACAACGGCTTCATTCAAATCATTTACTTTTTTTCTTAATCCAACCTTGCCTGCATTGTATGCGATGGACGTTCTAGGCGTCAACATGATTGGTTTGGATGTAAAGGTTTCGTACCCCATAAATTGGATGTTGAGGGTATACTTTCCAATGGGGACATCGGTGAGAGAGAATGTACCATCTTCATTGGCTAATTGACCTGAGACAATGGTGCTGTCTCGCAGAGCAAGCAGTGCAACTGATGCAAATGGAATGGGATTCGTTCCATCGGCTTCGACCACTGTGCCTGTGACTGAGGCGATTGCCGGTTTGTTACGCTCTTCTCCGTTGGGTCTTTGTGCGATGAGAGCTGAGCAGCTCGCAAAGCATAGAATTGCGGTGGCGCATATGTTTAAAGGCCTCATTGTAATAGCTGTGTGTGCAGTGTAAGAACGGTTCCAGAGGTTAAAGGTTTAAGCATCGCTCCGATTTATGCGCTTGGCCAACCATCGCGAATAATTGCCCCGCGGATGATTTCATGCCACAAGCCCCCCCTCATTTCTACCTGCGCAACCATGATGTGCTTCCATTTTTTCAATGCGTTCAAAGAGTCGTCCAATGTCATAACCATATTGGCTTCTATGGGATCGTGACGCGTTCTAAGCCAGTGATGAGCGGGAATAATAATCCATGAAACTTGGGGTTGCCAAATGGTGTGCCATTCACTTTGTGTGCACCACCAGCCCGTTGAAACGTTGTGATGCGAGTGATATGGCAACCGAGCTTTCCTGGCTTCACGAAAGTGGACAAAAAACCATCCCTTGATCCAGGCGGCATGCGCATTCACTTGAATGCCTTCCGATTTTAAGATTGCTTGAGCCTCGGGTGTTTGGTCCAGATTCAATTGGGTGCTGAGCTTGCTCAGTTTCAAGTCGAGTCGATCTGAGGGGTCCATTCCAATCCAATTGGACCAGGCGCGAGAGTTGCTCGCTTGCAGGTAAAACTTACAAGCAAGTTCGAGGTGGGTCACCTCCGACGTTTCATTATCTTGTAGGATGAGGTCCATTTCACCCAGCGTTCGCTTTTGGCCTTGGACAACGATGTTTTTGGCCAATACGGTGTATTCATGGCTTGTTTCAAACCAGCAATTGACGAGTTGCTCAAAGCGTTTGCCCAGACGAATGGGCTTTTTTCCGAGGATTGCTGATTCGGGATCGGCCATTTCCGACCATTTCTGGCATTGAATTCGCATCGAATGGCGAGCTTGGAGATGATAATTGGAAGACCAAAGGGTGGGAAGTTGGCTGGACTCCCCAGCCATTAAAGGAACGCTGCCAATTGCCCAAACCAATTCTTCCCAGATGGCATCGGGACATGCATCCATTATGTTTTCGAGGGAAGGATCCCATTGATCAGCCTTGGTCATTGCGGATATTCTATCTTCGCGGCCAAATTAGATTGGAAACACATGCGAACGGTCAGTCAAATTCAACATCCTTTGATGCGCATTACGATAACCAGTTGGAATGATAAATACCAGTTGCGTTTTGAGTTGGATCGCTATGAACAAGTGTTCAAGGTGGATCAAGAGGGCATTAGTATTCCTGAGTTGGAAGAGTTAGCGCAGTGCATGGCTGATTCAGTGTTGCATGGATTTGTGGCGATGCGAGCAGGATATTTGAAACATTCAAACAATTGATATGAACGAAAAAATCACAGTGGGAGCAGTGGTGTTTTTAGCTTTGTGGTCGAGCTTTTTGACTTACCAATTTTATGGATCGGGTCAGGCTGAATTGCCCGAAAGCGTCCGAAAAGGAGAGAAAGCAGTCGTTGCATTCATTCACGGCGACTCGATTCAGGCCAATTGGGAGTATATCATTGATCGGGAAAAAGACATGTTCATTGCTGTTCAACAAGCGCAGTTATCCATGGAGCGCAAATCTCGTCCACTGCAGGAAGAAGCGCAGGAATTGATCGATTATGCCAATGGGCCAAAAGCCACAAATGATGAGGTGATGATGGCGCAAAATCGTCTTGTGGAGATTGAGAATGCGCTGGGGCAAATGCAGAGTCAGCAACAAACGGAATTGATGCAAATGGAATCAATGATCCAAGGAGAAATATCGGTGCGTTTATCCGCCGAGGTCGAGGCATTTGCGCAAGATTCAGAGTTAGATGTGATCTTGAATTGGGGTCGGTCAGGTGAGGGTGTTTTATATGGCCAGAAAGGATTTGACGTTACAGCACCCCTGATTCAATTCATGAATGAGCGTTATGTTTCAGCTCGAGATACGATCAAAACAGAGAGACAGCCATGACCACAGCAGCCATCAAAAAAGAGTCTCACATTGTTGAGTATGTTCTGTACGTCTGGCAAATGGAGGATGTCGCACGGGCGGCAAAGTTTGACGTCGGTGCATTGCGATCGATGTTCGCAGGACAAGAAGACGAAGATCTTGAATGGGTGGTGGAGTTGAGCAGGACGATGCAGCGAGAGCATTTGGAAGAATCGGGTCATGTGGCGCACATCCAAGAAACGCTCACTGAGATGGCGTTGCTTCACGATTTACTGGTTGGCCCAATGGAAGATGCGATTTACGTCACCTCATTTCAAGCTGCAGAACCGCTACTCGATGAGTTGAATGAACGAAAAATGAAAGGGGAATTCAAACATCCTGTCGAACGGATGTTAACAGCACTGTACGGTTGGTTGGTATTGCGGATGCGCAAAGAAGAGGTCTCTTTGGAGACTGAGGCGGCGATGGTTGCAATCCGCGAAATGGCCAATTCCTTGGCCAAAGGTCACATTAGAATTTATTCGGGTCAATCTTGATCACCGGTTTTGAAGTCGGCGCATGTGGCGCAGGCGACTACTCGCCATTCGCAATACATGGGATTCATTGCGAAGGCGATCAATGATGCTGGTCGAAAGTGCATTCTTCTCAATGTGAATGGAATTTTCTGGCCATTCCGAATGATCTGCTGAGCCAATGACCAGGCAACGGAAGAACTCATAGTCTGTGCTGGCCTTTTTTGCCAGCGCCATGAGTTTCGTGTCTTTGGCATGTTTGGCATCGACGACCAGCCAGGACGATCGATGTTTGTCAATGTTCAATAAAAAATCATTGACTGCAGAAGAGTCCCACAAATGCCCCTCGCTGAAGTCTGAAATTCGATCAATCAAATTTTCAGCTTCGTTGCGGTTGTTGTAGACCACCCATACGGATGGGGTTGAATGGTGCGGGGTCATAGATTTTTATTTTTTTGTCGCTTGACGGGTCACTTACGAGGGTGGTCGTCAAAAAGTTGCGTTGTTCCCCATAACTCTCTGTTCAAAACAACCTCTCTTGGGTGTTTAGAATGTGCGAATTAC
>DCPZ01000101.1:12221-12563 GCA_002323795.1 Flavobacteriales bacterium UBA1531 | reverse complement strand
AGAATCTGAAGGCCTGTTCAAGGTTTTCAGTGAGAATTTCCCAATCACTGACACTCGAAATCAATTTGTCCTTGAATTCTTGGACTACTTTGTTGATCCACCGCGCTACTCCATCAATGAGTGCATTGAGCGTGGCTTGACCTACAGTGTGCCTCTGAAGGCAAAGTTGAAGCTTTATTGCACTGACCCGGAGCACGAAGATTTCGAAACAATCGTACAAGATGTTTACCTGGGAACTATTCCATACATGACGCCGCAAGGCTCATTCGTGGTAAATGGCGCCGAGCGTGTGATTGTGAACCAGTTGCACAGATCACCCGGAGTGTTCTTTGGGCAGAGTCG
>DCPZ01000101.1:10940-11863 GCA_002323795.1 Flavobacteriales bacterium UBA1531 | reverse complement strand
CCTTTCAAAGGTTCATGGATTGAATTTGCAACAGACATTAACAGTGTCATGTATGCATACATCGATCGAAAAAAGAAATTACCGGTGACAACGCTGCTGCGTGCCATCGGATTCGAAACAGACCGTGATATTCTAGACATTTTCAACTTGGCCGATGAGCTCAAGGTGACCAAAACCGGACTGAAGCGAGCGATCGGAAGACGTCTGGCTGCCCGTGTTCTGAAAACGTGGGTTGAGGATTTTGTTGATGAGGACACAGGAGAAGTTGTAAGCATCGAGAGGAACGAAGTTGTTCTCGATCGAGAGACAACACTCGAGAAGGAACATCTTGAACTGATCCACGACTCGGGAGCCAAGTCGATCATCCTCCACAAAGAGGACATCAATCAGTCGGATTACGCCATCATTTACAACACGCTTCAAAAGGACAGTTCAAATTCCGAGAAAGAAGCAGTTGAATACATTTATCGCCAACTTCGAAATGCTGAGCCGCCAGATTTGGATACAGCACGTGGAGTGATTGATAAGCTTTTCTTTTCCGAGCAGCGCTACGATCTCGGAGAGGTAGGTCGATTCCGAATCAATAGGAAGCTGAATATCAAAGAAGATGTTCAAAACCGAACGTTGACCAAGGATGACATTCTATTGATCATTAAGTATTTGCTTGACTTGGTCAATTCGAATGCAGATGTTGATGATATCGATCACTTGTCCAATCGTCGAATCCGAACGGTAGGAGAGCAGTTGTACAGTCAGTTTGGGGTAGGTTTGGCTAGAATGGCTCGAACGATTCGTGAGCGAATGAATGTCCGAGACAATGAGGTGTTTACACCAACGGATTTGATCAACGCCAAGACACTAAGCTCTGTGATCAATAGTTTCTTCGGAACGAACCAGTTGTCTCAGTTTATGGATCAAACAAA
>DCPZ01000101.1:0-10632 GCA_002323795.1 Flavobacteriales bacterium UBA1531 | reverse complement strand
TGGATCAAACAAATCCATTGAGTGAGGTAACGCACAAACGAAGAATCTCGGCCCTCGGTCCAGGTGGTCTCTCTCGTGAGCGCGCCGGTTTTGAGGTGCGTGACGTGCACTACACGCACTACGGCCGTCTTTGCACCATTGAAACACCTGAGGGTCCGAACATTGGATTGATCAGTTCCCTTTGTGTTTACGCAAAGGTCAATCGACTGGGCTTCATTGAGACGCCTTACCGAAAAGTTGAAGGAGGAAAGGTTTCGACGGATCCCAAAGATGTGATTTACCTGTCTGCGGAAGATGAGGATTCAAACCTTATTGCACAAGCCAACGCCCCAGTCTCAAAGGACGGTGCGTTCGCCAATGATATTGTGAAAGCTCGATTGGAGGGTGATTTCCCACAAGTAGCGCCAGATCAATTGCACTACATGGACGTAGCGCCGAACCAGATTGCATCGATTGCGGCATCGTTGATTCCGTTCTTGGAGCACGATGATGCAAACCGCGCGTTGATGGGCTCAAACATGATGCGTCAGGCAGTGCCTTTGATGAAACCAGTGGCGCCAATTGTTGGCACAGGCTTGGAACAATCCGTTGCTGAAGATTCACGGATCCTAATGCGTGCAGAAGCCGATGGTACGGTTGAATTCGTTGATGCGAACGAGATTCATATCAAATACACCATGGACGAAATGGATGAGCTGGTATCATTCGAAGACGCTGTGAATGTGCTTGAGATTCCAAAGTTCCGAAGAACAAACCAAGGAACTTGTATGAACTTAAAACCCATCGTACAGAAGGGAGATACGGTTCGTGCTGGGCAGATTTTAGTTGAAGGTTACTCTACCGACAATGGTGAGTTGGCGTTGGGTCAAAACATGCGAGTTGCCTTTATGCCATGGAATGGCTACAACTTCGAGGATGCGATTGTAATCAACGAACGAGTCGTCCGGGAGGACATCTTCACGTCTTTGCACGTTGATGAGTACGTTCTCGAAGTGCGTGACACCAAGCGGGGAGTTGAAGAACTCACAAGTGATATTCCGAACGTAAGCGAGGAAGCCACAAGTGATCTCGACGAGCATGGTTTGATCCGAATCGGAGCCGAGGTGAAAGAAGGTGATATCCTCATTGGAAAGATCACTCCGAAGGGAGAGTCTGATCCTAGTCCTGAGGAGAAGTTGCTGCGAGCAATATTTGGTGATAAGGCTGGAGACGTGAAAGATGCATCGCTCAAGATGCCGCCTTCAGGACAAGGTGTTGTCATTGAGAAAAAATTATTCTCCCGCGCCATTAAGGACCGAAAGTCGAAGGCTGCCGATAAAGCAGTGTTGGAATCCATTGACAAGGAATTTGACGTTGAAGCCGCTGCACTGAAAAAAGTGTTGGTGGAGAAACTGATGAAACTTGTAGGTGGAAAGGTTTGCCAAGGTGTCAACAACTATTACAAAGAAGAGCAGGTCAAGAAAGGAGTGAAGTTCACTCAAAAAATCTTGAACAGCCTCGATTACTTGACCATCAACAGCGATGGATGGGTCCGCGATGACGCAAATAGTAAGTTGGTTCGACGAGTCGTACACAACTATCACTTGAAGTACAACGATATTTTAGGAGCGTACAAGCGACGCAAATTCCAAGTGACTGTAGGAGACGAACTTCCAACAGGCATCGTGAAGTTGGCCAAGGTATATGTCGCCAAAAAGCGAAAGCTCAAGGTGGGTGACAAGATGGCCGGACGTCACGGAAATAAGGGTATTGTTGCAAAAATTGTCCGACAAGAAGATATGCCATTCCTCGAGGATGGCACACCTGTGGATATCGTTTTGAATCCGTTGGGTGTACCATCTCGGATGAACCTAGGACAGATTTATGAAACTGTTCTTGGTTGGGCAGGTCAAAACTTGGGACGAACGTATGCGACTCCAATTTTTGATGGAGCCACACTGGAGCAAATCACGGAAATCACTGACGAGGCTGGAGTGCCTGAATGTGGTGTCACCTATTTGCACGATGGTGGAACCGGTGAGCGCTTCGATCAGCCTGCAACTGTCGGGATCATCTACATGATCAAGCTAAGCCACATGGTTGACGATAAGATGCACGCGCGTTCCATTGGACCTTATTCTTTGATAACGCAGCAGCCACTGGGCGGTAAAGCCCAATTCGGTGGCCAGCGTTTTGGAGAGATGGAGGTTTGGGCTTTGGAGGCTTTTGGAGCGGCAAACATCTTGCAAGAAATTTTGACTGTAAAGTCAGATGATGTCAACGGCCGTGCCCGAGCATACGAGTCCATCGTTAAAGGGGAAAACATGCCAACTCCTGGTATCCCTGAGTCTTTCAATGTCTTACTTCACGAATTACGTGGATTGGGACTGACTGTTTCTTTAGATTGATCATAGCATAGAACTGCCATTCATGTTTCAGCAAAAACAACCCAAGCAGCTTTCGAGCGACTTCAATACAATCACCGTTTCACTGGCATCGCCCGAGATGATTCTCGAGCAATCGCATGGTGAGGTGTTGAAACCAGAAACCATCAACTACCGGACATACAAGCCGGAGCGCGATGGTCTCTTCTGCGAGAGAATTTTCGGTCCAGTCAAGGACTTTGAATGCCATTGTGGAAAGTACAAGCGCATCCGATACAAAGGAATCGTTTGCGATCGTTGTGGTGTAGAGGTGACTGAGAAGAAAGTACGACGCGAACGCATGGGACACATCCAATTGGTTGTACCCGTCGCGCACATTTGGTATTTTAAGAGCTTACCAAACAAAATTGGTTACCTCCTAGGAATGCCTTCGAAAAAGCTCGATCAGATCATTTATTACGAGCGCTATGTCGTCATACAGCCCGGAATTGCAAAAGGGGCTGAAGACGCTGAACTAGGAGTAAATGACTTCTTGACAGAAGAGGAGTACCTGGATATTTTGGATACTCTCCCAAAGGAGAACCAATATTTGGACGACAAGGATCCCAATAAGTTCATCGCAAAGATGGGAGCAGAAGCGCTCCATGATATGCTGGCGAATTTAGAATTGGATGAGTTGTCCTACACTTTGCGGCACTCTGCGAATACAGAAACATCTCAGCAGCGTAAGAGCGAGGCATTAAAGCGTTTGCAGGTCGTAGAGTCTTTCCGCGATGCGAACTCCCGAATCACAAACAAGCCTGAATGGATGATTGTGAAGGTGGTGCCTGTGATACCGCCAGAGTTGCGCCCATTGGTTCCACTTGACGGTGGTCGTTTCGCAACATCTGATTTGAATGATTTGTACCGACGTGTCATCATTCGAAACAACCGCCTTAAGCGTTTGGTTGAAATCAAGGCTCCTGAGGTCATCTTGCGCAACGAGAAGCGAATGTTGCAGGAGGCCGTGGATAGCTTGTTCGATAATAGTCGTAAGTCGAGTGCAGTAAAGACTGAAAGCAATCGTCCTTTGAAGTCCCTCTCAGATAGCCTCAAGGGAAAGCAAGGACGTTTCCGCCAGAATTTGCTAGGAAAACGTGTTGATTACTCTGCGCGTTCGGTCATTGTTGTTGGACCGAGTTTGAAGTTGCACGAGTGCGGTCTGCCAAAGAATATGGCTGCTGAACTTTACAAGCCATTTATCATTCGAAAGATGATTGAGCGTGGCATCGTGAAAACGGTGAAGTCAGCCAAGAAAATTGTAGACGCCAAAGAACCAGTTGTTTGGGATATCTTGGAGAACGTGATGAAGGGGCATCCTGTTCTGCTCAACCGTGCACCAACCCTGCACCGTCTGGGAATTCAGGCATTCCAGCCCAAATTGATTGAAGGAAAAGCCATTCAGCTGCACCCTCTTGCCTGTACAGCATTCAACGCTGACTTTGATGGAGACCAAATGGCTGTGCACTTGCCTCTTGGTAACGCGGCAATTTTGGAAGCGCAACTTCTGATGTTGGCATCGCACAATATTTTGAATCCTGCAAACGGAGCTCCCATTGCGGTACCGTCTCAGGACATGGTTTTGGGCCTCTACTACATGACGAAAATCCGAAAGGGTACGAAAGATCAGCCGGTGAAGGGTGAAGGGATGGTTTGCTATTCACCAGAGGAGGTGCGGATTGCTCATCAAGAAGGAAAACTTGAGTTACACGCCGAGATTAAAATGCGGTACGTCGACATGAACGACGAGATGCATTTGATTGAAACAACCTGCGGTCGTGTGCTCTTCAATGAGCACGTGCCAATTGAAGCAGGCTTCATCAATGAGCTATTGACGAAAAAGTCACTTCGTGGGATCATCTCGCACGTTTTGAATTCGACCAATGTGCCACGAACCGCCCAATTCTTGGATGACATTAAGAACCTTGGATTCTACAACGCATTTAAAGGGGGGCTGTCGTTCAACCTAAATGATGTTATCATTCCCGATGAAAAAGTCAAGTTGGTTGATGGCGCCAAGGAGCAGGTAGCAGAGGTGATGGAGAACTACAACATGGGTCTCATCACGAACAATGAGCGTTACAATCAAATCATTGATATTTGGACGCATACCAACTCGCGACTCACCAATATCTTAATGGACCGTATTGAGACTGATAAGCAAGGTTTCAACTCGATTTATATGATGATGCACTCCGGCGCTCGAGGATCGAAAGAGCAGATTAGACAGTTGTCGGGCATGCGTGGTTTGATGGCGAAGCCACAGAAGTCTTCAGCTACTGGAGGCCAAGACATCATTGAGAATCCAATCCTTTCGAACTTTAAGGAGGGGCTCTCAATTTTAGAATACTTCATCTCAACGCACGGTGCGCGTAAAGGACTTGCTGATACAGCTTTGAAAACGGCAGACGCAGGTTATTTGACTCGACGATTGGTGGATGTAGCGCAAGACGTGATCATCACTGAATACGATTGTCTAACTCTTCGAGGTGTGGTTGCAACCCCGCTTCGGAAGAACGATGAGATTACAGAAGGCATTGGAGATCGAATCGTAGGTCGAACAGCACTCAACGATGTAGAGCACCCAAAGACTGGTGAGGTGATGATTGCAGGTGGCGAAGAGATCGACTATGCAACGGCCATGGCCATTGAGGAAGCTGGGATTGATGAAGTCGAAGTGCGCTCTGTATTGACGTGTGAGACCATGTCAGGTGTATGTGTGAAGTGTTACGGTAAGAACCTGGCGACCGCGCGCACAGTGCAAGTCGGTGAAGCTGTTGGTGTAATCGCTGCACAGTCGATAGGAGAGCCGGGAACGCAGTTGACGCTTCGTACATTCCACGTGGGTGGAACGGCCTCAAAAATCTCTGATGACAATGATGTCAAGGTCAAGTTTGATGGTGTGGTTGAAATCGACGACCTGAGAGAGGTCTCTCGTGTGAACGCGGAGGGAGAAAAGGAGACTGTTGTAGTTTCTCGTTCCTCTGAATTCAAGGTGGTTGACCCGAAAACAGGTGTTGCACTCAGCACGACCATTTTACCTTATGGATCCATCTTGAAAATGTTCCCAGGGGATAAGATCAAGAAAGGCGATTCCATATGCTCTTGGGACCCTTACAACAATGTTATCATCAATGAAGGCAAAGGCCTCATTAAGTTCGATATGATTGAAGAGGGCGTTACTTACCGCGAAGAACTCGACGAGCAAACGGGTTTCCGTGAAATTGTAATCACCGAGACCAAGGATAAGAAAAAGAACCCGGCCATTTTGATTGTGGACAAGAAGGGAGAAGTCATCAAGACTTATTCGTTGCCTGTAGGTGCTCACCTCTCTGTGAAGGAGGGAGACGAGGCGAAGATTGGTCAAATTCTGACTAAGATTCCGCGTGTTGCCGGTAAATCTGGTGACATTACGGGAGGTCTCCCACGTGTTACTGAGTTGTTTGAGGCTCGCAATCCTTCGAATCCAGCGGTTGTTTCTCAAGTTGATGGAATCGTGCAGTATGGCAAGATCAAACGTGGTAACCGCGAGGTGATTGTGACGTCACGACGCGGAGATGTCTACAAATACTTGGTGCCTTTGTCAAAGCATATTTTGGTGCAAGACAATGACTTTGTTCGAGCTGGTATGGCGCTGTCTGATGGAGCCATCACTCCAGTGGACATCCTCGATATCATGGGGCCTACAGCTGTGCAGGAATACATCGTCAATGAGATCCAGGACGTTTACCGCTTGCAAGGTGTGAAGATCAACGACAAGCACTTTGAAGTCATTGTTCGTCAGATGATGAAGAAAGTCGTCATTGAAGATGCAGGAGATACACGCTTTTTGGAAAAGCAATTCGTAGAGAAGGCTGATTTCATGCGTGAAAACGATCGAATATTTGGAATGGTTGTCATTACAGAAACCGGAGAAAGTGAGGATTTGCGATTGGGTCAGATGATCTCAGCTCGTCAGCTTCGTGACATCAATGGTTCCTTGCGCCGCCGGGATATGACTCTGGCTGAAGGCCGTGATGCGATATCAGCAACAGCACGCCCGTTGCTACAGGGTATCACTCGGGCATCACTCCAGACGAAGTCATTCATTTCGGCAGCATCATTCCAAGAAACCACGAAGGTTCTGAATGAGGCCGCGGTGAGTGGAAAGCAGGACTTCTTGAATGGGTTGAAGGAGAACGTAATTGTTGGTCACTTGATTCCTGCAGGAACAGGTACACGCGCGTTCACCAACGAACGTACCGTCACACGACTTCCGAATCCGGAAGTAGAGGCAGTAGAAGAGACCGCTGAAGCTTGATCCGATGTAATTGGATGAACAAAAAGGCTCACCTCGTAGGTGAGCCTTTTTTATTTCCGTGAAAATCTTTTTTATATGCTTCCAAATAAAGCCTCATCAGATTCAAGACTCTGAATCATTTTGAGAGATCGCTCTCGCTGCTGCTGCCGCAATGTCCTCAGAGGATGACTTGCCTTTGGCCTTTCCGTTGTAGCCGAATAGTTGTTTTTCTTTGATGATGTGGTCAACAAAGTCGGGAACCATTTTCTCCCAGCCGGCTTTGCCTGAACGAATGAGTTTCAAGGCTTCGCGGCTGAAGATGCCCATGATATTTGGTTCGTAATCAACATCAACGATGCGCTTGTTGAATTTGAGGTATTCGAACAAAGGCTTCATGCGCGGATGCACAGGAGTTGTATCCGAAGTCCACAGCTCTTTGGAATCTTCCGAAACCCAAGGGTACAAATAGATTTTGAGATCGCGAGAGAATAAAATGCCGAAGGCCTCTAGAATTCCTCCATTTAGGTTGCGGTAATATTTTTCATCGAACACTTGCCTCAATGTGTTGGCGCCCATGATGACTCCCATTCTCTTCGTGCTATGCCGCGAGAAGAACTCGACCAGTTTGTAGTATTTCTGGTAATTTGAGATTAAAACGGTTTGTCCAATGGAGCAAAGGATGTCTGCTCGGTCCAAGAAATCTTGTTCGTCGATTTCGCCTTCAGCAGAAAGGTTGTTCAAGGTGATTTCAAAAAGAACTTGAATGTTTTGTTCTTCTACCTTTTGTTCTGCTTTGAAGAGCTTGAGGCTCTGCGCAATCATGTCAATATTGACCTTCGTTACAGGACGAAAAGAACCACGAATGGCCAGGATATTTTTCTTATAAAGTACCTCAGAAGCTTGGAGGTTTTGGCCGTCAGGCGAAAAAATCACGGCATCGGTCATGCCGTTCTTTACCAGCTGTAGGGACAGGAGGCGATTATCCACGCCCTCAAAATCAGGACCGTTCATTTGGATCATGTCGATTTCGAGCTGATCCCGTTCCAAGTTATCATAAAGGCTCTGCAATAATTCTTTTGGACGCTTGAAGAAGAACATGCAGCCGTATACCAAATTCACCCCAAGCATCCCGACTGATTGATGTTGCAATAGGGCATCTTGTTCATGAAGTCGAGCGTGCATAATGACTTCATTAGGTGCCTTGTTGGGATCCGTTTGGAACTTCAATCCGAACCAACCATGTCCTTGGATGGTTTTATGAAAATTGATCGTAGCAACAGTGTTGGCAAATGCGAAGAAATGTTTGTTGGCATGATCACCGCGATCAAGCCGTTCTTCCATCAGATTATACTCGTGTTTGAGCATTTTCTTGACCCGACTTTCGCAGACGTAGCGACTGTGCTTTTCTTCGCCGTATATCGCATCTGAGAAATCTTTGTCATATGCGCTAATGGCCTTGGCGATTGTGCCAGATGCTCCACCAGCACGAAAAAAATGCCGAACCACTTCTTGACCTGCGCCAATTTCTGCAAAGGTTCCGTAAAGGTCTTGGTTTAGGTTTATCCGGAGTGCCTTTTGCTTTCCGGAGAGTACAACGCGATTTGAATCCAAAGCTTTTCGATTATTTCCGATTTGCCTGCCTTTGAACAAATGTACGATTTCAAGTCTCCGTACCTTTGATAAATGCAAGTGGATTTCAAATTTCTCGGCACAGGGACTTCGCAAGGAGTTCCGATCATAGGTTGTTCTTGCGACGTATGTGCGAGCAATGATTCACGGGATCAACGCTTGAGAAGCTCGATCCTCATACAAACAGAATCCGCTCAGGTAATCATTGATTCAGGCCCTGATTTCCGCCAGCAGTGCCTGCGAGCAGGATTGAATCGTCTCGATGGTTTGGTCATCACGCACGAGCACAAAGATCATGTGGCGGGCCTTGATGACATCCGGCCTTTCAACTTTCGCAGTGGTCAGGACATGCCTGTCTTTGCTACGGAAGCTGTTCAAGAGGCGCTAAGACGGGAGTTTCATTACATATTTCGCCCCAATCCTTACCCAGGAGTGCCCAAGGTTATCCTCAAAACGATACAAGAAAATCCGTTTCAGATTCACGGTGATACATGGTGGCCGCTACCTGTGAGGCATCATAAGCTGCCCGTATTGGGATTTCGCATTGGCGGATTGGCTTACATCACAGATGCCAATCATTTCAGTGAGCTTGCGCTTGAGCGATTACAAGGAGTCGACGTTCTCGTTCTTAATGCATTGCGCCGCGAACAGCACTTATCTCACTTTACTTTGAAAGAAGCCATTGAATGGGCCGAGCGCATCGGAGCACGTCAGACGTACTTCACGCACATCAGTCACCAATTGGGTCGGCATGCCGAAGTGGAATTGGAATTGCCGACTGGAATAGCTCTGGCTTACGATGGCCTTTCCGATAGGTCAATTGGGGCTGATTATCGTTCGGATTAACCTTAGCTTTGAGCATGAAATTGAAGGTGCTTCTTTGGTTGTCACGTCGCACTTATGCGCAACTACACGGTTTGTCATCGGTGCTTGCTTTTTTTGCACATCGTGTGATTAAGTACCGCTTGAAGATAATCCGTGGCAATCTGGAACGAAGTTTTCCTGAAAAAACGAGGGAATGGCACAGGCAGATTGAAAAGGAGTACTATGCGCACTTTGGGGATATCACGGTGGAATCAATCAAGCATTTTTCGATCAGTAGTGAGTTGGCAATGAGTCGTATGAGGCACGTCAATGTGGAAGTGTTTTTGCCTTTTTTTGAATCAGGACGGAGCGTTTTAATCGCAGGAGGTCACCTCAATAATTGGGAGCTATACGCAGTTACAGCCAATCAAAATGTTCCTCATGATGTAATGGCAGTGTACAAGAAACTTTCTGATCCTATTATGGATGAAGCCGTTCGGACTTCTCGTCAACGCTTTGGACTCGAAATGGTTCGAACGGTCGATGCACAGGCTTGGATGAAAATGCACGCCGCGGGATCTCGCCCAAAAGCAGTGGTGATGGGATTTGATCAGAGTCCGGCCAATCCGAAAAAGGCATGGTGGACTGAGTTCCTGAATCAAGAAACGGCTTGGTACTACGGGCTCGAGAAATGGGCTCATCAATATGATCTTCCTGTTATTTATGGCCACATCTATAAGGATGCGAGAGGGCAATACACCACACGTTATGAGCTTGTCGTTGACCATCCGTCAGAATTGAATCCCGGTGAAGTTTTAAATAGGTGCATTTCTCTTTTGGAAGAAGACATTCGAAGCCATCCAGGCCACTGGTTATGGTCGCACAAGAGGTGGAAACATGTTCGGCCCGAGGACATGACAATTCAAGAGCGTTTTTTTGCATCCGCTAAAAAGATCGATGATGTTTGAGGCACCCTTGGCCGAACGGATGAGGCCCAAAACACTGGAAGATTACCTCGGACAAGGTCATTTGGTCGGCACAGGACAAGTTCTTCGCAGAAGCATCGAAGGAGGACAGGTTCCTTCGATGATCTTGTGGGGACCCCCTGGGGTGGGAAAAACGACCTTGGCGCGGATCATATCCGAACAGAGCGACCGACCATTTCATCAGATTTCGGCAATCAACAGCGGCGTAAAAGAAGTCCGTGAAGTGCTGGCTCAAGTGAGTAAAGCTGGCATGTTTTCGGGCCGTGCTATCCTTTTCATTGATGAGATCCATCGGTTTTCGAAATCACAACAAGACAGTTTGCTTGGTGCAGTGGAAAAGGGTCTAATCACGTTGATTGGCGCGACCACGGAAAACCCTTCCTTCGAGGTGATTCCTGCGCTTATAAGTAGGTGTCAAACATATGTTTTAAAGGGTTTTACTGACTCTCAATTGAAGCAGATCGTCCATGGTGCTATTGACCGTGATGGGTTGTTTTCTGATCTGAGAGTTGAGGTAAAGGAGTGGGAGGCA
>DCPZ01000088.1 GCA_002323795.1 Flavobacteriales bacterium UBA1531 | reverse complement strand
TGCTGTGTCGTTGGTGCCCTCGGATGATTTTTCCTCAGACGAAGGAGTTTCGCTTCGCGGCCCTGATTTCAAACCCGATGTTTCCGTTGTGGACTTGACATCGGAATCCACTTGGTTCGTGCCAAGCGCGTTCACGCCCAATGGAGATGGCGACAACGACGTTTTTAGACCAATCTGCGAAAACGTCTTGATTCAATCGTTTGAGGTATACTCGAGATGGGGACAAATGATTTTTTCTGGATCAGGTGATGACGTCAATTGGGATGGAGAGAACACTGATGGCTCTCCTGTTGAATCGGGTTCATACGTATGGAAGTTGAATTTGCTTGACCCCCAAGGTCAGATTGTTTCAAAGTCAGGTTCCTTGTCTTTGATCCGCTAATTCTACCCCGCAAGCCATGGGTTTCTCTACTGCTCAATTTGCTCAAGCGGAGGCATTGAAAAAGGGCTCTCCCGCTTCCCAATGGACACTTCATTCAGAATCCTTGCAACAGTTCTGGAAATGGGGGGGCAATTGGTCGGGCATTCAAGCTCGATTGGAATCTTCCTTGAAACTGGACCGTCATCGTCGGCAACAGGTTGCCAGCGCATTGCTCAAACAATATGAACGAGACGATGTAATCGCTCCATCCTCTCTGAAAGCTTTTAAAGATGGTGCACATGTGATCACTACAGGGCATCAGTTGCAAGCTGGAGGAGGCCCGGCATATTTTCATTACAAGATTCTCTCAGCGGTGCGCTGGGCTCGTCGGCTTAGCGAGTCTGGAGAGCCGGCTGTTGCTGTTTTTTGGATGGCCTCGGAAGATCATGATTTCGAAGAAATTCAATCCACCTTTGGTGTTGATGGGAGTGTCTTTAGATGGGAGCCTAAGGGCACTGAGCAAAAAGGTCCTGTTGGGGAATTACTGTGGGACGAGCATGCTGAAAAGGCATGGCAGGCGTGGGTGACAGAGAACAATGTTGATTCTTTTGTGCAGCAGTCATGCAACATGAAGTTGTCTGCTCGAGTGCGAAAATGGGTGAGCGAATGGTTTGCGGATTTGAATGTTTTGGTCATCGATGGGCATGATGCGGAATTGAAGAACATCGCGATGCACTTGTGGCAAGCTGAATGGGAAAAGAATGGCATTGGAAATGCCGTGCAGGAATCTGCGGATCAATTTCAAGTTGATTTTGGTAAGCCGCAAATTCAGCCACGGGAAAACAATTTATTTGTGCTTACCGATGAAGGGGCGCGGCAGCGCGCTGATCGGTGGATTCAGGCCAATGGCGAGGAAGCTTGGCGAACCTTGCGTCCGGAACAACACTCACCCAATGTAGCATTGCGTCCAATTTATCAGGAGTATTTATTGCAGAGCATTGCATTCATTGGTGGTCCCTCAGAAGTGAGTTATTGGATGCTACTCGGACGGGCATTCGAGCATCATTGCGTGCATCCTCCGGCATTGTTGGTAAGAGATGGCGCTCTCATTCTGAATGAACCTGCGTCAGCGATTTGTAAATTGCTCTCATGGAATCCTTCAATGCTTGGATTGAGCAGCGCTGATGCGGTCAATTTATGGGCGGATGGTGTCCTTGAGAAGCGAGGTGATTTGGAGCTTCATTTCGATCGTTGGTCTGAAATCATGGAAGGTTATGCCAAAGGGATTCATGAATCAGCCATTCCAACTACCCGTGCAACGTTGTCGAAAATTGAAAAGGAGCTCACAGCGGTCAAGAAAAAATGGCGAAAAATCATCAAACAACAGCATCACGATCAATGTGAGCAAATAGCACGAAGCATCGATGATTGGATCAGTCCAAAGGGAATCCCGCAAGAACGTGTTTTGAGCGCTCTCGCGCTGGTGGGAGCGATCGGCAGTTGGCCTGAATTTACCGGAAGCTGGCTTGAAAATGTTCGTTGCAGTGATGAACCTCAGTTTTTGGTTTTTCAGTGATGGAATGAAAGGTTGTAGGAGTCATAGACTGGTGCTATTTTTATCCGATGAATCATACCCCCGACTCTTCGAAAGGACGTCCTCATGCCGCTAAGATTGAATTGCAATCTGTTCTGGATGATGCGGGTCAGGAGGCCTCACCGCAGCTTCCATCGGAAATCAAAAATTACATGATTGACATTGATGGCACCATTACGGATGATGTGCCCAATGAAGAGCCGGAACGCATGGCCACCTGCGAGCCTTTTGCAGATGCTTTGGAGACACTCAATCAATGGCATGGAGAAGGACATGTGATTACGTTTTTCACATCTCGAACGGAGGAGCATCGAGCCGTGACTGAGGCATGGTTGGACAAGCATGGGTTCTTATATCACGGACTGCTGATGGGAAAACCTCGAGGAGGCAACTATCATTGGATTGATAATCACATCGTCCGTGCAACCCGGTACCAGGGCACGTTCAGCAACCTCGTCAAGACCAAAGCAGAGATTGAAGTTTTTGAAGCACCGCGGGACGAGTAGACCGCGTTCACTGCGATTTTTCTTGTTCCAAGAAGCGCTGCAGAATAATTGCTGCCGCCACGGCGTCAAGTGATCCTTTTTCGCGTCTTTTCTTTTTTTTCATTCCACCAGCGATTGAGGCGCTTACAGCTTCTGCACTGGTATTGGTTTCGTCAACGATTTGCACAGGCAATGAAGGCCATTTGGCATTGAGTTTTTTCTGAAATGCGAGGATTGCAGCTGTGCTGTGGGTGTCACCGATTTGCAAGTTCAATCCCCAAGCATTTGGCAAGCCTAAGACGAACCCCGCACATGGCGTTTCTTTGACCAGTTTATCCAGTATGTTCAGCACGTCTGATGTGGATACAGTTTTGAAAGGGAATGCCATTTTACCCGAGCCATCTGTATAAGCAAGGCCTGTTCTCGCGGTTCCAAAATCAATTCCGATCCATCGGCTCATGGTGCAAGTTAAGACTTCAAGTGTGAACCATATATCTTCGCAGAATGCCAGTCAAAGCAAATCAAAAATCGTCGACTTCAAGTGCCCATGGGCGGTTGGCAATTCGACTTCCTAATTGGTTGGGAGACACATTGATGACCTACCCGCTGCTCTCTGCCTTGGCTGATGAAGGTTTGGACTTCACTTGTTTCGGGCATGCTTGGGTTGCGGACATTTTTTCTGAGACCAATTTTGAAATGGTCTCAGATGACCGAGTTAAGAACAAACGTTGGCTGGCCGATCAATACCGTCGAGGTGGATTTTCAAATGTTCTTGTATGCCCACCTTCTTCGTCAGCATTGATTCCACCGCTGCTTGCATGGCTTCCAACGACCGGCTATCATTCGTTATGCTCACAACGGGTGAAGAATGAAAGCGACGACCTTCACCGCGTCGAAAAATACTTCGAATTGGGACGTCCGTTTTACCGCGAGCGCAGGGTGCTTGGTCGTGATTTGAATTTTATTCCGCTAGGTCACGAGTGCATCAGCAAGGCTGATGCGCTCCTTTCGAAGATGGTTCAAGGATCGTTTTTGGCCGTGTGCCCGTATGCGACGAACCGCCATCATGGTGTCAATAAAGAATGGCCGCTTTGGCGGGAATTTATAGACACCTACAAAGACAAAAAAATCATAGGCATCGTCTCTCCTCAAGACGAAATGAGATTTCGGAAAGATTTTCCAAAAACAGATGTTTTGTCAACCAGTTTAACAATGGCCGCCTCTGTCATGCGTCGTGCAGAACACGTGATAACAAATGACAGCGGAGCAATGCACCTCGCTTCATTTTTTGGAGCAAACGTCACGGGACTCATTGGCATTACCGACTTTAAGGAAACACAACCTTGGTTCGGTTCTTACCTCACCAATAAGGATCAATCATGGGTCAGTCTCGAGAAGTTACAATCGCACATTGCGTGAATAGGCCTCCACATTCTAAGGGACCAAGCAACAAAATTCTTTGCATCGCCTCAACGATTATTCGGGACATGGTTAAACTTCCCGAGTTTAGGCCGAGCGAGGTTTAGTTTTGTCCTCCATGGGACGAGTTTACCCTGTGTGGTGCTTGGATTGATCTACTCCAATCAGCAGGATTGCAAATCAAGAAGCATCAGAAAAGTGATATTACTCGCATTGACTTCCTGCACAGAAAATGCGTTCGGCACCTTCTCCTTCCAAACGAATCCAAATATCGGTCTCTGAATCGATGGCTTCGTAGACATTGCGGCGCATTGTTCCATCTGGAAGGCGCACTGCAAAGCGAATGCTCTGCAATTCATCGTTGCTCCATTGAATCAGATCGTATCTGAATCCAATGTTGTACGCACTCATGTCTTTTTGCATTTGCGAGAGTTCTACTCTTGATGTGGTCTGTGTAATGTGGATGTTCAAGAAATCGGGCTGAATCGCGTCTGATTGAGCGAATCCAAGGGCTGTGAAGAGAACAAAAAAGCACGTTAGAGCGCTGCTGTAGAGGTTGTTATTCATGTCGACAATTTAGCTTCTTTTGTTGAATAATGGCAGAAAATGGTTCATCAAGTGTGGAAAAATATTCAAGGGTGCAAGCTTCCGAGAAGCGAGTTGTTGGGGCATCTTTGAGGTACAAATAAAGTCCATGCATTTTATCGTATCCAGCAGCCAATTGTTGCGCCACTTATCATCCTTGAGCGGAGTGCTCAACAGCAGTAATACCCTGCCCATCCTAGATAACTTCCTTTTTGAGTTGGGACCGGGCGTTGCTGTGATTTCAGCCAGTGATCTTGAAACGACCATGACCACCAAGCTCGAAGTGAAAACAGAGGATACAGGGGCCATTGCAGTACCTGCAAAAATGTTGCTTGATATTCTCAAGGCATTCCCGGATATTCCATTGACCTTCAAGATCGATCCCTCGACCATGGCAATTGAGTTGACCAGTGATGCTGGGAAATACAAGCTCACGGGCGCAAATGGAGACGAATTTCCTCAAGCCCCTGCACTCGAAGATGGCGCAGCGATGAGTGTTGAAGCAAATACGCTGATCACCGCCATCAATCGAACGTTGTTTGCAGCGGGCAATGACGATTTACGTCCTGTGATGTCCGGAATTTACTTTGAGTTTTACCCGGACAGCGTGCGCTTCGTCGCAACGGATGCGCACCGCCTGGTGCGCTATGCGCGCACTGACGTGCAAGCTTCATCTGGTGCGCAGTTTATTGTCCCAAAAAAGCCGTTGAATCTGTTGAAGAATGCCGCATCGCACGCTGAAAAGGTGACCATGACATACACGGATTCAAATGCGCGCTTTGAGTTTGAAGATGTCACCATTGTGTGCCGCTTGATTGAAGGGAAATATCCCAATTATGAGGCGGTTATTCCGAAGGAAAATCCAAATCGCATGGTGATCAACCGTCAAAGCTTTTTACAAGCCATACGCAGGGTGTCTATTTTCGCGAACAAAACCACTCACCAAGTGCGTCTAAAATTAGCTGGAAGCGAGTTGCATGTGAGCGCGGAAGATTTAGATTTCGCGAATGAGGCAAATGAGCGATTGAACTGCAGCTACTCGGGAGAGGATATGGAGATCGGTTTCAACAGCAGATTCCTCATGGACATGCTCAACAACCTCTCTAGTGCTGAAGTTTCGTTGGAAATGTCGGCTCCCAATAGAGCTGGAATCATTAAGCCTTCTGAGCCTGAAGAAGCGGGGGAGGATGTCTTGATGCTCGTGATGCCGGTTATGCTCAACGCTTAACCGAGATAGTTTCGACGTTGGTCAAACGTCTTTCCTCTTAATGTGATAGACAATCCTCGTGGCATTTTCTGAGGTTGAGTGTGTATGAATTGAGGATGCTTTCTTTTTTGCTTCTCGAAGTGCAATAACGTCGGGGTGTTCAGGATGAGCTGTGACCCACCAATCTGGAAGCGGTTCGTCCTTTTCATTAGGATTGAAAACAGGTAAGTCTGCCAGTGGCCCTGCATTTCTGAAAAGCAAGGCTGCGACTAGCCCGCTAATGGCACCCGAAAGGTGGCCTTCCCAGGAAATGTGTCCGTCCACAGGTAGCATCCACCAGACCATTCCTCCGTACAAGAAGGCTACTACGAGCGAGACTCTGAGCAAAAGCTTGGAATCTCGAATCACTCCAGAAACGAACAAAAAGCTAGCAAGGGCGTAGATAAGTCCGCTGGCGCCAATGTGGTTTCCTCCTGCGGCAAAAATCCAAAGTCCAATGCCAGAGCTCAGGAACAATAGCATCCATATGCGGAGCGCGATGGAGCGGTAGAAGTAGAAGAGCATTCCATTGAGCGTGAAAAAGGTCGCGGTATTGTTCCATAAATGCTCGAGATCACCATGTAGGAATGGGAAGGAAAATATGCCCGACCAATCGTCCCATTGTCCGGGGTGATTCCCAAAGCGCCTGAGGTTTAGCGCATAAACTTCATTGATCCAATATGTGCCCCAGATTAGAATCACAAAAAGCATGGTAGACCAGAGGGCGTAAAAAAGCCTGTTTTGATCGAGCACTGCAGGATTCCAGCGAGCTATAAGGGGATTATTTGTCTTACTCACTTAAGAAAGATAAGCAAAGTGAAGCTGATGCATTCCACAGAGCCAGTTGGAAAAGTGATTTTTTAACTTCTCGCAACAGTAAAATCAGCATTTAGATTTGACACCGAGGAGATGAAATAAAACCTCCCAAGAGCAGATTGATATGAGCATTTCTGAAATTCACGCGTTGTTGGCTTTGATGGATGATCCGGATGAAACCGTTTATACGCATGTGCGAGAACGACTTCTCTCAAAAGGCAAGGAAGTTTTGCCATTCGTAGATACAGTTGCATCTAGCGAGGACAATGATGCCCTCATCAATGGCCGCCTAGCACTTCTCAAAGAAGGTTTGCAGCAAACAGATGTGAAAGAGGCGCTCAAGGAATGGATGGATGAAGGAGGGATGGACTTGTGGAAAGGCGTTCAGTTGGTCCATACGGCCGCCGACGCATCATGGGATGTCATTCAATCAAATGAGCTGTTTGAATCCTTGAAAAAGGAAATTTGGCTGGAGCTCAACGAAGAGCAAACCGCACTTGAACAAGTGCGGATTTTGAACCATGTGTTCTTTAGCCTGCACGGCATGGAAAGCGTGCGGCGTTTGCCACATGTGCCTCTAGAGGCTCTTCCAAGCGGAGTTCTGCAGGAAAAGAAAGGCAATCCCATCGGCTTGGGAATTTTGTACCTCTCTGTTGCTCAATCGCTCGGAATCCCACTTCGCGGGGTGAGCTTGCCCAATCATTTCATCTTGGCTTATTGTGACGTGGCACATGTAGATGATCCCGTGGCGACCAAAGGGCAGTCGGGGATTCTATTTTACATCAATCCCTATAGCCACGGTTCAGTCATTGGCGTAGACGATGTTTCTGAGTTTTTGGTTGGAGTAGGGGAAGGTGAAACAGTGCACCAGTGGAGGCCATCGCACCCTATGGAAATCATTCAAAGGTTGGTGCGTAACGTAGCGTTTGCCACACGCGAGGCCAGTGGTGAGGAACGTTCGAAACGGTTTCTAGCGTTGTTCGAGCCCTTGCTCTCAGTGTTTGAGAATGCGGAGCAGCGTTCGGGCGATTATCCGCCCATCCGTGATTAGATTTGCCCGATTGGCGTAATCCAATTGGGCGCGCACTTTACGCGGCAAAATCACCTGGCAATAATGCTCTTCAGGATTTTCGGCAGCCATTAATTCTTCGCCTTCATCAAATGCATCGATGCTTGCGGGGTCTGTAAGTCCTGGTCTGACCTCTAGCGCTTTGAGCATGTTGTCATCATACATCGCCACATACTTTGGTACTTCAGGCCTCGGCCCCACAATGCTCATGTCACCGACCAGTACATTCCAAAGCTGAGGCAATTCGTCGAGCTTTGTTCGTCGCAGCCAATGCCCTGACCGGGTGATCCGTTCATCGCTGGTGCCTTCAGTAATCAAAGGTCCAGCTGCATTGGATTGCATGGATCTAAACTTCAGCAATTGAAAGGGCTTTTGGTCTTTCCCAATCCGCGTCTGTCGGAAAAATGCACCTCCCGCGCTTTCTCTACGAACAATGATGGCCAGCACCACAAGCAGTGGAATGAGTAAAACCAATGCGACGAAAGCGCTGAGAATGTCAAACACTCGTTTAGCCATGCTTTAGAGCATTTTCGATAAATCCAGCACTCACGTCCCGGATGTAGTAAATGTCTTCAACGCTTAAATTGAGGTGGAGTGGCAAACTGATGAGTTCTTCGAAGGCTTTTGCGCTATTCGGATAGTTGGAGATGTTTTCTCCCCGATTTCGGTGAAGACTCAAAAGTGGCAAAGGCATAAAGTGTACGTTGCTTGCCACACCATATTCCTTCAAATGAGCCATCAGTTCATCCCGCATTTTTCGATTAAATCCTTTGATGCGCATCGAGAACAAATGGAATGAAGAGATGCGTTTAGCGTCTTTCAAAGGTGGAGCGATGTACCATGAATACGAGCTAAAGGCTTGGTGATACGCTTTTGCTAGCATTTCGCGTTGGCGCAATTGGTCGGGGTATTTTTTCAGTTGTGCACGTCCGAGTGCCGCCTGAATATCCGTCATATTGCACTTGAACCCCGCATGTAAAACATCATAATTCCATTGACCCGCATTGGTTTTTTCAAAGGCGCTTTTCGATTGGCCATGAAGCGACATCGTGCGAAACCAGTGAGCAATCTCATCCAATTGAAATTCTTTTGGCAATGCGAAAGTCAATGCTCCACCTTCCGCTGTCGTGAGGTTTTTCACGGCATGAAAACTGAAGCCCGTGATGTCTGCTTGATTACCGATGGGTTGTCCTGCGTAGGTGGCTCCAAGAGAATGGGCAGCATCTGCTAAGAATAGTGGACGACCGAGTTGTTTTTGAATGGGGGTTTTTGGCTGAAAGGCGGAAGAGATGGTTTTGCTTTTGAGCCAATCTGAAATGGCTTCGTAATCGACAGGCCAGCCTGCGAGGTCCACTGGCATGACGACTTTTGTCATCGGAGTCCATGCCGCTTCGAGCGTTTCGAGCGTTACCACCCGCTCTACAGGATCGACATCAACTAAAACAGGGCGCGCTCCGCAATGCAAAACAATGTTCGCTGTTGCGGCATAGGTCATCGCGGGCAGCAGAACATCATCGCCTGGACCCACTCCGAACCAGCGCAGGGCGAGCTCGCAGGCTGTTGTCCAACTCGAGAAGCACAACGTCTGTTCGGTCCCAAGATATGCGCTGAGATCCAGTTCAAATTGAGCCAGCTCAGGTCCAGATGTAATCCATCCGGAGCGCAATACGCGTTCCACAGCTTGGATGGAGTCTTCGTCAATGGGTGGGGGGGCAAACCCAATGGGTTTCCTAGGCGCGTTCATGTGTGCAAATTACGCAGAGATTGAAGGGAAATGCATGTTTGCTTTGTGGTTGATGGATTGGGGGACAGATGCCCCGAATGGAACCATTAATCTTTTTGTAGTTTCGTTTGAAAAGGAGATTATGTTTTATGGACCAAAAGTTGACTTGACGCCTTCGGAATTCAAAGAGGCGTTGCGCCAAAATGGAGGGAAAGTTCTGGACTGCCGGACAGCAGCTGAATGCGCAGAAGGAATGCTGCCAAATGCGATTCAATCGGATTGGATGAATGGGGAGGTTCCGAATGCGGTCGAAGGATGGGACAAGAAAGATCCGGTTTATTGTTACTGCCGCTCGGGCGTTCGCAGTGAAGCGGCTTCCAATTTTTTGCGGGATCAAGGCTTTGATGCCGTATTCAATGTTGGCGGTTTCTCATCTCTAAAGGAATAAGTGCGCAGCGGCTGTAGGTTGGCGTCTGTAACGCGGCTTTTAATCAAGGTTACGGGTCACACCTCGGCAAGAATCTCGCAAAACCTGGAACGCCTCATTATCGTAGATCGGATGTTGCGCTAAGTGTATTTTAGCGGCGCCAATGATGAGTTCTGTCTCAATGTATACGGGCAACCTCTGGTCATCTGCCGTCATGAAGACTTTCATTTCATCACCGGGTTTGAACACGGTTCCATCGATTAAGGTGGGATGGAACTCCCAGCATGCGACGGAATCGGGCCAAAATTTGGAATGATGTTTAACGTCTCCCCAGAATTCCAATGTTGTTCTATGAACTTCGCCATCCAACAATAAATTCATCTCAATAACATCTCCGAGCTCGAAGGTAGACCACGGAAGCTGGCGGCACCAGTGAATGGCGCTGAGCACATCTCTGAATTCCTCCGCTGAATCAGGTTGGCAAATGGATGAATCTTCCAACTCTCCATCGATGCAGTTCAACGCCATGCAATCCGGCATGTTTCGGGTGTAAGAGCGGTTGTATCGGTGCCTTCCTTCACGCCCAATTCGGCTGAAAACCTCAGGTTTTAATACGCTATCGGTCGCACTGGTATATGCGCTATTCACAGGGTAGAACCAATCCCAATTGGGCTTTGATGTTCCCCATCCAACAAATTCCCAATGAGGCTGAACGTTCTCTTCTATAGAATCTAATTCAATCAGAGTGTTTTCGGGCTTTGAGTATGCTGTGAAGATTACTTCGCCAACTTCCAAGTAAATCGGTCCCCACTCATAAGTCACTTCGTAGTACAAGGCTTCGCCGGAGACAGGCCCAATGGTTGGCTGCGAAAGAGCAACGCCTCCTTTGCAGATCATAAAGGACAGCAATGCACTGAAGAAAAAAAAGGCCCTGCATCGCAGGACCTTTCTGAACATGAAGCCTGAGGCAATCATGAGAATTGATTATCCTTCAACAGGAGGGTTGACAAACGCCGTGATCGTCAAAAAGGTTTGTCCTGGATCAGTATTGGCATTGATTGTCACCTTCTTGGTCTGCTTGTTCTTCTTCCCTTTGGAGTTGAATTTCACTTCAATTTGGCCCTTTTCGCCCGGAGCGATTGGCTCTTTCGGACATTTTGGAACGGTGCACCCACAAGATCCTTTGCATTTGTCGAGTAGCAGCGGCTCATCACCAGTGTTCGTGAATTCGAACATGTGAGTCACTGATTCCCCGGCATCCAATGTGCCAAAGTCGTGTTCATATGATGCGAAAGTTACCGTGGTCGTTGGGCCTGCAGGAACAGCGGCCTGTTGTTTCGCAGGATCGAAGTTGCTGGTTTGTCCAGGGCTAGTGTTGACTGGAATATCCTGTGAATCAGCCTCGCTGTTTGCCGGTCGGGAAATGGCTTTGTCCTCGCTTGGAGTTTCCGCACATCCAAATGCTAGAAAAGCGACGCCGCCGATCAATAGTGTTTTGAAGTTCATTGGTTTCATCTGAAGTTATGGGGTAAAATTACAATGCAATCGGATTGAGTCAAAAAGTATCATGGGCAAGATTCGATTGGTCAAACGTGCCGTCTTCTAGTATTGTAACCGCTTTTTGAAGTGATTCGTTCAAACCGGAAATGACGCGGTAAAAAGTACTCGGTTCAACGAGGTTGCGTCCAATCATCGCTTTCAAGCGCAAGGTGATGGCATTCCCAGACCGCGTCCAGCCGTCAGCATCCCATTCGATGCCTTCAGCGGTTAAGAATTCTTGAAAGTCTGCGGACATGGCTTCATCCACTTCAAACTTCTCCATGAATTCATCTTCGGTCGGAAACTCGGATTCCAATTCGGTGCGCAGTGAATCCACATAACTCAGGGCGAAACGACTGTCTAATCCTTTTCGGAGGATGCTTGAAAAGTAGGCGGAGTTATCTGTTGTGTCGAGCGGCACAAATACATCTGGTAAAATACCGCCACCGCCATACACTGTGCGACCTGTAATTCGAGTGGCGTATTTGAGACTGTCAGGCAATTCCAAACTGTCCATGCTCATCAATTCGCCAGATTCAAACCGCTGGTATTTCTCTTTTCTGTATTCTTCAACCCCTTCTTCGTAGGATTTTTGAATGCAACGGCCCGCAGGTGTATAGTATTTCTGGACGGTTAGACGGACGGCACTGTCGTCGGTGAGTCGAACAGGGCGTTGCACCAGTCCTTTTCCAAAACTTCGCCTGCCGACGATGAGGCCGCGGTCCCAATCTTGAACGGCGCCTGATACAATTTCAGAAGCCGAGGCAGAGCCTTGATCTATCAAAACAACCAATCGTCCCTTTTCGAAACGTCCTGGAATTCGTGCTCGGGTATTTTCTCGAGGGAACATGCGCCCTTCTGTGTAAACGAGTAATTTGTCTTCGGATAGAAATTCATCTGCCATTTGAATCGCAGTTCGCAACATACCCCCGCCGTTGCCTTGCAAATCCAATACGAGATCTTTCATGCCTGCGCGCTTCAGTTTGAGAAAGGCACTGTACATCTCTGTCATGGTGGTTTTCGCGAAGCGATTGACTTTTATGTATCCAATCTCTGGGGTTACCATGAATGACGCATCCACCGAATAGATCGGGATTTTATCGCGAATGATCTCAAAGGTGATTAGGTCAGACTCGTTACCACGTTTGATTCCGACTGTTACCAAGGTCCCTTTTGGTCCCTTGAGAAGCCTTTGGACGTCTTTATTGGTCACGCCAATGCCAGCGACCATTTCTCCATCAACAGTTACAATGCGGTCTCCTGCCATGATGCCGAGCTTTTCCGAAGGACCTCCCGAAATGGGAGATACCACCATGATCGTGTCTTTGAAAATGTTGAATTGAATGCCTACTCCTTCAAAGTTTCCGTTGAGCGGTTCGTCGGCTGCTTGCAGGTCTTCCGCGGGAATGTAAACCGAGTGTGGATCCATTTCCTCCAGCATATTCACAATGGCCGTTTCGACAATGGATTCAAAATCCACATCTTCGACATACATGTTCTCAATGTGGAAGAGCAGGGACTGGAGTTTATTGCCCTGGCTTTCCCAATTGCTCGATTGCTCTGAATTAAGTCGCCCTGGGTTTGAGGTTTGCGCAGAGGCGGTGAAAAAGCAACACAGTGATAAGGCTATAGCAGCCAACAATCTTTGCATGTTGATGGGTTTTGTGATTCTCGTAAATATCGAAGAACAAGTTACCGCTCGGGACGTTTTAATCCACTCAAAATTGCCCCAATTTTCCCCAATGGATTTCGTTGAAAACGATTTAGCTTTGTTTCATGAAGAAAGCGATGAATTGGATTTTCATGGTGGGTTTTTGGATTGTACTGCCTTTTCAGATTTTTGCGCAGTCTGTGGCTGAATTGACCCTTGAATCTCCCAATGTGGAGCAGCTGTGGATGAGGGCTTTCTGGCAGGAGGAGCATTCGGGGAAGACGATGCAAGGAGAGGTATTGCCTGCAGATTGGAACTTTTTTGAAGAGGCCACTTTTCAGTCAGATTCAGAAACCGAGGAATGGACGCTGAAAGTGAGCGTGGAAAACGCCCCAGCTCTTTGCATCTATTTTGACGATTTTCACTTGCCTGTTGGGGGTCAGTTGAATTTTCGATCCGAAGAAGGACGCTTTTCCGAAGATTTCGTGGAAGGTCCTGTGGATTACCGCGAGAACAATGATCACGGTCGATGGGTGAGTGGCGAGATACCGGGCGAGCAGGTAGTCATTGCTTACACCCAACCCGTCGGAACCATTGGTGCGCCGGACTTGCATATTTCGGGTGTGGGCTTCTTTTTTCGGATGCTATGGTTGGATGGAGAATACGACTTGCTCAGTGAAAATAACCGAGGATCGGATCCATGCCAGGTGGACGTGATGTGTCCGGAAGGAGATGATTGGCAGTGTCAACGGGATGCAGTGGTGCGACTGCGCATCTCCATGGGAGGAGGAATCTATTTATGCTCAGGCGCAATGGTCAATAATACAGCACTAGACTGCCGACAACTTTTGCTGAGTTCTTTTCACTGCGCTGACGACATGTCTGAGTCTGATTGGGGATTCATGAAAGTACGGTACAATTACGAATACTTTGATTGTGGCGGAACTGCTAGCTTTAACTCCCATGCCCGCACTGGAGTGACGTTGCTCACGTATTCCGATGATATTTCTGCGGGGGGGAACATCAATGGATCTGATTTTCTGTTGATGGAAGTTGAGGATCCCATTTTCGATTCGTGGACTCCTTTTTACGCCGGTTGGGATGTCAGCGGTTCGGTTTCAACATCCGGCGTTGGCATTCACCATCCTTCTGGGGACCGAAAGAAGATTTCAACGTATACGACGAATCTGGCAAATAGCAGTACGTATTTCCCCGGCGCGCATTGGCGGGTCTATTGGGAAGAAACTGTTACAGAACACGGTGTCACCGAAGGAGGATCTTCAGGTTCACCATTGTTCGATGAAGAAGGCCGCATCGTCGGAACCTTGACGGGTGGTGCTTCGTTTTGTGAGTCTCCCTACGCTCCTGATTTTTACGGTAAGATGAGTTTTCACTGGGATGGGAACAATCCGATATCGGATGATGAAAAACTCGAAGCGTTCTTGGATCCGTTGGCTACGGGCCAACAGGTTTTAGATGGCAGCTACGTGACGGAAGAGGAAAGTCCTTGCGCTGAGCAAACGGTATGCGGCGCTGTGGAATTGGAGGAACTGTGGCTAATGGAAAACGAGTGGTCATTGCTTCCCAATCCAGCACGCGAGCAATTGTACATCGATTGGTCGGGTGAGATTCAAGCTTCGGAGATTCGCATTTTCGACGCGGCAGGGCGAAGTGTACTCACAGCCAATGTCCGCAACATGTCCACGCCTGCGGTCTCTCTCGCTGGTTTGAATTCAGGGATGTATTTCCTGACGCTTTTCACAGAAGGAGGTGCATCTGCGACTCGGAAATTTTTAGTTGAATAATCCCTGATTAGAGTTGAATCGAAGTGGCGCTATCAGTGGGCCACCCAAGTGAGGCGGTCAAATTCCACTTTGGTGCGGAAAGCCCCAAACATTACGGTTGCTTTTTTTGCATCCATGGCAATGACTTCTCCTCGCTCTTTTCCGCCATTTCTGAGGCGGACTTTCGAGCCTATTTTGATGCGGTCTGTGAAGTGCTTAGGCCGACGTTTTGCAGCCTTTGCAAGTGAGGCTTTTTGCTTTGCTTTCTTCGCTTCTTGTGCTTCCAGTCGCTTGGCTTGCTCCATTGCCAAGTACTTTAAAATGTCTTGAAAAAGGGGCTTGTTTTTGCTGCCGGCATCGTAACGATCGATGAATTGCTGCAGCTTTCTTCCACGGTGCAAGGCTGCATTCTGTTCCTCGGCAATGCCTTGTTGACTGATGTTGCGTTCTTCTAAGTGCGCTTCCATGCGCTCGAGATCGCGCTTGAGTGTCTCTAACTGTAGTTCCTTGCGCAGGTTGCGGTCGGTCACCTTGGCCAGGGTATTCTTTTCGCTCTGAAGTTCCGAAATCAACTCATCCAGCCGAACTTTGCGTTTGTCGAGCTTTCCTTTCGCCCGTTGAATCAACGTTTCACTGATGCCATTGATGCTCGCAACTTCAAACGTAAATGAGCTTCCTGGTGGTCCAATGTCCAATTTGAACAACGGTTGCAATGAATCGCGATCGAATCGCATGCTTCCATTGATGGCATGCTCCATTTGCGCCGCTCGGCTTTTGATGTTCGCGTAGTGCGTCGTAATTACAGCGTAGCTTTTTCGTGCATAGAGTTCTTCGAAGAAAACTTCAGCCAAAGCTCCGCCCAATTCTGGATCAGATCCTGTTCCAAATTCATCGAGAAGAAGCAGCGATTTTGAATTGGCGATTTCGAGGAAACTTCGCATGCGGTTCAGTCGATAGCTATAGGTGCTCAGTTGGTTCTCAATGCTTTGATTGTCGCCGATGTCAGTAAGAATGGTTTCGAAGCTGCCCATCTCACTGTTTGGATGCACGGGCACGAGAAGACCGCTTTGGAGCATGACCTGCAGCAATCCGACCGTTTTGAGTGCGATGGACTTTCCTCCAGCGTTCGGTCCAGAAATGACGAGCATCCTCTCCTTCTTCGATAAGGCAATGGTTTGTGGTTCTGTGTGCACTTCGTTTAACTGATTCTGCATTGCCAGCAGCGGGTGGTAAGCCCGGATGAGGTGAAAACTACAGTCCTTTCTCAGTCCCGGCATGTCGGCATCCATTTCGACGGCCAATTGGACCTTTGCTCGAATCCAATCCAGTTCCACGAGAAGAGTGTGATAGGCCCGGAACAGTGGCAGGTGTTTTCGAGTTTGAGCGGTGAGTGCTCGCAGGATTCGCAAGATTTCTTTTCGCTCGTCGTCGATGAGCATTTCCATTTCGAAATTCAACGACACATTGGCCGCAGGTTCGATGAAAGTGATGGTTCCATTTTTGGATTGTCCGAGTGCTGTTCCGGTCACCTTGCGCTTGTGAGTGCTGTTGACAGCTAACACGCGGCGATTATTGATGTAGCCTTCGTTCGTATCTGCTAGCCATCCTCTTTCCTTGAATCGTTTCAGGTCTTTCAGAAACTGCCGATTGATTGCTCGGCGCAACCGTACCATTTCTTCGCGAATGTGGATCAACTTCGATGACGCATTGCTGCGCACTTGACCCTTGGCATCAAAGACGGCATCGATGCTTTCGATGATTTCTGTTGTGTGAAATACATTGGCCGTGAGTTCTACCAATCGCGGGCTCACCTGTTCGCAGTCTTCCAGCGCGGCGATTACATCATTTACGGTCTGCGAAGCTGTTTTGAGCCGGTAAAATCCGGCTTCGTCAAGCACAGAATCACGCACTGCGAGCCGGTCATTATCAGAACCAATTTCGTCGCAACCAACCGCAGGAAAACCATTGCCTTCTCGCTTGATTTCCAACATCTCCTTGGTTCGCTCTAACTCATTTTGCCAAAGTTTCTGGCGATCGAGAGGGTGCAACGCATGAGCTCGAGCAACGGTACTAGGATTTTGGCAGTGGTGCAACAACAACGTCCGAATGGCATCAAACTCAAGGTCCTTTGCCGTCTGTTCATCGAACGCTTTCATCGCACTTCTTTTCACCGCTGTGCGGTTTTCAGACCTTGTATCGGATGACCGTTTGATGCTCATTGCTTTTCAATCAAGGCAATCGAATGGGGCGTGCAATTGCCATTGGCGTTTTTCGCAGGCCTCTAGCACGGTATTCTGTATTGCTGCTTTATCAAATGCATTTGCCCATTGAATGTTCTCCATTTTCTTAAACCAGGTCATCTGGCGCTTGGCAAATTGACGTGTG
>DCPZ01000048.1 GCA_002323795.1 Flavobacteriales bacterium UBA1531 | reverse complement strand
CGCAGCTTCTAGAGTTGCGACTTTCGCCTGCAAGTCCGCAATTATTGAATCCAATTTGGCGTGATTCAAATTCATATTAACGGTATTCCCAATAACTATCGTATCCATTATCTGCGCTCCAGCGGTCACTGCGACCACGAGCGCCATTAGCGTCATAAAGTGCTTCATTTCAGTCAATTTGGTATTACTAATATAGCACAGTGATCTGCAATTAGCTCAAAATTGGGAGAAGTATTGGGAGAACCAAAATGAAAACGCCTGCAAATCAATGACTTGCAGGCGCTTCAGTAGCCCGTAGGGGAATCGAACCCCTGTTTCCAGGATGAAAACCTGGCGTCCTAACCCCTGGACGAACGGGCCAATTGGGCGGCAAATATACAACGCTCTTTGTTTGATTCAATGAGTAGGTTGAAAAAAATGATTACTCTTTGAGCTACATTGCGCAATCCATGACGCGTAGATTTGAATTCTTGCATTTAGCCCATCATCACGAAGCTGTCGGCGAATTGAAACAATTATGTAACAACCGATCCGAAATACATCATTGGGTATATGCAAATGACACTTCAGGATGCAATAACTTCAAGCCAGATATCATTGTCGTGCACCTTATGGTATCTCCATTCCCTGATTTACTTAAAAATTGGCCGAATGTGCCCGTAGTTTGGGCAGCTTGGGGACAAGACTATTATTATCGATTCCGTGAGCTTTCCAATTCATTGCTTTTGCCGAAAACTGTTCTTATGGCGCTCTGTATTGGCAAACCTTCAGCTTTCTTCCCAAGGCTGCCAATGTTAGCAGAATCCATTCGCTCGTTAAAATGGCCATCACTTGATTGGCTCACAAGAATTGAATTTGTTTCAACCTTTGCAGGGGAAGCCTTTCCTGCACAACACAGACTCGCAGCAGGCACTCGGTTTATACCGCACCTCTATGGTTCGATCGATTTGCAAAAAACAACAAGACATAAGATGCGGAAAGATGCGTTTGGCATCATCGTTGGCCCAAGTGCAAATCTCACTTCCAACCTTCCAGACGCGCTTCACTGGATCAAATCAAAAACAGAAAACACACCAATTCGAGTGACTCTCTCATACGGACCAAAACGAATCGTAAAATACGTAGATAGGTGTGGGCATAAACTTTTTGGTTCGCAATGGCATCCGTTCAAAAATCTGCTTGATCAGGACGAGTTTCTTCAAAGACTCTCTCAATCACACTGCCTACTCGTCTTCAGCACGCGCATGCAAGGCGTTCGAACCATTCTTTACGCATTGACAATAGGTATGCGCGTTGTTTTACATCCAAAAAATCCCGCTTTGGTAGTATTAAAAATGCATGGAGTGATGGTATTCAGCACCTATGAAATCACAGAAGACGAGCTCCAATCACCTCTCACAGCAAAAGCTCAACAAAAAAACCGCGACTTAATGTTGAAATTAACAAACGAAAGCCGCGTTCACGACTCATTGAATTTTCTGATGCGAAACATTGAATCAAGGAAACTTTAAAATACAACACCTTGAAGCGTTTCTCCATTCAGATAGCGCTGCAATTGCGATTCAAATGCATTTTCCAATCGAGCCTCCCGCCCTTCGTCATGCGAAGCGCAATGAGGGGTTAGCAGCAGATTAGGCACATCTTCACTTCCTTTATTAGAGTACTGCTTGGTGTCGAGCGCGGCACCTGCAAGACGCCCTTTTCTAAGCGCCAATTCCATGGCTTTGACCTTAATATTTTCAATGCGGCCAACGCTCACAAAAAATGCAGACTCAGGCAAAGCCCCAAAGAAAGTGTCATCAAGCAAGACAGAATCAGCAGGAAGGCAATCTATAACTAAGCTTGCACTACGGGCACCTTGAATCCAGTTTTTAGAACTCCACGTTTGAGCAAAACCCCGAACCGCTCTTCCATCGCTATTGACTCCTTGAATAGACTTAATTCCAATGCCCTTAAGTTTCTTAGCGACCCTCTTTCCTATTTGGCCAGTTCCGAGCACCATTGCATTGTTCGGCAAACATCTGAACTCGTGCTTCCTGTAACTTTCGTGTTCAAATGCAATCGCTCGAATCAATCCTAAACTCATTGCTATTGCATGCAGCGCGATAACGTCAGCATCGTAAATGTTCCGACTCAATAAAACATCCATTGCCTTTAAAGCTTTCAAAGGCAACCTATTAACTCCCGCCGCTGTCGATTGCACCCACTTCAATCTTTTGGCATGCGCACTAATTTGTCGCAAATACCGATGTCCGAAAACAATATCCACCTCAGGCGCCAAAGCCACAGCGTGCTGCTCATCCCTTGCCACTACAACATTCAAACCCATTGACCGCAGTGTTTCGATATGCCTCGATGAAGGCACATGGGTACTGTACATCAAAAGGATAGTCATGACCGTTCAAGAATATCACAGATGGCCTCAAATTCTTTGTTCGCTTCCTCAAAAAACATCAAATCTTGAAGAGCTAGATCGTTGAAGAAATGTCGAATTTTTTGCAATTCAATACCCCAATTATCCAATTCGACATCTTGGTGAAAAGATCTACGCAGAACGGCAAACTTGCAGTCCAATTCTGCTTGTTTAGCGCCAAGTAGCCGAAATGGCATCGGAGCCCCCCCATCTACTCGTGTCAGTCCGCCAAATCCAATCGTTTTTTCATCAAGGGTTTGCATAATGTGCTTAACAGTTCCGTCACGCAAGGCACCCCAAAGGTGTTTTCCCCCGCGGGAAATCATCAGATCATTTAATCCGATGTAACCAAAAGACCAGGGTAAACGACCTACATCTTCCAATGACATCAAAAGCGACTCAGATTCAATCATAATCCCAGCCGGTAATCGTCCATTCAAAAGACTTAAGAACTTTTCGACCTCTTGAATCTCCTGAGCAAATGCAAGTAAGATTCGATCCGCTCCAGCATCAATAGCTTTTGCAATGTCATCAGGAGTGGAATGAGCATTGTAGCTGTTTATACGCACGACCATTTCAACTTTTGTGGAATTGCGCATTGCGAGTGTGTCGCTCATGCTCAGGGTCCTGAGACTCGTATCAAATCCCGATTGACGCGTCTCTTTTCCATGGGTTTCCCAATCAATGAAAAGCGCTTCGCATCCAAGATCTTGAGCAGCAATAGCTTCTTGAATAGAGTTTGGAAATAGCCAAAATTTCATACAGGTTCATACGTCCAAACTCGAAAGAGGTTACACCGAGAGAGTTAACCACCAAAATAGGTCCGAAAAACCTTCCAGGTTTTATGGTGAACAAATGTTCGATTCCAAAATAAGCGCTTCCGCAATTGGCGTTGCATGGCATCTCGACCTTCAAACTGAACGCCGTTGTGATCGCACCAACCCAACAAATTTTGCGCGTGGTCCTTCAAGTCGGCCTGCGAAATCCACGGATCTTCTTTGATATACATAAAAGAGAGCTGAGTCAAAGCGCCACTCGCTATCAAATCATCCCAAACATCAGAATCCGTGCCAAACAAGATGGGAAGTGACGTACGTTGAATTGTCTTGAATCGTTCAGCTCGATCAGCTCGAGGAAGTAAGGAGGTGTTTTGTGCCTCCATCCTGTACTTAAAAAGCACCAATGGGAGATTTGCCATCTTAACTCCTTTATGCGCCAATTCCGCCCACAAGGGGAAACCTTCTCCTGCTGGAATATCTTCGTTGTACTGCGATTCGCCGAGCGCTTCTCGTCTAAACATCAAGGTGGGGTGCATGAAAGGCAAACCAAAAGGCAGATTTGCAATCATCTCGTCATGGTGCATGGGAAAGCGTGTACATCGAGTGGCCCTTGAACCAAATCTCTGAACTTGACAACCAATCATTCCAATTTCTTGGTGCTCGCGCAAAAACTTCAGTTGAGCATCAAATCTTTCAGGCAGATTAATGTCATCAGAATCCATTCGAGCGACAAAAGGTGCATTAATTGCCTTAAGGCCTTCATTCAAAGCACCTCCAACTCCTAGGTTTTGTGGCAACCGAATAATCGTAAATGGCCCTTTTACCCGTCCTATGAACCACTGATTATCATATAAATCAGTCCCGCAATCATCGATGAAAATTATTCGGAAATTCCTAAACGTTTGATGATTCAAGGAGTCAATACATTCTTCAAAGTGATCGCGTTTGGGGTTGTAAAATGGGAGAAGGACCTCAAGCTCCACTTTTTGTCTCCTTCCCACAGAAAAAGATTCAATTACGCTCATGCTTCTTACTACTTCTTACTGCTTCTAAGCAATCAATCACCCCAAATACGCACGGTACATCCACACTGTCTTCTCTTGCTCGCGGATGTAATCACTCATGAGTGCATTGGTCCCTTCATCGCCAGATTGACTGGACAGTTGAAGCAATGCACGCTCTCGCAGCAGCAAAACGCTCAAGGCCGCAACGCAATGCTTGATGGCTTCCTCCCCATCCGAAATGTCTTTTACGGCATGCACATCTGTGGCCGCCAAATAGGCTTCATACGTGTGCATTGGGCGGCCGCCTAAAGTCAAAATACGCTCCGCGACTTCATCGATCTTCATCTGCAAGTCCGTATAGAGCTCTTCGAACTTAGCGTGGAGTTCAAAGAAAGCCTTGCCTCGGATGTTCCAATGAAAACCACGGACGTTTTGATAAAAAATCTGGAAATCTGCCAACAAATCATTCAACCCCTTGGTGAGTTCCTGGGTCGTTTGCGGGTTCAGTCCAATCGGCATGTTACTTTCCATGATTGCTTGTTTTGGCGTCAGTAAGCGCGAGCAAAAACAACCCTTTGGGCCGATTCAGCTCCGGTTTTTATGCATTTCCCCGATTCGCCATCGCCATCCAATGGTATGCAACGAATCGTGGCTTTGGTTTCTTTTTTGATCAAGTCTTCCGTTTCTGAGGTACCGTCCCAATGGGCCTCGACAAACCCCCCAGCATCTAGGGCGGCCAAGAATTCCTCCCAAGTATCGACACGGGCAGTTGTCGCGGTGCGACGTTCTTCAGCACGGTCAAACAACGAAGTTTGAATCTCCTCCAGCAATCCTTTTACATGGCTCTGGACGCCCTCCATCGGGACGATTTCTTTGGTCCGCGTATCGCGCCGAGCCACCTCTATCGTTCCGCCTGCGAGATCGCGAGGGCCCATGGCCAATCGCACCGGCACGCCCTTCAATTCGTATTCCGCGAACTTCCAACCAGAACGTTTGGAATCGTCATCGTCCAGTTTCACACGAATGCCCGATGCTTTCAATGCATCGGCAACACTCTGCAATGCTGCAACGATCTCGGCCATCTGCTCTTCGCCCTTGTAAATGGGCACCAGCACCACTTCAATCGGCGCCAATTTCGGAGGCAACACGAGTCCCGAGTCATCCGAATGCGTCATGACCAAAGCTCCCATCAAACGCGTTGACACCCCCCAAGAGGTGGCCCAGACCAACTCCTGACCGCCGTCGCGCGTCGCAAATTTCACGTCAAATGCCTTGGCAAAGTTCTGTCCAAGAAAGTGCGAAGTTCCCGCCTGCAGCGCCTTTCCATCTTGCATCATCGCTTCAATGCAGTAAGTATCCACCGCTCCTGCAAATCGCTCATTCGCCGACTTGATTCCTTTCAAAACCGGCATTGCCATCCACCCTTCTGCAAAGTCGGCGTACACATCCAGCATTTTCCTTGCTTCTTCCACCGCTTGATCGGACGTTTCATGCGCAGTATGGCCTTCTTGCCAGAGAAATTCAGCCGTGCGCAAAAACAAACGCGTACGCATTTCCCAGCGAACCACGTTGGCCCATTGATTGACCAACAGCGGCAAGTCGCGGTAACTCTGAATCCATCCCTTGTAAGTATTCCAAATGATCGTTTCCGAAGTCGGACGCACAATCAATTCTTCTTCCAGCTTCGCATCTGGATCGACCACGACGCCACTTCCGTCCTCTGCATTCTTCAAACGGTAATGTGTGACAACAGCGCACTCCTTGGCGAATCCTTCCACGTGATCAGCTTCCTTTGACAAGTAACTCTTGGGAATAAACAGAGGAAAATATGCATTTACGTGACCCGTGTCTTTGAACTTTTGATCCAGCACGTCTTTCATTCGCTCCCAAATGGCAAAGCCATAGGGTTTAATAACCATACAACCCTTTACGTCGCTGTGTTGCGCGAGATCCGCCTGCACGACCAATTCATTGTACCACTTGCTGTAATCCGATTCGCGGGAAGTCAATTTTGATGCCATGGCAATTGCTCAGGTAGTTTGGTATGATTTATGATTGACGACGTGTATGAACCTCGTCCGCCACAAAAGTACCCAATTTCGTACCTTTCTCAGGATAAATGACATCCCCTATGGCTAGAACTACTACCTCCTCACTTTTTTGCAGTGCAACTGCGGTCTGTGGACACTTCAGTCTTGCCTTTGCAGTCTTTCTCATTACCGGCTGTGCCAACCTTCCTGATTTTTCTGCACTCGAAGATGACGAAATGTATTTGGGACGAGGCGAAGAATTCGTGACCGACAGCAAGTACTTGGCTTTTGCACTCGAAGCTGCCGGAGCTCAAGATGTAATGGAAGATGATTATTACGATGCCAACCGCGGAGCATACGGAGAGGGCTACGTTGGCGGATTCAGCCTGCCAGGCTATCAACCGAGCTACAACAATCCTTACCGACCATTCTCAAACGGCCTGGGGCTCCAGTCTTATTTCAATCCAATGAGCGCCTCAGGAATGGGCATGGCTTATGGCATGGGATATGGTGGAGTCAACAGTATGAATATTGGCATGAACAACGGATTCGGATACAACCCATATGGATACAATCCATATGGTTACAATGGGTGGAACAATGCTTACAGTCCATTTGGTTATTACACGCCTTATGGCAACAATGGATGGAACAATGGTTATGCAGGTTGGGGCAACAATGGAAACACAGAGCCATACTTTGGAAGTTCAAACGATGGGAGCTCAGGAGTAACGAGCTTTACCCGCACACCCATCATGAGTTTCACCAACAATGGCAGCAATTATAACGATGAAGGCGTGCTTGCCAGTCCCAAAATCCATCAAGAAGAGAGCGGCAATGCTGTCGAACCCACTGCTGTTACGCCCGAAAGAGATAAACGCCGAAATCGTTGGATGCAAGATTCACGCTCCAGACAAACCGACTCTAACCGAGGCAATTCAAATTGGAATTCCAGAGGTCGATCTGGTGGGGCTAGCGGGTCCCGTGAATCCAATAATTCATTCAGCGCACCCACCAATGCACCTCGATCCAATGTGACTCGTTCTTCAGGCAGCAACAATCGTTCTTCGGGCAGTTCGCCACGTGGCTCTTCCAGCGGCAATTCACGTTCTAACCGCGGAGGAGGAAAATGATGATGCGCGCACGCCTCGTATTTTTTGGCGTCCTTACCTCATGGGCATCATGCCTGCTCGGGCAGAATGAAACCGATATTTTTCGTTACAGTTTCACGGAATCACTGGGTTCGGCTCGTACCATGGGCATGGGCGGGGCTTTTGGCGCGCTTGGAGCAGACCTCGCTTGCCTGACCGGAAACCCAGCTGGTATAGGCCTGTATCGTCGAGGGGACGGGAGTCTAACCACCGGATTCGCTTCCCAAAAAACACGCTTGAACGTCTCGGGACAATTTGGCGATGCAAACCAAATAAGCGGCTCTACCACTAACTTGGGAATTGCACTCACCTATCCTTCTGTCAATCCAGACTGGCCGGTGAGTACATTGGCCATTAGCGTGTCACGCAGGGCCAATTTCAATGAGAAAGTCGAAATTGAAGATGCACAGTTGGGCAATTCACTGCTCGATGTGTTCTTGGGGCAAGCGCAAGGGTCGTTACCCGGAGACTTGTATACCATAGGTCCATTCACCTCCAACCTCGCATGGGAGACCTTTTTGCTCGATCCGGACCCCAATGGCAATCCCACATCATACATATCCGCCATTCCGACAGGTGGTGCGTATGCCACAAAAAAAATCGAACGCAGCGGCAAGCTCAACGAGACAAACATCGCTTTTGGCTCCAATTACCAGGAGCGTCTATGCCTCGGCATCAGCCTTGGCATTGTCAGCGCAACGTTTGATGAAACAGCCATTCACAGCGAGCGCCCTCAAATCGACTCGCTGCAACTGAACAGATGGGAATTTCAAGAGCAGCTGAATGTAGAGGGAAGCGGCATTAACATCAAGTTGGGCATGCAATATGCCCTCTCTCCATGGCTGCGCATGGGGCTTGCCTACCACACGCGCACGCGGATTGCCTTCACCGATGAGTACTCCACAAACATGAGGAGCACTTTTAAGTCTGGTGAATCCTATGACTACAATTCTCCGCTGAATCGGCTGGAATACGTGATTTACACCCCGTCGCGTGCCATGGCCTCATTGGCGTTTATCATGGGCAAATACGGTGTGATTTCAGCGGATTATGAAAGGATTAATTACGGTTTGGGAAATCTTCGACCTACGGCTCTTTCTGGCCCCGACGCGTACGATTTCGAATTAGAAAATAAAAATATGGCCTCGCTTTACGGGCTATCACATTGTGCTCGGGTTGGAGCCGAATTTCGAATACAGCGCATCTGGCGACTGCGAGCAGGGGCCGGGTTGGAAACATCGCCCTTCCAGCAGACAGCTGGTATTCAAACGGATAGCAAGCGCTACACCGGAAGCTTGGGCTTCGGGTGCAGAACAGAAAAGTGGTACGCCTCTTCCACTTACCGCCGAAGTTGGTTTGAACGCGACATCTACCTTTTCGATCCGAGATTACTCGATACCGGGCGAATGAGCCAAGTCCATGGAATGTTGGTAGTTGCAGTCGGTTTTCGTCTTTGAAATTGATTGAAATGAAAAAAGGCGCCATATATGGCGCCTTTTTTCACATGGTCCTAACCAATTGGCCAGACAGTTTACTTTTTCGCTTTGGTCAGCGCTTTTCCAATCTGCGTATTCATGCGTGAAGTTTCCTCTTCAGCCAGTTCCTTATCAACCAAGATTCGTCCACTGTGCTCATCGACAATGATGCGTTTGCGCTGTGCAATGTCAATTTGGCGTTGAGGTGGAATCTTGATGTACGAACCCGCAGATGCCTCACGCTCAATCGGCACAACAGCCAACCCATTCTTGGCCGCCCCTCGGATGCGCTGGTAGCTTGCGAGCAAACGATCATCAATGCCTTTGGCCATCTTCTCACTCAAACCGGCCAAAACATCCTCTTCTTGCTGAGTCTCAGAAATGATCTCAGACAACTCCTTTTGCTTGCTCTCAAGATCCGCATCGCGCATCTCCAACTTCTCTTTGCTTGTTGAAACCACTTCTGTTTTCTGCTCAGCCTGTGCTTTGCACTCGCGAATGCGCTTTTCGCACAGTTCGATTTCCAACGTCTGGTATTCAACTTCCTTGTTCAAGGATTCAAATTCACGGTTGTTCCGAACATTGTTTTGTTGCTCCGTATACTTCGCAATCAGAGCCTTGCTGTCTTCGATTTGGATTTTGTATGCGGAGATGCGTTGGTTGACCAAATCCAAGTCCTCTTCCAAGCGCTCGAGGCGCGTGCGCAAACCTGCTATTTCGTCCTCGAGGTCTTGGACCTCCAACGGCAATTCACCACGAACGACGCGGATGCGGTCGATGCGAGAATCAATCAATTGCAAATCGTACAATGCGCGCAGCTTATCTTCTGCGGTAGAGGCGGTTTTTTTCTTAGCCATGTTGCGTTCAGCGATAGTGAATAGGATTCGGATTGGCTTCTGCCAAGTGGACGGCAAAATTAGGAAAATATTTCTTTATGCGGTTGACAATCAGGTCTGTTGTTTGCCATTCACTTTCATAATGCCCTACATCTGCAATCACAATGCGTTTATCAGCATCAAAAAACTCATGGTATTTGAAGTCCGAAGTCACCAAAACATCGGCTCCTGCACTGATTGCATCTTGCAGTAAAAAACTCCCCGAACCCCCGCAAACCGCTACTTTACGGACATCCCTCCCCAATAGATTTGTATGTCGAATGGTGGCGCAACCCAAGGCGGATTTTACGGTATCTAAAAAGGCTCCTTCCTCCATGGGTTGAGGCAACTCTCCAAGCATTCCACTTCCAACTTGGTCATGAACTTGCTGCAATGTCCATACTCCATGTGCTACTTGTTCGTAAGGATGGGCGTTTTGCATGGCAGAAATTACGGCCGCCAGCCTCCACGGTTCCACCACCACTTCTAGCTTCGATTCAACCACAGATTCTCGCTCGCCAATGATCCCAATGTGTGGATTTGCTCCTTCCAACGGCCTGAAAGTACCCTTGCCCGGAACCGTCCAGCCACATTCATCGTATGCACCTATTTCGCCCGCACCCGCAGCAAACATAGCTTGACTCACCTTTTGAGCCTGCTCCTCTGGCACATAAACAACCACTTGCATCAGCGCATCGGGTTTTGGCCGTAAGATTCGAAGCGAATCGGGCTTGCAGCCCACCAATTTTGCCAGTTTCATATTCACCCCATCAGACACATTGTCCAAATTGGTGTGAATCGCATATAACGCGATTCCATGAGCAATAGCCTTCATCACGGTGCGTTCAACATAGGTGCTTCCGTTGAAACGTTTCAAACCTTTGAACACAATCGGATGGTGGGAAACAATCATGTTAGCCCCCAATTCGATGGCTTCTTGCACGACCTCCTCAGTGCAATCCAACGACACCAAAATAGAATCTACTGAATCTGACATTCGCCCCACCAATAAACCCGAATTGTCATACGACTCTTGCAGGGCAGGTGGAGCCCATGACTCCAATGCGGTGGTCACATCGCGAACCGTCAAGTTATTTGCATCTTGCATGCCTCAAATTTAATAGCATGTGCTCACAACCCGTACTTTTAAGACATGATTCGCCGTCTGACCCTTCAAGCCCTCGCCTTTTTTTACGGTGCAGTCATTCGATTCCGACATTCCTTATTTGATGTAGGCGTCTTGCGTTCACGCCCTGGTGCATTGAAAACAATCGTCCTCGGCAATCTTACCGTCGGCGGCACCGGAAAGACTCCCACCACCGAGCGAATCGTGCGCGACTTACAGAACATCATCGGACTTAAAAAAGTGGGGGTATTAAGCCGCGGATACGGCCGAAAAACCAAAGGGTTCAGATGGGTCACCAGCAGCATGCAATCCAGCGAATGCGGTGATGAGCCATTGCTATTAAGCAAAAATCTTCCCGACGTACCTGTGGCCGTTTGCGAAAAACGCCTCAAAGGGTTGAAGCGAATGAAGTCCGAACATCCAGAATTGGAATGGATCGTGTGCGATGATGCCTTTCAGCACCGCCGCTTAAAACCAACGATCTCTCTGCTCCTATTAGATGCCAGCCAACCCATTGCTTCCGATGCCATGCTCCCTGCAGGACGGTTGCGCGATGTACCCGAACGCATGCAATTTGCGGACGCCTTGGTCATCACCCGACTCGACACCAGTGCTTCCTTTCAAGAAGCGGCCGCAGCGCATGGCATTGAAGAAGACTCGCACCAACCTGTATTCGCCTCTTATATGCAACCACAGCCTCTGCTGCAGTGGCCAGAAGGGACCGAAGCGCCCAATGGCAACGCCAAGCTTTCACCGGACCGTCGCGAAAGAATCATGGCTGTAGCTGGCATCGCACGTCCAGAAAGGTTCATGGATCGACTAACCGAGCGCTTCCAAGTGGTGCGGCGGGAATGCTTTCCTGATCACAGGGCATTCACAGAAAAGGACTACAAACGCTGGCGACGAATCATGGAAGGCGATCGCCTGCAAGCCATCATCACCACGGATAAAGACGCCATGCGCATCAAACCAGAATTGACACAAGGGTTGAACATTCGTTGTGAATCAATCAAGGCAGAATGGCACAATGCGGAGGCAGTGCAGTCTTGGTTGAGATCCACCATTGAAAGCATCGCAGAATGAGTGCAGGAAATGCCACGAAAATTCAAGATATTTGAATCATGAACGAACAGGAGAAAATCATGCCCCAGATGCACTGGCTGAGCAGTATTGTTGTTGCTGCCGTGATGTTTGGTTTTGCCAGTTGTGCGGGAGGCGGCACGAAGAAGAACAGCGTTGCGGGCCAATTCACAAATGCAAACGGGCAAGGAGTAGAAATTGAACTGCGTAAATGGACGCCCGGACGAGCAGGACAGCAAGGTCGTTTTTCTGCCATTGCAGAATGTACATCTGATATGTCGGGGAAATTTGAACTCCCGATCGAACGTGCATTGCCCATGGACTTTTATCAACTAATGATTGGACGGACCATCCCGATGGTACTGATCATGGACAGTACGATGGGGGTATACATTACTGCCGAAGTGCCGGAAGCCGGCTTCTTGGTAGAGGCCGAAGTGAAGGGTTCCATTCCCACGGCTGAAGTGCACGAGTATTATGCGAAAGCCATGCCCATACAGACCACTTTGAGTATGGTCCGAGGCATGATGCAGCAGGCACCAGACGCTGAAAGTCGGCAGTCGCTTTCAGATCGAGCCATGAAGAAAAAGCGTGAAGCAGACGAATGGGCCAATGAATTCCTGGAAAGTCATGAAGGATCTTTGGCTCAGCTTGGGCCATTGGAACATTTGGATCCCAGCACCAATGCTGTAACCTTCCAGAAGGTTTTAAAATCCACTGCTGCTCGCATGGGCAACGGAGCATTTCACAAAGCCTTGACCGAGGCCATCTCCGGACAAATCGCACGGAAGCAAGATCAGCGCGTGGTCAAAAAAGGCAATGGTGCCAACAAGGCTCGTGCTGCTAAAAATAGCCTTTACAGCGTCGGTGATGTTGCACCAGAGATTGTAATGAACGATCCGAACGGAGTCGAACGCAAGCTGAGCGACCTGCGAGGGAAAGTCGTACTGCTCGACTTCTGGGCCTCATGGTGCGGGCCGTGCCGTCGGGAAAACCCAAACGTGGTTAACACGTACAATGAATACCAATCACAAGGTTTTGAAGTGTTTTCCGTTTCATTGGATAAGCAAGCTGAACGCTGGTCTCAAGCCATTGAGCAAGACGGGCTCGTTTGGCCCAATCATGTAAGCGACCTAAACGGTTGGCAAAATGCTGCATCGCGCGCCTACGGCGTGACGAGCATTCCACATGCCGTATTGATCGATCAAGAAGGAGTCATCGCCGCCACGCATTTGCGAGGAAGAGCACTCCAACAGAAAGTCAACGAGTTGCTTCAATAATCAAGGATCGAAACGTGCATCGCGTTCACCTCGCCTCTGATCTGCACCTCGGTGCTCCAAATCCCAGCCAAAGCCGGAAGCGCGAGTTGCGTTTCATCGCGTGGCTCGAGGACGCCGCTGGCGGCAAAGGAAGAGCTGCAGCAGGTCCAGCTACAGAGATTCACCTAGTCGGTGACATGTTCGATTTTTGGTTCGAATACAAACGTGCCGTGCCCAAGGGAGGAGTCCGGCTGCTCGGTGCAATCGCGCGCATTGTCGATTCAGGCATCCCCATTCACTACCACGCAGGCAATCACGATCTATGGACCTTCGGCTATTTCGAAGAAGAACTCGGCGTAACCATGCATCGTGAACCCATTCTCAGAGAATATGACGGGCTTCGTTGCCTCATTGGACATGGAGATGGAATCGGTCCAGGAGATGCCGGATACAAGCGTCTAAAGCGCATATTCACAAACCCTCTGTTGCAATCGGCGTATCAATGGGTTCATCCCGATATTGGAATTCCATTGGCATCCTTTTTCTCGCGCAACAGCCGAGCTCGGAAAGGAAACTCGGAGAGCCAAGTCGGCAGATCCGAAGACGAATGGATCTGGCAATTTTGCAAAGATCATTTGTCGCGAGAAGCGATTGATTGCTTCATTTTTGGGCATCGACACCTCCCTTTGGATTTAAACGTACCGGGGGCAAGCGGAAAACCGGACGGACGATACATCAACCTCGGTGATTGGATTCAATACTTCTCTTCAGTGCGCATCGAAGAAGGGGTCGCCTACCTCGACAGACCTTAAAATAACCTTGACGGAACCTCTGGCGGGCAAACCATCGAAACAAAGCGCATTAAAAAACCCCGAACCATAGGCTCGGGGTTTTGATTCTATCGGTTTTCTAGTGCTTATCGCACCAGCAATTTAGCTGTCTTCTGGAACCGGCTGTTGGACAACCGCACAATGTATTGTCCGTTTTCTAAGCCGTTTGCGTCCACAACAATAGGTCCTCCGGCATATCCTCGGATCGCCCTATCCACATTCAATCGGCCAGTGATATCAAACACCTGCAATTGGAAGTCTCCTCTGAACACATCTGACTGCACTGAGAATGAACCCCCAGCCGCTGGGTTTGGATAAACCAACAAGTTCGCAGTCTCTTGTGAGGCCATTTCCTCTGGTTCATCAACACCTAAGAACAGGTCAGACCGGAAGATTCCACGTCCATGCGTCGCAGCGAATATCGCTCCCTGGTTCGTAGGGTTAATCCATGGTGCAGCTCCTCTCCACTGTTGCTTCACGTCAAACACAGGAGCAGAGATTTGGTCGGCTGTAGATGCCATGTTTTCGTTGGCCATGATCCAATCATCGCCTCCATTATCAGTTGCAAAGATTCCGTACTCCGTTCCAACGACAATGCTCTGGCCTGATGGATCCATCGCATCAATGATAACGTCATAACAAGGCATCTTGCTCAGTCCACTCACGTTCCAGATGTTGGACCAAGACGGTTGTTCATCCAAAGCGTTGAACGTCTCCTGCACTTTACCTGTAGCCAGTGCTCCGTAACCGCCAACCGAAATTACCACGTGGTTGGGATTGTTTGGATCGACTGACACTCCGGTAATGACAGCACCCAAAGAACGAATTTGTTTGCCCATATTGGCAGGAACATCGTCTTGTGTTTGGATGTCTTCCATGCCATCAAAGCGGTACAATTTGCCGTCCCAACCACTCACAAACATGTGGTTTCCTGCTTCCGGCTCCACGTTTACAGTGAACTCCACTGCCTTAGTCCCGGTACCTGCTGGTGCATTGTCCAAACGAACCCACTCTGGAGTTGTGTTAAAATTCAATCCATCACGTGTCATCCAAATGCCATTGCCTCCATTGAAACCAGCAATGGTCATGGTGGTGTATGGATCTTTGACAAGCATTCGCCCAGGTACATCGAGCATGGTATCACTTGCGTGATAGTACATGGTGTCGCAAACGACACTGACCTCATAGACATCAACCTCTGAGAAAGTTGTATCATAACCCACAGTATTGTAGACCCACTCGTCCCATTCTTCGATGTAAAGAGAGTCAACGATTGGTGAGATGTCCGTGATCTGCAATTCTTGACCTACAAGTATGCTGTCATCAGCACATTCCAATTGCTCGATTGCCTCTTGTGGGTCCATCCAGAAATAATCAGGATCTGCGGTGAGTGGCTCGTCCAATAATCGCTCGGGACGAATAAGCTCTTCGTAGAATGGCAATTCCACACCTTCCGGTAAGGTATAATTAAAAGGTAGGTTTTGGTTCGCCGTGGACAGCTCAAATGTGCTGTCTGTAACCGTTTCACCAAATGGATTCACTAGGATGATGTTGCGCTGTGAGTCTTCGTCGTCTGTGTTTTCATACAAACGAACCACAGAATAGAATTGGCCAATTTCGCCTTCTTCATTTGCCAGTTCAGTGATATTGGCATCGAAGAAGCTACCATAGTTGGCAATGTCACCTGGGCCAACTGTACCTCGTGAAAGGCCACCATTTTGAGATGTAGCATACCAAGCATAATCATAACCTTCAACCTCCGTTACTTGTGAGATTGCGCAGTCAAATCCGTCACCTCCCTGAACTTCGACCGCTTCCTGGTCGCTCAAAAAATAACCGCTTGCAGGGATAAACAACGACCCATTGTCCTGCGTGCCGCCCAAAACAGCGCTGTTCGCGCTATGGTCCATTCCATAGAACTGGGTCACCGAGTAGTCACGGTTCATGTCGTTGTATGTCTGACCGCCGTCAGTGCTTTTGTAGATACCTCCGTCGGTGGCGACATACATATTGCCAGAAGGCGTAAACATAATTTCGTGCACGTCGGCATGGACATCGATGTCAGTGCCTGCGAAATCGAACGCATAAGCAGCTAACTCAGCCTGCTGGCTTGGACCTGATCGCCATAGCTCAATACCTCCCACATAAGCCAAATCTGGCTGTCCTTTCTTTACGCCCAACGCCAAATCATAAATCCCTTGGCTTCGCGGGAGTGGAGTCGCTTCGTCAATTTCATTGGGCCAAACGTTGCTCCAAGAATCTCCACCGTTTCCAGTGTGGTACAAGCCACCAAAAAAACCACCGCTTGTTGCAAATACAGCAAATGCATGGTTAGCATCATCCATTGAAATTGCAACACGCACACGGCCGTTTCCGCTTTGGGGCAGAACGGTTTCGTCATTGTTCGATCCTGACATGCTGGTAAACGTCGTAAATGTGTCATCATTGGAGCGATACACTAGGCAATTGTTCATGCCAACAAGCATGTAAGAACCATCTGCTGCGATGGCAATGTCACCCACGGCCCCGCTGATGTCTTCACTCGGACTCATCGTCATCACACCCTCGTCAATGAACCCGTATCCTGCGTCGCTTCCAAACCATACGCGGTTTGGTACATTTGGGTCAGCGACCATGGCATCAACTGCCGAGAAGTCCCCGGACCCAAACTCTCCAGGGTCTGTCCCTTCTACCATCTCAAAATTTTCTCCATCCGCAGACCACCAGATTCCTCGTCCACGGAATCCGCTTCCGCCGTCTCCACTTCCGCCGTCATAGATCGAACCCGAACCGACATATATTGCTCCGTTGCCCGTCACTGCAACTGAACCGATGACCATTTGATCCAGACCAAACATTTGGTTCCAATCGTTTCCTCCGTTCACGCTTTTCCAAAGTCCACCGGAAATAGCTCCTGCATAGAGCACTGTTTCTTCGCTTCCGTCTTCCGGAACAACTGCAGCGATGGCGCGCGTTCTTCCTCCGATGTTGTCAGGTCCCATCTCATTCCAGTAGTGGTTCGTAGCACGGCCATCGATGGTTTGCTGTGCTGCGAAGCGCGAAACTTCATCTTGCAGGTTTCGCAAGCCTTCAGCATTTATCTCACCAGTCTCAATGTCACCGAGCAACTTTTGCCGAATCTCCCAAGCACCATTGGGTGCTTGTGCTGTCGACTGTTCCAGACGTGGTGTGTAGTCTAGAGAATTTAACGTTGTTTCAGTGTTGCTGATTTGCCAACCTGTTAGAGCCAGCGCTACTGCCGCTGAGGCAGTGAAAATCGTCTTCAATTGCATGGTTACAGTTTTATCCATTCAGAGTTCGAAAGTTACAACAAACCAAGTGCGTGTCAAGCATTTGTGTTCATCACTTCCGCACCAAAACCAAAGCCAAGGGAATGAAAGGCTCATATCGCTCCATTACAGGAAAGATAAGGCCGTCTAAAAAGTAAAAAAAATCAGCCCGCCATTTCGAAAAAAGCCTAAAACAAATGCTTCTCGGCGTGATAACTTGAGCGCACAAGCGGTCCACTTTCCACGAATCTAAATCCCTTTTCAAGACCAATTGTTTTGAGCTCTGTAAAAACATCTGGGTGAATGAATTCAGCGACCGGAAGGTGTTTCGGAGAGGGTTGTAGGTACTGTCCCAATGTCAAGACTTGGCAATCTACGCTGCGCAGGTCATCCATGGCCTCAATCACTTCTTCAACCGTTTCGCCAAGCCCCATCATGATGCCTGATTTCGTTTTGATACCTGCCTTTCGAAGTCTTCGCAGCACCTCAAGGCTTCTGTCGTATTTCGCCTGAATGCGCACCGCTTTCGTCATGCGCCTCACGGTTTCTAGGTTGTGCGAAACAATTTCTGGCGCCACTTGGATGATCGGCATCAAATTCTCCCATTTGCCCGCAAAATCGGGAATCAGGGTTTCAAGCGTCGTTCCCGGGCTCTGCTGGCGGATTGCCCGCACCGTTTGCGCCCAAATCTCGCTTCCTCCATCCGGAAGGTCGTCACGATCTACAGAAGTAATAACGGCGTGCTTCACTCCCATCAGCTTCACAGAATTTGCCACTCGACCCGGCTCAAAAATGTCTACCTCGAGTGGTTTGCCTGTGGCAACATTGCAGAAGCCACAGCTTCGTGTGCAGATGTTGCCCAGTATCATGAACGTTGCTGTACCCGCTCCCCAGCACTCTCCCATGTTGGGGCAATGACCACTCTCGCAGATGGTGTGCAACTTATGCTCAGACACAATTTCGCGCACCTCCTTATACTCCTTGCCCGTCGGCAATTTTACCCTAAGCCATTTCGGCTTGGGTGTCCGCATGCCCGTTGTTTTCGGATCGTTGGATGGTGTCGTCGGAGTAGTCATTTATTCTGCTTTTAGCGCAACCAATTTCTTCCCACCTCAAAGGTCGCAAACAATGTGACAAAAAGCCGATGATTCTGTTCAAAACCGGCCGCGAAGATTTCAGGTGGAGTCACAAAAGCGTCGCAGGCAATTCCTGCGGAGAGGGTTCGCTGCTCAAACCGTTCATTGCCATACTCAAAATCAAGGCCATAACTCAAATGTAAACCGGGCACAACAGACAACTGATCCAGCCCGTTGCTCCAACTTGCCTGGCCGTAGATGTTATCAGAAAAATGAGCCGTGGCATCATATATCTCTGTCGCTAAGTAATCGTATGGAATGTCCGGATAACCAATTTCAAGGTAAACTGGCTTTAAGATACCCAAGGAGAAGCCATAACGCCAATGGGTGCTCAGTTGAACTGCATCTTTTCGAAGTTTTTCGGACCGAAGCTTTTGGTGACCTCTCCACAACCGCAGAATGTGAAAAGCATTTTGCTTGCCATAAACGTAGGACCTGCCATTTTCATAAATCGGATTGGAAATCTTGATCTCCTTTGGGTGCTTGAGTAGAATCAAATCCGCACCAAACCAAGCGATGCGAAATGCGCCCTTGTACTTGCCTTTTCTTGCGGTAATGCCTCCGCCTTGTGTGTGCATCATTGCGCCAAACTGAAACTCATCAGTCAAAGGGATTTTGGCTTTTCCGTCCGCATAGACCGCTTGATCCCCTGACAATTCTTGTGCAGGCAATTCAACACACCATCCTAACCCGACAAGAAGCAATAGCACAAAAGCCTTCAGACTGCATGCAGCTATACGGTAAGTAGATGGAGGAAGAGACATCACAGCAAATTTAATGCGTAAGTTGGCAGGTCTTCCGCACCTTTGCATCTGTTAGTAATTTTATCAACTGTAAAAAACCACTCCTATCTTGAACGATTCTGCCGATTATAGCCTGCACTATCAAGGTGATTTGCGCACGTCCATGATGCATCACAGATCGAGTCAGGTCGTCATTACCGATGCCCCTGTAGATAACAATGGAAAGGGAGAGTCATTCTCACCCACCGATCTTGTCTGTTCTGCACTGGCCAGTTGTATCATGACCATTCTGGGCATCAAAGCGCGCGACATGGGCTACGACGACGTACAGATGACAGCCAATGTTTGGAAAACAATGGCCTCTAATCCAAGACGGATTGGAAAAATAAGAGTAATACTAGAGGTTCGCGTCGAAGGGATTACCGATCAACAACGAATAATTTTGGAGCGCACAACACGTGCATGCCCAGTTGCTCGTTCATTGAGTTCAGAGACGGCTAAAGAAGTCACTTTTCACTGGCTGTGATCACTCGCAAGATTCAACCTCTGCGTAAGCCGCACAGGCAGAATAACTTGTTGCACAAGAAGCCAATACTGTCGTTGCAATCAACAACCCTAACGTCCATTTTAGAATACGTTTCATATCAAGAGGCGTTTATTCAATTCGCGTACGCACTATGAGACTGTAAGGTTACGTTTCAACTTATCTTTCCCGCATGGCCCGAATAGTATTTATCACCACTCAGATTTTGATAGCGATGTCCATTGGACTCGTCGGCTGCCAATCGGGAATCAACATTGCTAGTACAAATTCGGCGCAACGTCCTTATGATTATGAGGCCAATCTATTGCACGCAGAAGCTTCTGTTTTGCCTGCGGGCAGGGATTCTTTGGATGTATTTATTGAGTGGAACCGTGAAGAATGCCTCTACTTGCGCGATCATCCATCCTTGCCATTCTTCGCCCACTTGTCCACAGCCATTGGAGGAATCGAAACATCGTGGTTGGACACTCTTGAATCAAATGTTACCCAAACAGGAAGAAAAACATGGCGCGTGAGCCGATTGGATGTTGGAGCACCATGGCAAGAAGGAGCCATCACAGTCAAGGCTTCGTTTAATGATCATCACCGCAACAACAGCTATCCTTGGCGAGCGTTCATTCCGGAATGGGAATCGATTGCGCATCCTCATTCATCAGATGGCTGGCCGCTTTTTGGCCGGCACGTAACAAGCGGTGATACGATCTACTTTTCTGCCCCAATTGAATCGCGGTGGCAACACGCCAATTCAGAAGTCCCTCATAGGCTCCCCTCCCCACCATTCACGAGAAGTAAAGATCAAACGGATACCCTGCAACCGAGCATCCTTGCGGATTGGGAAATTGATCAGTCCGGATGGAGCGGATATGTCATACAACCCGGCATTAATGTGCTAGGCACTCCCAATGGGGTTGGAAAAATCGATGTAGCACAAGTGATCCATGGCGTCGACTTCGACTTTCCGTATGTCCGTGATGTGCGCTTGCTCATTGCCTCAAGTCGCTACATTTCTTCCCGAGGAGAGTTCCAACGCATGGAAGATTCCTCCGATCCCAAAGCAGCATTAGACGCTTTCTGGTTGAATTGCGGAAACAATGAAGAAGCGGCAGCAGAGCTTATCAAAATCTATTACAGTCGAGTGGAAGAGGCCAACCGTTTTTTTTCTGGAGTCGTCCCCGGCTGGAAAACAGATCGAGGAATGGTGCACATTGTATTCGGCATCCCGGACAAGATTCGTCGGACCAAAGACAGCGAGTGGTGGCTTTATGGGGAGGAGGGCACGGCAAATGCCGTCAACATGCGTTTCATACGCAAGGACCACCCTTGGGACCCAACATTCTACGAACTGGGTCGAAGCATCCAATACCGAATCCCATGGGATCGGATGGTTACCAATTGGCGCAACGGGCGAATTCAGCCTGATTGAATTCCAAGGTACCTTTGCGAGAATCAAACCCGCCTTCTATGCCTTTCGATTTGCCTTCATCTCAGCCTTCACGCAGCTCTGGTTCTGACAAGCGCCAGCGCTCATTTGCACCAAATCGTCAAAGCCGTCACCAAGGCCAGCACCGCAAGCGTCCATCTAGTGATACTTTCGTCATGGGGTGGCACCCGGTACTTGAAGCATTGGAGACCGGGAAAGAATTCCAGCGCGTGATGATTCAGCGGGATGAAAAAGGCGAGCGCACCGCTGCGCTCATGCAAAAATTGCAGGCGTTAAATATTCCCGTGCAGCGCGTACCGAAGGAGAAATTATTGCGCATCACTGCAAAAAATCACCAAGGCATCATCGCCTTCCTCTCACCCATCACTTACCAACCGTTGGAAGAGGTCATTGTACGCACATTTGAAGCTGGCAAAACACCATTGCTGGTAGCTGTAGATGGCGTGACAGATGTACGCAACATCGGGGCCATTGCCCGCAGCGCAGAGTGCTACGGGGCCACTGCTCTTGTCATTCCAATGTCAGGGGTTGCCCCCATTCAAGAGGACGCCATCAAATCTTCTTCTGGAGCCTTGATGCGTTTGCCCGTGGCTCGGGTTTCTGATATGGCCAACGCCATCAAGTCAATCGCTCAACACGGCATTCAGCCAGTTGCCTTGAGTGAAAAAGCAGCGGATTCCATTCACGATGCAACAATTTCAGGCGCTATCTGCCTTGTTGTCGGTGACGAAGAACGGGGAATTTCCAATGCCGTTTTTCGAAACTGCAGTGAGGGCGTACGATTGCCGATGGCTGGCAACACAGGATCACTCAATGTTTCGGTGGCTGCTGGCATTGCATTATCCCATATTGCGATGTGGAAAGACCGTGAGGAACCGGTGTAATCGCACCCGTTTTTTCGAATAACATTGTATGGATGTGGCATCTTTCGGGATGCTGCTGAAGACAACGCACCACATTCGAAAAGCTCTGCAATGATTCGATACTCACATCTCAACCGACTGCATGCGTTCGGAGCACTTGCCCTTGTTGGCTTGTTCACTCTAAGTTCTTGCAACTCCAGGTATTTTTGGAAAGGACTTCGAGCCTACGAAAAAAAGCAATATTCAGCAGCAGTCAATGGCTTTCAACAGGCATGGGAACAGTGGCCCAATGACACCATGGCACTGCGCATGCTCGGTCACAGCCAGTTGATTATTGGTGACTACGCAAGCGCCACTCGCAGTTTTGAAGAGTTAGAGCTGCGCGCGAATGTCAGCACAAAGGATCGCCAGCATTGGGCGAGTGCACTTATGAATGAATCAAAATATTTGGAAGCGAGTGACATTCTCCAGCCCTTGCTCATGGGCAACGAAGTGAACGGGTATGCCCAAAAACTATGGGACAACTGCCAGCGCCAACTTCAAGTGATTGAAGACGATAGGCATTGGGAAGTCCAAACTCTGCGATTTCCACAACTTGAAACGGTGTCTTCGCCGCGTATCAGTGGTGATAAACTTTATTTTTCGACTGAGCCCTGGAGATGGGGCAAGGCTGATCACTACGCTCGTTTGGACCGCAACGAAACATGGACCATGGATTTGAAGTCTTCGACCCGGCAAGTGATGAA
>DCPZ01000018.1 GCA_002323795.1 Flavobacteriales bacterium UBA1531 | reverse complement strand
AGGTGCTGGACTCGAAGTCAGCAACAGCGCGAGCAGTGGACTTGGAGGAATCCTGCAGGGTGCGGAGTGGCAACAGCCCGAGTCGCTCATTATCTTTGATTACAGCAATACTCCCCGCATTGTGGACATTGCTGTAACCGCCATGGACCACATGTGCCTCGACGTAAATCCAGATTGGAATCTTGATGGCATCTCTTGGGTTGACGGATGCAATAGTGTGAATTTAGCGGACACCCAACGCGAAGAAGTGAGAACCGTCATTTTCCCCAATCCTGGAGTGACAGATTTTCAAATCACAGGCATTCCTCACCAAGCTAGCATCGAAATTTTCGATCCCAGTGGAAGGTCCATTCATCACGGGCAACCTGGCACTTCGGCACGCATTGTGCCTCACACATCAGCACCTGGTGTTTACCTGATCCGCATCAGCGATGGTGAATCGCGAAGGACGTTGCGTTGGATCCGACAATAATTTCAAGGCGCACTTCCCTGACGTTGTTCGCTGACCGATGAACGAAACTAATGTTTAAGGATGGTGAGACAATCACTCGTCGGTACGGAACGAAACTGGGAATCATGAGACCTCGAACATGGACTTTGTAACTTTAACCGCGTCATAAACTTACCCGCCGTTCGAACTGTATTCTTAGCATGTACCTCGTCATCAAAGCCCTTCACATCATTTTTGTCGTCACTTGGTTTGCGGGACTTTTTTACATCGTTCGCCTCCTCATCTATCAAAGAGAGGCTCATGAAAAGACAGAAGCCGAAAAATCGGTTTTGTTGCCTCAACTTAAACTCATGAGCAAAAGACTCTGGTATGGCATTACCTGGCCTTCGGCAATCCTCACGGGCATCTTGGGTGGAACATTGCTTTACCAAGTCCCCGTTTTCCTGTCTCAGCCTTGGATGATTTTAAAACTCATATTGGTCATCCTTTTGTATGCCTATCATGGTTATACACATGTTTTGTTTCTGAAATCCAATGATGATTCATGCCCGTGGAGTTCACAAACTTTGAGGATTTGGAACGAAGTGGCAACACTCTTTTTGATCAGCATTGTATTTCTTGTGGTACTGAAATCAGCGACAAACTGGACTTACTTTGGATGTGCCTTGACTTGCATTACGCTCGGACTCACTTATGCCATTGGACGCTACAAAAAGGCGCGAAATTCTTAAATCGTCATTGAAAAGACCTGAGTCTTCGGAGCTTTTCGATGCAATCGAAGGTCAAGCGCCATGCAAACATTTCGCACGAAGGGGCGCCCTTTTTCGAGAACCTTGAGTTGATCACCGGTTCGTGTGATGAGGCCATCGCTCTCCATCTCATCCAATTTTGACATACAATCCTCAAGTTCAGGAAACTGTTCTTTGCTGCTTGTAAAGTCGGTTTCGAATTGGCACATTAAATTCAGTACATGCTGACGGATGATCAAGTCCTCATCGTTCAAAAGGTGACCGCGAAACACCGGAATTTCGCCTGACATTGCAATCCTCTCATACTCCGCTACGGTCTTGACGTTTTGGGAAAAACCCAACCATGAATCGCTAATAGCTGACATCCCGAGCCCAATCAAAAGCTTCGTTTTGCTTGATGTATAGCCCATGAAATTCCGGTGCAACTCACGATTGAACATCGAAGTAGATAACTCGTCAGATGGCAACGCAAAGTGATCCATTCCGATTTCCTTGTAACCGAGCGCCAAAAACTGCTCTTTCCCAAACTCATACAACGCCCTCTTGTCCTCATTGCTTGGCAAGTCATTGTCGTTGTAACCGCGCTGTCCCGTACCCTTGATCCACGGCACGTGCGCATAACTATAAAACGCAATCCGATCTGGCCGAATGCTCGCCGTTTTCTCGATCGTATCTTTGATGGCTTCCATTGTTTGGAAGGGAAGTCCAAAAACGAGGTCATGGCTCACAGAAGTGTAACCAATATCTCTGCTCGTTGCCGTTACTTCTTTGACCAAGTCAAACGATTGAATCCGATTGATCGCCTTCTGAACCGTTGGATTATAATCCTGAATGCCGAAGCTATTTCTACGGAAACCAAGCTTAAATAGCACTTCCAAATGCTCTCTCGTTGTGTTATTGGGATGAGCTTCAAAACTGAGCAAAGGCTCTGGACAAAGGTCCGCTTTCTCTAAAATACCCTCAATTAATGACTTCAAATTATCCGACGAAAAGAACGTGGGTGTTCCTCCTCCCAAATGAAGTTCTTTAATGCGCGGTCTTCCATCGAACAGCGTGCAGTATGTTTCCCATTCTTTTAACACTGCCTTGATGTACGGCGACTCCAGGTTGTGCCTCTTGGTGATGTGCTTATGACATCCACAAAAAGTACACAAGGACTCACAAAATGGGAGATGGATGTACAAACTGATGCCCTCGGTCTCGTTCGATTCCTTGAATGAGACCTTTGCACTCTCCAGCCACTTTCGCCTCGAAAATGAGTCCGATTCCCAATAAGGAACCGTGGGATAACTCGTATACCGCGGGCCCGGAATATTGTACTTCCTGATCAGTGTTTGGTCAAACATTAGCGGCTCATTATTTGGGCATAATCCAATCCAAAATACGTCGCTATCAAATCCACTCCGGCTCGTTTGAAAGACATTAAGGTCTCGAGGATGGCCGCTTCCTCATCAATCCAACCCTTTGCAGCAGCGGCCTTGATCATAGCATATTCGCCACTCACCTGATAGCTCGCAACAGGCACTTCAGAAATCTCCTTAACCCTTCGCGCAACGTCGAGATAGGGCAGCCCTGGCTTCACCATGACGATGTCCGCTCCCTCCTTGATGTCGATGAGTGCCTCTTTGACCCCTTCGGAACCATTGGCGGGATCCATTTGGTACGTTTTTTTGTCACCAAAACCAGGGTTGGAATCAAGCGCATCCCGAAATGGTCCATAAAAACAAGATGCGTACTTCGCACTGTAACTCATGATTCCAACCGTCTCAAAACTTGCTCCATCGAGTGCATCTCGTATCGCAGCGACTCTCCCATCCATCATATCACTCGGAGCAATGAAATCGGCACCGCAGTTCGCATGACTGAGCGCCATTTTGGCCAAGACCTCGACCGTTGAATCATTTTCAATTTGACCTTTTTTGACTATTCCGTCATGTCCGTAACTGGAATATGGGTCAAGTGCAACATCAGTGAAGACCAAAATCTCAGGTACAGCAACCTTTATCGCCTCTACAGCACGTTGCATTAGTCCTAAATGGTTCAATGCTTCGACGCCTGCATTATCCTTCAATTGGTCATCAACCTGGACGAAAAGCAGCACTGCTTTTAGGCCAAAGTCTTGAAGTTGCTTGACGTGCTCTACAGTCAAATCAAGGCTTCTTTTGTAGTAGCCGGGCATCGAAGGAATCTCAGTTTTTAAACCTGATCCTTCTTGAACAAACAACGGAATGAGAAAGTCATTGACCGTCACGCTGCTTTCCGCAACGAGTTCTCGGAGATAACCAGACCGACGCAGTCTTCTTGGTCGTTTTCGAAGTTGAATGCTCATGATTTTTGAGAATAGCTTTTAACCGCACCCACAAAAGCCCGCACATGATCCACAGGGATGTCTGGGAGAATCCCATGGCCCAGGTTGACGACGTAACGGTCCTTTCCAAACGCATCAATCATGTCCGAAACCATCGTTTGGATAACTTCCGGAGTAGAATACAAACGCGCAGGGTCAAAGTTGCCTTGTAACGTGATGTCCCGGCCCGCCAATTGCCTTGCCATTTCTGGACGTATCGTCCAGTCAACACCCAAAGCACTCGCTCCTGATTTTGAGAGTTCACTCAACGCATGCCAGCATCCCTTGGCAAAGACAATCAAGGGTGCCTCCTCCTTTATGGCGTCTACAATTTGACGGATGTATTGTCCGGAGAACGTTTCAAAATCTGTCGGAGAAAGCACCCCTCCCCACGAATCGAAGACTTGCACGACATCGACACCATTTTTGATCTGAGCGCGCAAATAAGCAATCGTTGATTCTGTTATTTTCTGAAGCATCAAGTGCGCCGCAATGGGGTTTGTGAAGGCAAATTCTTTTGCAATATTGAACGCCTTACTCCCCTGGCCTTCAACAGAATAACAAAATATTGTCCAAGGCGAGCCTGCAAATCCAATCAACGGCACACGACCGTTCAATTCTGCTTTGGTCATTCGAATCGCATCCATAACGTAGCCCAACTCTTCTTCTACGTCTGAAGCTATTAAGCGATCCACTTCACTTTTTGAGCGCACTGGATTGGACAAAAAAGGTCCTGTTCCTGGTTTCATCTCAAATGGCAAACCCATAGCCTGCGGGAGGACGAGAATATCCGAAAATAAGATTGCTGCGTCTGTTCCAATTTGATCAATTGGCATGACTGTGATTTCAGTGGCCAATTCTGGAGTTCGGCAGCGGGTGAAAAAATCATACTTCGCCTTCAACTTCATGAAATCAGGCAAATAGCGACCAGCCTGGCGCATGATCCAAACGGGAGGCCTATCAACTGCTTCTCCTCCAATAGCTCTTAAAAATAAATCGTTCATCATGATTGGAAATGGTCAACCGCCGCCTGAACAACGGACTTTTTTGTTTGGTTCCCTGATAACACTGTTGGGTGCCCATATGTTTGCGCACATTCAGCTGTTGTCTCACCAATGCAAATTGCGAGTGGCACCTGCTTGTTTTGTTCATGAAAACTGTGGACTCCGCTGGGACTGAAGAACAAAATTGCATCCCATTTCTCAGAAAATTTACGCGGTGTTCTGGTCGTTTTGTAAACAACAAGGACCTGCAGCTTCAATTGTTTATCTCGAAAAACCTCTTCAACAATTGGCAATCGTTTCGAACCACAAATAAACGTTGCAGGCTCACCCAATTTTGTCACTTCGTTTGCCATGTCACTAGCGCTCGAAAAACGCTGATGCACAGAGAAGCCTCTCTCTTCCAACGCGCTTTGCGTGCGTGTCCCGACGCAAAACACCCGTTTTTGCTTCAAATCAAACGTACCAACCGCATTTTGACTACTGACTAAAACATTGCGATGGGCAGGGTATTCCAGAGGCTTGGCCTTCGTTATGTCGACAAAATCGTGCTCGATCACTTCGAAATTATCCAATGAATAATCCTCCCAAATTGGTTCTGGAAGAACCCGAGTAACAAGGAGTTTGATCATTGAGCTAGATTAATTCTGCAACAATCGCATGATTTCTCTTCCTCCTTCATTTAGAAGTTCATTGGCCCAAACGGCACCGAGTTCCGGAGCACCCTCCATTGATTCCCTCTCAAGACGAACCTCACTTTGTCCATCCGGTGCAGTCAAGCAACCCACAAACTTCACCCGTTTACCACTTACGAAAGCTCGAGCACCAATTGGTGCTGCACACCCCCCTTCCAGCGTGTTCAGAAAGGTGCGCTCAATGGCGACGGCAAGCGATGATTCATGATGGTTCAATTGATAAACTTGCTCTTGAAGGACTCGCTCCTCCGTCCGACCTATGACTACAATTGCTCCTTGTGCCGGCGCAGGAATCATCCAATCTAAGTCCATCGAATCAGCCAAATCCAAATGCCTATTCAGTCTCACCAACCCCGCTTTTGCAAAAATTCCTCCCTTCCATTCACTTCGCTTGACTTTTTCGATTCTTGTTTCCACGTTGCCGCGCAAATCGGTCACCACATCATTAGGATGGCGTCTGAGCCACTGCGCTTTTCGACGAATGCTGCCTGTCGCCACGACTTGGCTAGAAGGATCATTGCCGACCAAAACATCGCCATCATCACCCCTTTCAAGTACAGCATATTCCGAGAGTGATGGGGACAGAACAGTGGGCACATCCTTCATGCTATGGACTGCAATATCGATGGCTCCGTTGATCAAGGCATCATCCAAGGCCTTCGTGAATATGCCCGTTCCTAAGCTTTGCAAGCTGCGATTTTGAATCGCATCCCCTTTGGTTTTGATGATTACTATTTTAGAATCAAGGCCAATCTCAGCCAATTTCTGCTGAACTAAGTTGGCTTGAAAACGTGCCAAATCACTTCCTCGTGTACCGATTTTCAATTCAATCATTGCCGGTCGTAGGCCTTTGAAACACATCTTCAAACATCGTCATATCCTCACCGACATCGTCACTTTTTGTTTTGAGAAAGGTTGCGACCTGGGTCGTGACTTTCTGGATTATTTTATCCGATAAGAGAAGCAGTCTTTGTTCTTCTTTCTCGTCATCTAAACCCAATTTTGTCATTTCAATGTCACGAAATGTTCGCAGATTTTTGGAGACCAAACCCAGTGTCGGAGCAATCGCAAGCGAATCCAATAAAGCACTGAACTCTTTTATTTCCTGAGCAACTATTTCCTTCGCTTTGGGAAGATGATTGAGTCGGTCACCCAAACGAATGTTTGCCGCTTTGCTCAGTTCATCCACGTGAACGATTCGCACGTTGCTCTGCTCCTCCAAACTTGGATCGGCATTTCGAGGCATACTCATGTCCAATATGAGGAGTTCTTTCTCTGGCAAAATCATCCCTTTGGTGACCGTATATTCCTCCGCTCCAGTAGCTAAAATCAACACATCAGCAGTCATCAAGACCTTTTTCAAATCCTGAATTCCCGCTGATCGGAAACCAAATTCACCTGCAATATCCAGTGTTTTTTGGCTGTCTCGATTGACCACTGTGATCTCGGAAGTCCGGTGGTGCTTTGCCAAATTTCGGCAGGTATTCCGGCCTAATTTTCCCAAGCCAAATAGAACGACTTTTTTTCCGTCCAGCGCGGCGAAAGAATCCCGCATGTATTGAACCGCACTGTACGCAACTGAAGTCGCCCCATAGCTCAACCCTGTCTCTCGCTTCACTCTTTTACTGCATCGGAGCACGCTCGAAATCAAACGTTCCAGCCAACCTGTATCAATTCCCGCCGATTTGGAATGAAACAGTGATCTTTTCATTTGGCCACTGATTTCTGTATCACCCAAAATTTGAGAGTTCAATGCGCATCCAACATTGAAAAGGTGCTCGATGGTTTGAATTCCTTGGTACTTCGAGGCAACGTTTTCGAAAACTTCCTCCGAAGCTTCTGTGCTGCCCAAGAACAAATCCCTCATTTCATCCATACTCAGTCCTGAGCAGTATAACTCTGTTCGATTACAAGTAGACAAAATCATTGCGTTCTGACCTCCTGCATTTGAAATGCTCTCGAGCAGAAGGGTCTGCTCGTTGGCACTCAGGCTGAATTGACTCCGAACGGCTATGTCTGCCTTTTGGAATGAAATACTCAGCGCGTTGAAATCGTGCTCTACTCTTCTGCCAGAATTCATGCGAGAACAAAGATATTCTTGACTTCGGCGTGACCAAGCTATGGGAGGCAAGATTTTTGTCGGACTTTTGTAAATACAACGTCAAAAAAGGATAAAAGATCCGATTCTGTGCTTGAATTGCAAAAACTCAGCAATTATTAACGCTCTTGGCCACGAAAAAAAACAGAATCATCCGCAGGTGCGCTTGCAAACGATTGGATTTTGAGAATTGAATTTCAGGAATGCAATCGTTGCCGTTGTTGACTGAACAAATCAAAAAATGATAATTTGTTGAACCAGGGCGCCTTTGAGCTGTTTGAAACTGTACAATGAAAACAGGAATTCTACTGATCAATCTGGGAACCCCAGATGCGCCCGTTGCCAGTGCCGTATGGCGATACCTCAAGGAATTTCTGAGCGATGGTCGTGTGATTGACATTCCTTGGCTACCCCGTCAAATTCTCGTCAAAGGACTCATAGCGCCCATTCGAAGTTTTCGTAGTGCACGAGAATACAAGAAGGTCTGGACGGAAGAAGGTTCACCTCTGCTGACAAATAGCCAAAGCGTCAGAGACTTGCTGCAAGAGCGCATGAACCGACCTGAAATGGTCAAAGCTTTCCAAGGAGAGGTCACAGTGGAGTTGGCCATGCGGTACCAAAATCCTTCCATGGATCTCGTTCTAAAAAGAATGCAGTTGGACCAGTACGATCGCATCGTGATCCTGCCACTGTATGCCCAATACGCATCCGCTTCAACAGGATCAACTTTACAAAAAGCCTTTGAAATTTTAAGCAAATGGTATGTGATTCCTGATATCATTTCAATCAGTCAATACTGGGATTTCCGGGGTTATCTCGAAGGATTTGAATTGCGGGCGCAGGAATTTGACCACGCTTCTTACGACCACATTTTGTTCAGTTATCATGGTTTGCCAGAGCGTCAACTCGATAAAGTTTACGAAGACCGCCAGTGCTCAAATCACAGCTGTGAAGACGAAATCAATGAGGAGAATCGATTTTGTTACAAAGCCACATGTTACGCGACCACAAGAGCCTTGGCTGAGCGCATGCAAATCCCCCCTGATCGATATACAGTGTGCTTCCAATCTCGGCTGGGTGGTGGCTGGGTAGAACCTTTCAGCGACAAAGTCATTGAGCAACGTGCCGCGGCAGGAGACAAAAAACTTCTCGTATTTAGCCCAGCGTTTGTAGCGGATTGTCTCGAGACAATTGTCGAAATTGGAGAAGAGTACGTAGAACTTTTTCAGGAGAAAGGAGGTGAACAATTGGATTTCGTTCCAAGTCTGAATGACCACCCCCGATGGATACAGGGACTTGAGGAATTGGTTCTGAGCAAAATCAGCCAAGCACCTGATCTTTAATGCAATACGACAAAAAACCGCACTTATGCCGGCTTTGAATTGTTCTGCCTGACCTTTGTGCCAGCTTGTGGCGCGCAACTAAATCCTAGACCCAACAGCCGTGAAGTACGAAAGATCATCCCAACTCTTTGACGAAGCACAAAAATTCATTCCGGGAGGTGTAAATTCTCCGGTCCGTGCATTCAAATCAGTTGGCGGTCATCCAATTTACTTGAAAAGCGCCTCAGGGTCTTATCTGTATGATGAAGATGGCAATAACTACATCGACTTCATCAATTCCTGGGGCCCCCAAATTTTAGGACATGCATTCCCAGCAGTAATTGATTCTATCAAAGCGGCCGCTGATCGAGGGACATCTTTCGGAGCCCCCACGGAATTGGAGACCAGCATTGCTGAGCTCATCACCAAAATGGTGCCTGAGATAGACCAAATAAGAATGGTCAACTCGGGCACTGAGGCATGCATGAGCGCAATCCGGCTCGCTCGCGGTTATACCGGTGCTGATAAAATCATAAAATTCACAGGTTGTTACCATGGCCATTCGGACGCCTTTTTGATTGCGGCAGGAAGTGGCGCAATCACGTTTGGAAGCCCCGATAGCCTCGGAGTTACCAAAAACACCGCAAAGGACACCTTGATCGCAACTTTCAATGATCTAGCCAGTGTCAAAACACTTTTCGAAAGGTTTACTGGTCAAATCGCAAGTGTCATCATTGAGCCTGTGGCGGGAAATATGGGGTGCATTCCACCTGAAAAAGGATTTTTAGAAGGGTTGCGTAAGCTCTGCTCTGAACAAAACGCATTGCTCATTTTTGACGAAGTCATGACAGGGTTTAGGCTCTCGAAAGGTGGAGCTGCAGAGCTTTACAACGTAACCCCAGACATTACGTGTTTTGGGAAAATCATCGGTGGAGGACTTCCGGTTGGTGCTTTCGCGGCCAAAAAAGAAATCATGCAGCATCTCGCTCCAACGGGAGCTGTCTATCAAGCAGGCACCCTTTCTGGCAATCCTCTCGCAATGAGCGCAGGTTACGCCATATTGAATGCCTTAGACAAAAACCCTCAGGTGTATGGAAAGCTCCAAGAGCGGGGAAGTTCCTTGGCCTCAGAATTGAGCGAAGTTTTCAAAAGGAAATCAATCGGCCATCAGATCAATCAGGTAGGCTCCATGCTTTCTGTGCACTTCTGCGAGAACCCCGTTCGTGACTTTGAATCCGCAAAAAAAGGAGACAATGAAGTCTTCAAACAGTTTTTTCACCACATGCTGCACTCGGGCATCTACCTGCCTCCTTCTGCCTATGAATCTTGGTTTCTATGCACAACACTGACAGATGAGGATCAAGCCAAAACGGTCGAAGCAGCAAAGGCATTTCAGCCTGTGAATCTCTAAAACATCGTGGCTTACGCTTTAAGGTTTTTGTCTGTGACCAAAACCCAATGGCATGCACAATGCCAACCATCTGCCTAATCCAATGCACGCAAACCATCGTAAACAACGATGCTAACTGCATTGGCCACATTTAAGCTTCGAATGTGATCGCTAAAAATGGGAATACGAAACAATCGGTCAGGGTAAAGAGACAGTAACTTTTCAGGCAAACCAACCGATTCTTTGCCAAAGACCAAGAACATATCATCTCTGTAATCGATCTCATGATATGACTTTTTTCCTTTGCTTGAGAGAAAGGCAAAGTGAGCCTCTTTGTTGAGAGCCATGAAAGATTCGAGGTCATCATAGAAGCGTACATCGAGATGCCGCCAGTAATCGAGTCCAGCGCGCTTCAGGCGAGCATCGGTAATTTCAAACCCCAAAGGCTGAATCAAATGAAGTATCGATCCTGAGGCTAGGCTCAGCCGGCCAATGTTGCCCGTGTTATTCGGTATTTCCGGCTCGACAAGTACAATGTTAAATCCCATTTCAACTCCTCCTTCTTTGCGGTGGTTTGCGCTCTGTTTTCTTGCCGTGCAGAGGCTGAAGTTAATGAAGTCCAACCACTTCAATTGATTTTCTCTTCGGGATTTAATATCATTGACATCCAATTCCTAACCCACTTTAAATGAAAACTTCCCTAACACTCACGATCCTTGGCGCTTACAATGCGCTCATGGGAATCATGATGCTTTTTGCTCCTGGCGCCATGGCCTTGCAAATGGTCGGTGAGACCCGTGCAACCGAAACGCCAGAATTGCTCGAAATGGCCACCATGTTTCACTACGGACTTTCCCCTGCCCTTTTGATGATTGGTCTAACCCTGATCATGATCCGATCATGTGCTTTGGAAACTGCCAAAAACGCGCTCATCGCATACATCATCGGAACGGGTGTTTTGTTGACTTTGTTCTTCACGGTTTTCTCGCATGCTTCAGTGATGGACTTCAGCACTGAAATGGCAGCGCCAGACATCATCGCCCTCGTGCTCGCCATATTTGGCCTCATGAAGGCGAAATAAAGCCTCTCGACTTTCGAAAAAGACCGCCATTGACGCGGTCTTTTTTTTTGCCCTGAAAGGCCACTTCCAAGTTCCTTATCAGCAGTTTCCATTGAACGAAAATGAACCTTATACCTTTTTTTAGGTTTTATGTACCACTAAACGGTCAAAACCGGCAACTTTCTGTCACAATCTATATGTCAACAGGTATTAAGTGTATGATGAAGAAAATTCAGCGATTCCAGTACATAGCATTTTTCGCACTACTGAGTGTAATCTCGACAGAAACTCATTCTCAATGTGAGGCAGATGCGACCGTCTACCTGACCGACTTCCTTTTCACGCCGAGCGAATTCACGATTCCTGTGGGGCAAACCGTCGCCTTCGTGAACGCAGAAGGCACGCACAACGTCGACGGCACCGCCGAGAGCAACCCTGTTTCCTTCTTTCTTGAGGAAACCGAAGGCAACATCGACGGCGTCTGCATGGGCACGGTCACCTTCGACGTGCCGGGCGTCTATACCTACACGTCTTCCATTGGGGTGCAGCCTGAATTAGGCATGACCGGGACGATCATTGTAGATGCAGAAACGCTGTGCGATGTCATGCTGAGCTTCTGGGGTTGTGGCGAAAATCAAAATATGGACGCGTACTCGTCCGCTTATGCTTTTCAATCGTATTTCGGATGTTCGTTTTTCGGCCAGAGTGGGGGCTTTCCTGGTTCGAACACGAACTTGGAAGGACTGGACGAATACACGTTGTTTCTTCCCAACTCCGCTGCCATCG
>DCPZ01000056.1 GCA_002323795.1 Flavobacteriales bacterium UBA1531 | reverse complement strand
CCTGTTGTTCTTGCTGGTCCTGTTGGTCTTGCTTCATGCGAAGGGCCTGAGCCAAATTGAATCGGGCAGCATCGTGTTTTGGATTTGAGCGAAGGGCTGATTTATACGCTTCAATAGCTCCTTCTAAGTCTTGTTCAAGCATTAAGCTATTGGCTGTGTTGTACCACGCGTCTGCGACAAGAGAATTGTCTTCGGTCCCAGCAATGGAACGCTGAAATGCTTTTCTTGCCTCCGCTGATCCTTCCTCCAGCTCCAACATTGAACGGCCTCGATTGTAGGCGGCAATAGGTGCGAGTTTAGAGTGCGATTCCCCCAGAGCAAAAAGACTATCTGCACCAGTTTCTCCGTTTTGAAATTGCCTGATGCCTTCAATGATGGAGGCTTTTGCGCTCTGGTCGTCCTTCTGATTGTCGCGCTGTGCGAAAATTTCGAAAGAGCTCAAAAGTAGGGCGCTTAGAAGAAGTGATTTTCTTAAGAATGAAAACTGTTTCATGGTGCGGAAACATTGCGGTAAAACAGATTTGAACTCAATGAGCCTTCCAACAATAACATCGCAACAGCGAAGATGAAGAACCAATGGAAATGATGCGTGTAATCGGTATATGACATGGTTGCAACCTCTGCTTGTTCCATCCCGTCCATGGCCTGTACGATAGGTGCTATGTTGACCAGACCTTGGGTTGCTTGCAAATAACTTCCGTTTCCGGCCCTTGCAGTTTCAATGAGCGTTGCTTCATCTAAGATGGTTACCACAGCGTTGCCTTCCGCGTCGGTTTTGAAGCCGGCTGGTCGGCCATAACGATCGTACAGGGGGATAGGAGCGCCTGATGCACTGCCCATGCCAACTGCGTGAATTTCGATTCCAGCCTCTGCCGCAGTTGTCGCGGCAGCTGCAGCATCATCCTCATGACTTTCTCCATCGGTAAACAAAACAATCATTTTTGAGGCCGGTGATGCCTCAGAGAAGCCGGATGCACATACTTCAATGGCCCTTCCAAGAGCCGTTCCCTGCACAGGAATAATCCCGGTGTTTACTCCTTGGAGAAACAACTTAACAGCGCCGTAATCGGTCGTAATTGGGCATTGTACAAATGCGTCACCACCAAACACAACCAATCCTATGCGATCACCATCCAATTGGTCGATCAAGCGTTCAATGCTTCTTTTCGCAATGGTCAATCTGCTCATGCCCAAATCTTCTGCTTCCATGCTTTTGGAAACATCCAATGCGACCATAACGTCAACTCCCTCACTTTTTATTTCTTTGAGGCGAGCGCCAACCTTTATGTCTAAAATCCCAATGAGAACCGCAGCGAAAGCCAACCTCCAAATGAAAAACTTCCACCCGTGCAGTTGAGGTCGCCAAAGAGGCAAAATGATTGGCCAAAGTGATTCTTCGGCGAGAAGACGCGCTAGGCGTTGTTTGCGGTTCAGGCTCCAGACGAATATGCAAGCCGCAGCGGGAATCAACAAAAGTATTGGCCACCATTCTGTTCGTTCCAATTGAACATTTGGTGCGATTTCACGAAGGCTGTACCACCCCGTCAAAAGTGCAATCCAGAAAAGAAATTCAGCCAGTGTTAGTGATATAGCTGTGCTAAATACCCGAAAACTTTGGGTGTTGCCGCTCGTATTCCGTCTGGAAGAAGATGGGGTAACCTGACTCATAGTGGGCTTCGGATGATCAGATGTTTGAGGACAAATTCAAGTAGCAACGCCAATGCCGCGGCGAGGGCAAAAGGCAGGAATTCTTCGGTTTTTTGATTGTACCGTAGGACGTTGAACTGGGTCTTTTCTAGCTTGTCAATTTCGTCATAAATGTTTGCTAGCTTATCTTCACTGGTGGCTCTGAAATAGCGACCTCCTGTTGCACTTGCCACCTGCTTAAGGATTTCTTCATCGATTTTCACTTCAATCCAATCGTATTGAAAGCGGTTCCCGACTTTTCGCACAGGACTGCGCGCTTTTCCGATGGTGCCGACGCCAATGGTGTATACTCGAATATCGTTCAGTTTGGCGAGTTGTGCAGCGTCTAGGGGGTTAATCTGACCTGAATTGTTGACGCCATCGGTCAGGAGAATGATGATTTTGCTCTCTGCGTCGGAGTCTTTTAAACGATTGACTGCAGTGGCTAAACCCATGCCGATTGCCGTCCCGCCTTCGAGCAGTCCAGTTTCCAATTCGGCAATGCCATTCATGACGACGCGCTGGTCGGTGGTCAAGGGAATCTGAGTAAAAGCCTCTCCTTCATAGGCTACGACTCCAATGCGATCATTTGGTCGTTCATCTACAAATTGGATGGCAACTTCTTTGGACGCTTCCAAACGATTTGGTGAGAAATCTTTGCTCAGCATAGAAGCAGAAAGGTCAAGGCTGAGTACAATGTCGAGGCCTTCACGGGTGTAATCTTCCACGGAGGATGAAGATTGTGGGCGAGCGGCTGCAATGCAAAGTAGCCCGATTGCCAATGTTTTGAGAGCGTACGGGATTTCAGGGATGATTTGATGCAAATGGATTTTCCAGTTGACTTCATTTGTGTTGCTGTTCCAACTCCACCTAACACCATTAAAACCGATGGGTTTTTGTTTGCTTGCGCGCAAAAAGACATAGGCAATCATACTGAGAGCGAACCACAGAAGAAGAGGTTCTTCCCATTGATAATGCTGATTGCCATATTGGAGTGCTAAGCCGAACAGCCCAATGCTCAAAAGATGCAAAAACAAAGGGAGCATCCAATTTCTCATAGTGCGGCAGTCTCTTTGGCTTCCAAGGAAGGAATGGTGTTTTCGACAAATTCTATCGAACGGCTAACAATACGCTCATGGTCCGAAAGTTCAGGAGTGAACTTTGCAAATTTGACCAGGTCCGCTAACGTGAGAACTTCAATCAGAGTGTCTGTCTCATTTCTGCTCAAAGGCAGTCGATTGATGGCCTGTTTGATTTCTGAGGTCGATCGTTCCAGGGCAGGAAAATGGAATCGATGCTCTAAATACAAACGCAAAGCTTCACTGGACGCTGCGTGGTGCAATTTGATCTGGCCTTTCTTCCATACTGCATCGCTTTGGATGGCCTCCAATCTTCTCAGTGCAATCACGTGAGCAGGTTCAAGCGGATCCACAGGAACGTTTCGTTCTGTTTCTTCCTTCGGCCCTCGCTCTTTCCATTTTTTGAAGAGCCAAAATCCAACAGCGAAGACTAGGGCTGCTGCGAGAGCCAAGGGAAAAAATTGTTGGATGCGTTCTTTCCAAGACCACGAGGTCAGTCGGATCGGGGCGTGTCCAGCAAGTTTACCAGCATCTCCTGCTTCGGGCATCAGGACTTGAATGCCCAATGAGTTGCTCTCAATGGTGTCATTATTCCATCCCATCTGGATTGGTGAAATGGTATGAAAACCGCTGTCCCAATGCGTGACCAAGAGTTTTTGAGTCACTTGGATTCCAATTCGACCTTGAGCTAACTCAACCGCTAATGTGTCTTCTTCAACAATTTTCAGGATTTCAAGTCCACCGGTCAAAGTGTCTGTCCAAGTGGGCCATGAAAAGGACCCCTCGCCATCCATAGGATCGCGCGTAGCAGCAACAGTAAGAACGGTTTGGTCACCAAGAGCAAGTAAGTTGGTGTCCAGTTGGATTGTTACGACCTGTGCTTTCAATGCATACGTGGCTGTCATGATCAGCAGCCCACAAAGCATGCAACGCAACAATGCGAGTATTCCTGTGTGTTTTAAATCAACCACGGCGATCAAAAAGTTGCATGAGGGGTTGAATGTAAGGGCGGTTTGTGCACAGCACAGCTTGGTCGATTCCGGAGCGCGCAAAGAGATCTTTCAAGTTGGTTTCGCGCTTCCGTTCATTGACTTCATGTTGCTTTCGTGAATGGCGATTTCCACTATTGAACCAGCGGTGCATCCCAGTTTCTGGATCTTGAAGAGGAATCCAGCCAACAGCGGGCACGTTTCGATCGAGCGGGTCTGTCACTCGCAGCGCAACCAGGTCATGCCTGCGGCCTGCTTGCTTTAACGGCTTTTCAAAGTTCTCGTCTCGAAAGTCTGAAATCAAGAACGCGATGGTTCTTTTCTTCATGGCCGACATGAAATGTTCGAGGGCAAACGAGATGTTGGTTTTGGTGCCAATCGGATCAATTTCAATGATTTCTCGGATGATGCGCAGGATGTGGGAGCGTCCTTTTTTGGGTGGTATGAACAGTTCAATTTGATCACTGAAAAGGACAGCGCCTACTTTGTCATTGTTGCCCATAGCACTGAATGCCAATAATGCACTCAATTCAGTGATGAGTTCATGCTTGCTGCGCTGCTGAGATCCGCTTGCGTTGGAGGCACTGATGTCAATCAATAAAAACACAGTCAACTCCCGCTCTTCTTCAAAAACCTTCACAAATGGATGACCCATGCGCGCGGTGACATTCCAGTCAATGGTACGGATTTCATCTCCATGCTGGTATTCGCGGTTTTCGCTGAAGGCCATACCTCTGCCTTTGAATGCGCTGTGGTATTCTCCAGAGAAAATGCGATCGCTGAGTCCTCTGGTTTTCAGTTCGACCCGTCGCACGCGTTGGATGAGTTCCTTCGTGTCCATGGTGATTGAAGATGATGCAGATATGTTTCGATCAAGGCACCTGAACGTGATCCATAATCTCAGTGATGAGCTGCTCATCACTGATGTTCTCGGCTTCTGCTTCAAACGTAAGCCCTACGCGGTGGCGCAAGACGTCGAGTGCGATGGTACGCACATCTTCCGGTGTGACATATCCTCGCTGATTCAAAAATGCATGCGCTTTGGAAGCAATGCCCAAACCAATGCTTGCTCGCGGGGAAGCTCCAAAATTGATCAGTTGGGTCAGGTGCCCCAAACCATATTCGTCAGGGTTGCGCGTAGCGTGAACCAAATCCACGATGTAACGCTCTATTTTTTCGTCGAGGTAAATGTCGCGAATCAATTTTCTAGCTGTCACAATTTCTTCTGTTGAGACTACTTTTTGCGGAGTTCTCAACCCTTCAGACGATAGGTTAGCACGTATGATTCGCTGTTCTTCATCCTTCGTGGGGTAGCCAATTACGACTTTAAGTAGAAATCGATCGACTTGCGCTTCAGGAAGAGGGTAGGTACCCTCTTGCTCAACAGGATTCTGTGTTGCGAGAACCAAAAATGGTTCCGGTAGTTTGAAGGATTCGGGGCCAATGGTGACCTGTCGCTCTTGCATAGCTTCGAGCAGGGCACTTTGCACTTTGGCTGGCGCTCTGTTAATTTCATCTGCCAAAACGAAGTTGGCAAAAATCGGACCTTTCTTGACCGAAAATTGCTCTTCTTTTTGATTGTAAATCATCGTTCCGATGAGGTCAGCGGGCAAAAGGTCAGGAGTGAATTGAATCCGGCTGAACTGGGCGTCAACTGATTCTGATAGGCTCTTAATCGCGAGAGTTTTGGCGAGGCCCGGTACGCCCTCTAGCAGAACGTGACCATTTCCCAGAAGGCCGATTAACAAGCGGTCTACCATTCCGGTTTGTCCGACAATGACTTTGGACAATTCCATCCGCAACAAATCGACAAATTGACTGGACTTCTGGATGCGTTCGTTTAAAGCACGGATGTCTGGAGCGCCTTTGGCTGCCTCAGACGGCATGGTTTTTTCCACGGTTTCCTCAGCGGTGGCCTGCTCATTTGAAGCGGATTCGGAGGCGGCAATGATTGGGTCTTTGTCTTCCATGCTAGATAATTCGATACTCATTTGGCTTACAGCAATTGCGAATATACCTTTCGACAATGTGACCTCAAATGGTGAGTTCATCAAATCATGTTAAAGACCTATGAACTCAAATAAACAAAATCCATCTGCAGGCGCGGCCTTCCAAACAATCATTGCCTGTGTTCGCGAATTTCACGAACGCTTTGGAATCCGAAATGCTCCAGCCTTGGAAGCGGATTTACCTCGTGAAACGGTGGAATTGCGTTACCGGCTCATGGCCGAAGAAACAGAGGAATACCTGGAAGCAGCCCTCGCAGGAGATGCTGTTGAAATTGCCGATGCATTGGGTGATCAATTGTACATTCTTTGCGGAACAATTCTTAGCCATGGTATGAGCCATTTGATCGAGGATGTTTTTATGGAGATTCAGGCATCCAACATGTCTAAATTGGGTGCAGATGGAAAGCCGATTTATCGCGAAGATGGCAAAGTCATGAAAGGGGAACAATATTTTAAACCACGGATTGCTGAGATCCTTCGTGAACGACGAGTCAATGCGGGGAAAGCATGAACCTAAAGACACTTTTTTACTGGGCTGTTGACCGCGCTAAATCAGGGAATTTCGCCTGGCTCAATCTGGTTTTTAGGAGGGTATTGCCTTTCAATGCTCCGCATGGAATCAAAATTGTAGGGTTGGATGAAAACCATGTAAGGGTGGTTTTGCCGAGCCGTCGTGCCAATCAGAATCACTTGAAAGGCATGCATGCCTGTGCGATGGCAACGGCCTGTGAATTCTGTTCGGGTATGGCTGTTTTAATTCGCTTTGATATGGCGGATTATCGATTGATTATGAATCGCTTAGAGGTGAATTACGTGCGCCGTCCTGCACCTGGAGATTGCACAGCTTTGGCCGATATTCCCGGGGCTTTGAAAGCACGAGTAAATGCTGAAATTGAACAGTCTGAAGACGGCGCGAGTCGTTTCGTGCTTCCATCGCGCTTGTTAGATTCCGAGGGTGAAGTCGTCGCAGAGGCCCAAGTTCACTGGCATGTTAAGCCATGGAGTCGTGTGCGTCACCGGGGGTGATTCAATTGGAATTGCACTCATATTTTCATTATTTCCGTCTTGTCAGGCCTTATCTTTGCGGCGATTAGAAAAGCTACAGAAGCATGATTAATATCACCTTACCCGATGGCTCAACGCGCCAAGTTGAATCTGGAACCTCAGCCCTTGACGTCGCTATGAGCATCAGCGAAGGTTTGGCTCGCAACGTCCTTGCAGCTGAGGTGAATGGTGAAGTTTGGGACCCCCAGCGTCAGATCACTGCAGATGCCACATTGAAGTTGCTTACTTGGAAAGATGATAAGGGCAAGAATACCATGTGGCACAGTTCTGCTCACCTGTTGGCCGAGGCCTTAGAAGCACTTTTTCCAGGCGTGAAATTCTGGGTTGGCCCACCGATTGAGAATGGCTTCTACTATGATGTCGACTTCGGCGATCAAGTCATTACGGACAAGGATTTTTCCGCGATTGAATCCAAGATGATTGAATTGGCAAAGCAAAAGAATCCGTTTGTTCGCTCCGAGATGACCAAGTCAGACGCCATTGCCTATTTCACAGAGAAAGACGACGAATACAAACTGGATTTACTTGAGGGATTGGAAGACGGTAGCATAACCTTCTACAGCCAGGGCAATTTCACCGATTTGTGTCGCGGCCCACACATGCCACATACGGGTTTTGTGAAGGCAGCGAAAGTAATGAGCATCGCTGGAGCATATTGGAAGGGAGACGAGAAGAACAAGCAATTGACTCGGGTGTATGGAATCACTTTTCCAAAGAAGCAGGAGTTAAACGCTTACTTGGAATTGCTTGAACAGGCAAAAGCACGTGATCACCGCAAATTGGGCAAAGAGATGGATCTTTTCCATTTTTCAGAGAAAGTGGGGCAAGGCCTGCCACTGTGGTTGCCCAAAGGAGCTGATTTAAGGATGAGACTGGAGTCTTTTCTCAAGGAGGCCCAAAGAAAGGCAGGTTATGAATCTGTCATTACTCCGCACATTGGGAACAAGGAATTGTACATGACCTCCGGGCATTACGTGAAATATGGCGAGGATAGCTTCCAGCCAATCAATACACCTGCGGAGGGCGAAGAGTATTTGCTCAAGCCTATGAATTGCCCGCACCACTGCGAAATATTCAAAGCTCGGCCGAGAAGTTACCGCGACTTGCCGGTTCGATTTGCTGAATTTGGAACTGTTTACCGGTATGAGCAATCTGGAGAGTTACACGGTTTGACACGAGTGCGTGGCTTCACTCAAGACGATGCTCACATTTTTTGCACGGTCGATCAGGTTAAAGAAGAAGTAGACAAAGTCATAGATCTTGTTCTATACATCTTCCGCACTTTGAAATTCGAAGATTTCATTGCTCAGGTTAGTTTACGTGATCCCGAAAATCCCGACAAGTACATCGGCAAGGATGAGAACTGGGACAAGGCTGAGCAAGCGATCCAGGAAGTCGCGAATGAGAAAGGATTAGAAACGGTGGTTGAATTGGGTGAGGCGGCCTTTTACGGACCGAAGTTGGATTTCATGGTTCGGGATGCCATTGGTCGAAAGTGGCAATTGGGTACGGTGCAAATTGACTACAACTTGCCGGAGCGTTTTGAGTTGGAATATGTGGGAGCCGACAACACAAAGCACCGCCCCGTGATGATTCATCGCGCCCCATTTGGTTCAATGGAGCGTTTTGTTGCGATTTTGATCGAGCATTGCGCTGGGAAATTCCCACTGTGGCTCGCTCCTGAGCAGGTGAAAATTCTGCCCATATCCGATCGATTCAACGAATATGCTGAAAGTGTTTCAAAAGTCCTTGAAAATCACGATATTCGCGCCCTCGTAGACAAAAGGTCTGAGAAGGTTGGAAAGAAGATTCGCGACGCCGAGTTGGAAAAGATTCCATACATGCTCATCCTTGGTGAAAACGAGGCCAAAGAAGGAACGGTATCCGTGCGGAAGCAAGGAGAAGGTGATGTCGGCGGCATGAGCATTGAAGCATTCGCTGGATTGATCAAAACAGAGATTGCGGAGATGTTGAAATAAAGTTTGTGTCATTTTTAAATTCCTGAGTTATAGCAATTCGTAGAAAAAGGACCCCATACAGGGGCCGCGTCCGGAAGGAAGATCTTCACAAGATCAACGACAAGATTACAGTGTCGGAGGTTCGCTTGGTAGGAGACAACGTAGAGTCGGCAGTGATGTCGACACCTGCTGCCTTGGTGTTGGCAAAAGAATTGGAATTGGACCTTGTGGAGATTTCTCCCAAAGCCGATCCTCCTGTCTGCCGAATCATCGAGTATAAGAAATTCCTTTACGACCAGAAGAAGAAGCAAAAAGAGATGAAGGCCAAGCAGCAGAAGGTCGTAGTCAAAGAAATCCGTTTCGGACCGAATACGGATGATCATGACTTCAACTTCAAGCTCAAACACGCCAAGAAGTTCTTGGAGGAGGGGTCAAAGCTCAAGGCTTATGTTTTCTTTCGAGGACGAACGATTGTCTTCAAGGAGCGAGGAGAAATCCTTCTTCTGAAGTTTGCTCAGGAGCTAGAGGAGTTCGGAACAGTTGAACAGCTGCCACGGCTCGAAGGAAAGAGAATGACCGTTCTATTCAATCCGAAGAAAAAATAACCAATCATAAAATCCGAGGCCATGCCGAAGATGAAAACCAAAGGAAGCGCCAAGAAGCGTTTTAAATTTACGGGAAGTGGAAAGATCAAGCGAAAGCACGCCTTCAAAAGTCACATTTTGACTAAGAAGGGAACGAAGCAAAAGCGGAACTTGACGCACACGACAACAGTTGCTAAGGCTGATGTTAAGAGCATCAAGACACAGCTTTGCGCCTAATTGCCTGACCAATCTCAACCAACCGGTACGTTTAACCCGGTAAACGGTTTGTCAAGTCTGGATATGTCCAGCGCCGCTTACCAAAAAGAACTTTAAAAATGCCAAGAGCAACCAACTCAGTAGCGTCGAGGGCGCGTAGAAAAAAAATCCTCAAGATGGCCAAAGGGTACTACGGTGCCCGTAAGAACGTTTGGACCGTCGCTAAAAACGCAGTAGAGAAGGGACTTCTCTATGCTTACTCAGGAAGAAAGCAACGCAAGCGACAGTTCCGATCACTCTGGATCCAAAGAATCAATGCCGGTGCACGCCAGCACGGCATGTCATACAGTGAATTCATGGGCAAATGCTCGAAGAAGGGCATTGAGCTCAACCGAAAAGTTTTAGCTGATTTGGCAATGAACCACCCTGATGCTTTCAAAGCTGTGGTGGATCAAGTCAAGTAAAAGACTTCATTCAAATGTGAAAAAGCCGGCTTCTGCCGGCTTTTTCCGTTTTCGGTAATTGCTGAGCACAATACGTTTGAAGGAAGCTTGGCATTGTCGGTGTCAATTCTTTTTTTTGCCGATATCAACCTACCAAACAATGAAAAATTATTTCTTCCTCTCGGCATTGGCTGTTCTAGCCACGAGCTGCGCCACTCAGGATGGCACTCTCTCGGAATCTGAAGTCGAGGCTTTTGTGATCAAACACATTACGTCGCAAGTTGGATTTGAAAATGCAATCGAACCCTATAAGTCAGGATTGTCCTCAGAGTCGGTGTATTTTCATCCGAATATGGATGAGCCGGCCAATGCAAACCTAGATAATGTATCGCCAGAATGGTTTTACGAGGATTCCATCACAGTCGATGTGCTGGAATTGAACGTCAATGGCCCTGTGGCAAGTGCTATGGGAATTATTCATTTCCACAATTTTAGTTTTTCAAACGATCGCTATTTTCATGGAACCGTGGTCAAACACGGCGATGGTTTCCGATGGCATCGTTGGTTCCATGTGGACGGCGGCATGCTTGCGAAAAATGGTTTTGAGGTTACTTCGGAGGTCGAAGGAGCTGAAGACCTCTGCTACTCAATGCTTTATCACACAGCGCAAGGCGACGTCGATAAAGCAAGTGCGATCTCTGATTCTTTACTCGAGATGGATCCGTCCATGGCAATGGCGGGATATGGAAACATGTGGAAAGCGTGGTTCATGGGCGACGGGGATGAATGGAACCGTCTTGCCGCGCAAGGTGTAGCTCAAGCAGATGACGAGGATCCCGCAATTGCATATTTGCTTAAGTCACTATCAACCGAGTTTGGGGATCGTCTTCAGAACGCCCAAATGGCGCATTCGTTAGCGCCTGATTCACCAATTACCCAAATAAATCTCGCATGGGTGTTGATGTCATCTGATGCAATGGATGAAGCAAAAATTGTATTGGATCAAGCAACGAAGCGCTGGAGTGCGATTGGCGGAACTTTTAATTTGCTCGGCTATTGGTACATGGACAAGAATGATATGGAGAAAGCCTTGGATTGCTTCAATATGTATGTCCGATTGGCTCCTGATGTTGCCAATGCCTATGACAGCAGAGGAGATTACTATGTAAAAATGGGAGATACTGCTGCTGCCAAGGAGAACTTTTTAAAAGCCATTGAATTGAGTTCGATTGTCAAATCTTCTCAGGAAAAATTGGATAAGTTGGAAGAAGAATCTTGAATCGAAAAAGATTTCTGAACTGAAGAAGGCCCAGCGGATTCCGCCGGGCCTTTTTTAGTTTGCCTTGAACAGATTTGAACGCTTTTGGCAAGTCCTAAACTCCTTTGAGAATCGGCGACGTCATTGCGAAGAAATCGCTCGCTCTTTAGCTCTTGCCGCTGACGTATAATCTGGCTTTATTCTGAGAGCTTGTGAGTAATCTTCAATGGCCTCGGAATTCAACCCCAAGCTTTCAAAAGCCAAGCCGCGATTGAAGAACGCTTGGTGGTAATAGGGCAGTCTTTCGATGGCTTCCGAAAACCAATAAACAGCGCTGTCATACTCAGTGAGGTACTCGAGGTGGATGTATCCTTGATTGAACGATGCAGTTGCATTGTCTGGATCCAGCGTCAATATGTCGCGGTACAAATCGAGCGACTCTTCCAGGCGACCGGCATTTTGATAAAACATGGCCAAGTTATAAACGGGCTCGACTGCCGTTGGTTTCAATTCCATCGCGGAACGGTAATACTCTTCTGCCATGGTGTCTGAACGCTCAGCAAGGAATATGCCCAATGTGATGAAACCTTCATAAAATTTTGGATTCACTTCAATCGCTGTTTGGTATGAACTCAATGCTTTTTCATCGGCGCCTGTTATCGCGTAAATCTTTCCTTTCATCCAATATGCTTCGTGCAGTTGATCATCCAGGCGCAACGCATCATTCAAATGCTGAAAAGCCTGCTCAAACTGCTGCAAGTGGATCGAGAATTCTGCGCGTTGAAGCATGCAGATTGTACTTTCTGGAGCATGTTGAAGGCATCCATCAAGTTTTGCAAGACAGTCTTCAAATTTCTGCATTTGGAAAAGCATATCCGCCTGTTGTTCCCAAGCTTGAGCGTAACTGGAATCTGCGCGCAAAGCCAAGTCCCAATCGTCAAATGCTCCCTGAGGATCAGATTGCGCCAGCTTCCAAATGGCTCGATCGTTATAAGCAGCAGGAGAGTTGGGGTGTTCGAGAATCTCCTGGTCGAGCGCTTGCAAAGGACTCGTGACGCTTTTTTCCGAATGGATTTCGGATGAGGAATCGCTCAAATCACAGCTTACAAACAGAATGGCAAAGGCACCGATAATCGGTGCCTTTGCCATCATTGATGAGTTGTCTAATGCAGAAGAAATCATGGATGTACGTTAGGCCATTTCGGCTTCTTCAACAATTTCAGGGCTGTTCTCTTTTTGGATGGCTGCTTTGATTTTTGCTTCAAGCTCATCTTGCAATTCCGGATTGTCCAATAGCAGACCGCGAACAGCATCTCGGCCTTGTCCCAATTTGGTTTCGCCATAGCTAAACCATGATCCTGACTTTTTGATGATGTTCATGTCTACGCCGAGATCAATGATTTCACCTGCTTTTGAAATGCCCTGTCCATAAAGGATGTCAAATTCGGCTCTTCGGAAAGGTGGAGCGACTTTGTTCTTGACCACTTTGACTTTGGTGCGGTTACCCAAAACTCGGTCTCCGTCTTTTAATTGTGTAGATCGACGAATGTCGAGACGAACAGAAGAGTAAAACTTAAGTGCGTTTCCGCCCGTTGTCGTCTCTGGGTTCCCGAACATTACGCCAATTTTCTCTCGCAATTGATTGATGAAAATGCAGCAGCATCCTGTTTTGCTGATAGAGCCTGTAAGCTTTCGCAACGCTTTTGACATCAGACGAGCTTGCAAACCGACAGAAGAGTCAGCCATTTCACCTTCAATTTCTGCGCGCGGTGTGAGGGCAGCAACAGAGTCAATAACAATGAGATCAATGGCACCGGATCGAATCAAGTTATCAGCAATTTCCAGGCCTTGTTCCCCGTTATCTGGCTGAGAAATCAACAGGTTTTCGGTGTCTACCCCAAGATTCTCAGCGTAGAACTTATCAAAGGCATGCTCAGCGTCAATAATGGCGCATATTCCGCCTTGCTTTTGTGCTTGCGCAATGGCATGAATGGCCAGTGTCGTTTTTCCGGAGCTTTCAGGACCGTAGATTTCGACGACGCGCCCTTTTGGATAACCTTGAATACCCAGTGCTAGGTCCAGCGTGAGTGATCCGGATGGAATGGATTCAATGGGTTCCACTGCTTCATCCCCTAACTTCATGACGGCACCTTTGCCGAAGGTCTTGTCCATGCGGTCCAGGGTCATCTGGAGCGCCTTGAGTTTTTGTGTGTCCACAGACATTTTTTGTTGTTTTGGACGAAGGTATCTTACCTACATCGTAATGAACTTACGTTGTAGTGTGTTTTTTGTCAACGAAGAACCAACGTTTATTTAAGCAATTCTTTTAGACACCGAATCCAGCGAGGATTTCTCGAGCGTGATCTTTGGTTTTTGGCTTCAGAATGACATCATGAATTTCTCCATTCTCATTGATCAAGAATGTGGTTCGGTGTGTTCCCTCATATTCCTTTCCCATGAATTTTTTCAAGCCCCATACTCCAAATGCGTTGTGCAACGATTTGTCTTCATCGCAGGCGAGGTCAAAACGAATGGCATGCTTTTCGATGAATTTCATGTGCTTTGCTGCAGGATCAGGACTGACGCCTAGAATTTCGATTCCTGCTTCCTGGAGCGCATCGAAATTTTCAGTCAAATTGCACGCCTGAGCGGTGCAGCCAGGAGTCATGTCGCGAGGATAAAAATAAACGACAAATTTTTTTCCTTTGTAATCGGCAGATCCGCGTTGCGTCCCGTCTTGAATGGTTGTTTGAAAATCCGGAGCTTTCTGTCCGATCGTGAGTGGTGAAGCGATTTGTGTCATATAGGTATAACAAATCTATTTCCTACAAGTTCGTGCCAGAGATGTGCGGTTTTCTTCTCAATTTGCTGCTTCAATGAATGCCCAAGGAAAATATGCAGATGTCGTGGTTCCTTTGCCACTGCCCAAGCTACTTACTTATGGGTTGCTGGATCAAGAAGAGGAAGTGCTTCCGGGCATGCGAGTCGTGGTGCAGGTGGGCACGCGAAAACGGTACATAGCCATTGTTTGGCGCGTTCATGACGAGGCGCCGACGGCTTATGTGCCTCGGCCGTTGGATGCACTTGTGGATGCATATTCCATCGTTCCCTTGCAACAACGCAACCTTTGGGATTGGATGGCGAGGCATTACATGTGTACCCGAGGTGAAGTGATGGCTGCAGCTCTTCCGGCGGGGCTAAAGCTCAGCAGTCAAGCGCGTTTTTTGCCGCATCCTGAACCGCCCAATCGTCAAGATTCGGTTTGGCGCGACTTGGATGAACGTTCGCTTCTGTTGTACGAAACGGTCGTTGCCCAAGGTGGAATTCAGTTGTCGGAAGCGGCTTTGATTGTGGATTTGAAAAATCCACAGCGGCTGCTCAATGGCCTGATCGAAAAGGGTCTCATTGTTTCGGAAGAAGAGTGGAAGGAACGCTACAAGCCCAAAATGGCGAATCACATCCAATTGGCCTCTGACCTTCGTCGCGAAGAAGCATTGACTTCATTGCTCGATGAGTTAGAACGTAGGGCGCCCAAACAAGCTCGTGTGCTCGCCGGGTTTATTTCCTTGTGCAACGAGCATAATTGGGAGGGTGAATTCACAGAAAAAAAAGTGATTGAATCGTCAAATGCTGATTCAGGTGCGGTACGGCGAATGGTGGAAAAGGGCATTTTTGAACGAACCAAAAAGCCAGAAGAACTTCTGGCTCGCGCAAGCTCACCTCAGGCAGAGCCTCTTCCCAAACTGAGCGAAGAGCAAACACGCGCATACAGAGAGCTTACGGTGAGCAATCATTCGGGCAAGCGCAATGCGTTGTTGCATGGTGTCACGGGTTCAGGGAAGACCGAGGTCTATATTCATCTCATTGCAGATGCTCTTGAGAGAGGACAGACTGTCCTTTTTTTGGTTCCGGAAATCGCATTGACCACGCAATTGATTCAGAGATTGGCGCTTCATTTCAAGCGTTTTCTGCAAGTTTATCACAGCCGATTCACAACCCGTGAACGCACAGAAACATGGCTTGAGGTTTTAGGTAAAAAAGGAAATGGCTCACAGGCTCAGCTGGTTGTTGGTCCTCGGTCGGCGATGTTTTTACCATTTCAGAATTTGGGTTTGATCATTGTGGATGAGGAGCATGAGGCGAGTTTCAAGCAGCAAGATCCCGCGCCAAGGTACCAAGCAAGAGACGCTGCGATGTGGCTTGCCCGTGAGGCCAATGCATTCTTGGTACTTGGTTCAGCAACACCTTCGGTAGAGACACATTGGTTGACAGAAGAGGGGCGCATTGACCGTGTTGAGATGACCGAACGATATGGGGGTGTGTTGCTTCCAGAGATATGGTGCGCAGACCTCAAAAAAGCACACCGTCAGCGAGCCATGACAGGCCATTTTTCCCGCTTACTTAAATTGGAAATTGAAAAGGTGTTGAACGCCAATCGGCAGGTGATCTTATTTCAGAACCGTCGTGGTTTTGCGCCCGTTTGGCAATGTGAAACCTGTGCTTGGATTCCGGAATGTGAACGCTGTGATGTTCCGCTGACTGTTCACAAATGGAAGAATGAATTGAATTGCCACCATTGCGGTTATCATGTGGCTCCTCCTCCTCAATTGTGCAGTTCATGCGGAAAAAAAACGATGAAGCCGAAAGGCTTGGGAACAGAGCGCGTGGAAGAGGAACTTCAGGAGTTGTTTCCAAAAGCAAGGGTAGCGCGAATGGATCGCGACACCACGCGCAGTAAGCATGCACATGAGCGCATGGTCCAGGCCTTTGCGAATCAGGAATATGATGTGCTTGTGGGAACGCAAATGGTAAGCAAAGGGTTGGATTTTGCTCATGTTGGATTGGTGGGAGTGCTCAATGCGGACCGAATGCTCAATTTTCCGGATTTCCGAAGTTTTGAACGTGCCTTCCAGATGCTCACGCAGGTTGCCGGTAGAGCCGGGCGATCGGGCCAGCGCGGTAAAGTCATCTTACAGACTTATAATCCCGATCATTGGATAATGACGAAAGTCATGGCCAACGATTATCATGGGCTGGTCCGTCAAGAATTGCAGGAGCGTAAGAATTACCGTTACCCTCCATATGATCGGCTGATTCGCCTCACCTTGAAACATTCGGACGAACAAAGGCTCGAGGCGGCATCAGAAGTATTGGCTGGGCGCTTGCGTCAGCGCTTTGCAGCGCGCGCCATTGGCCCAGAGACACCCCAGCTGAGCAAAATTAACGACTTATACCTCCGAGTGATATTGCTCAAGTTTGAGCGTTCCTTGTCTCCAAAAGCTTATAAGAATCTTCTTGCTCAGGACCTTGATGCATTTCAATCGGATGATCGTTTCAAGCGAATCCGCCTCACCATTGACGTGGACCCGTCTTAACCGAATAGGTCTTTCCGGAAGGAGAGACGATGCGCCAAATTGCTCCGGAATTATTCTGAATGCCAAGTCGCTCAGGAGAAATGCTGGTGGGTGCATTGGGCAATTCCAGTTCCTTGAATGCCATTAGTTGGCCGGATATGGAGTAAGACGACAGATTCCAGGTTCCAGCTAAGTTCGACTGGACGCGAAGCTGCCGGCCATCCCAAATCACAGATTCTGTATTTTCAAGTTGGTTGATATCGCTGGTGGACCCAAAGGAATGAAATGATGGCGTACCGTTTCCACTATTGGCCACTCCGAGGGTGTCCGTTTCAATGCTGTAGCTAATGTCAGCCGGATTTGAAAGGCCTGAACCTGCTCCTTGCACAACGGACTCTGATGAAGTGAAATCATTGGAATATCGCGTGATACGCGCTGGAGACCACGAGCTGATGTAAAAGCGTCCCTCTCCATCCATGTCCACTCCATCGAGGTTTCCCAATCCGGTATTGGCGACCACTGTGCTCTGTTCTTCAGTCGTTAAGTCGATTGCAAGGATTGAGGCGGAAGCGCCCCAGTTCACGATGATGGCGCGGTTATTTCCTTCGTCAATGACGACACCGTTGGGAGTGGTTCCAGTATTATTGACTAGGACTGTGCTCGACATATTGGCTGGATCTGTGATGTCTACGCGATGAATCTTTCCATTGGAGAAGTCGCTCACTACCAATTCTTGGGCACGGCTTCCCATGCCATTTAAGAAGCCGGCACCGGGGATTGAGTAGCTGCCAATCAATGCAGCTGTTTCGAGTTCGTAAGCTCGGATCACGTTGTTGCCCAAGGCAAAGAGATGCCCATCAATGACCTCCATTCCATGCGATGCTGTTGCATTGCCAAAATAGGTATAACTCTCGCCGCCGTTGGACGTTTCAAGCAAGCTAGAGTTGTTTGAGATGAACCAGCGGTTACCGCTAGGATCATACTCTGCAGCTTCAATATTACCAGGAGTCTGTGCGAAGAGCGCTGCATCAAATGAGTTGAGCGTGATGCAAATGGCCAAGACACTGAACGTGATTGAAAAGTTATTCATAAGATTGAGGGGGTTGAGGGGTTTGTTGTGAGTCTTGTGCGGCGACATACAATCGTGCAATGACCAACCAAAAAAGAGAGAATACAAGAGCGGCTCCAATGCCGTATGACATAAGCGATGCCGGCTCGGCAGTTTTTGGGATGGGCGGCGCATCCCAGACGCTTCCGGCTTCGCCTTGCAAAATGGCTTGGATTCTTCTCCAAGCATTTCGGGTGAGGTAATAGCTTCCAGCGCCTACAATGGGCATGAGGATTAGCCAAGATTTTAGCCATGGCTCATAAAGTCTGCGCCAATCACTCGTAGTCTTGGATGAAGTTGGTTTATCATTCATCGGCTTCCAAAGATTGAACTGCCAATCCGAACCATGGTGGAACCTTCATCGACAGCTATTTCCCAATCGCCACTCATGCCCATTGATAAAATATCCCAGTGGCTGTGAACGGATGAGGCTCCGTCAAATGCCTTTTTCAAGGATTGAAATTCATTTCGAATTTGTTGGCGGTCGTCTGTAAAGGTTGCCATTCCCATCAGCCCTCGGATACGGACATGCTGTAGGTTTTGCCAAGATTGTTCTTGCAAAAACGCATCGAATTCTGAGAAGCTCCAACCAAACTTATTGGTTTCTTTGGCGATGTGAATTTGGAGCAAGACATCTGATGTTTTACCAGTGCTTGCGCTGCGCTTGTTGATTTCCAGAAGAAGTCTCTCACTGTCCACAGCGTGGATGAGATCAGTATGAGGGATGACATGTTTGACTTTGTTGGTCTGCAAGTGCCCGATGTGATGCCACTTTAAATTCAGATGACTTAACTCTGCGGCTTTTTCTGCCAATTCTGAGACGCGATTTTCCCCGAATTCGACTTGTCCAATGGAGGCTGCAGCTTCAATGGCTTCTTTCGGTTTGGTTTTGCTGACAGCGATCAATGTGACGTGCTCGGGAATGCTGTCCCGAACGCCAGATAAACGCTCCTGAATGTTGCTTGCTTCAGATTTCATGAATGAAGAGTCCGCTGCGTAATTTGGGTTCAATCCAAGAACTTTTAGGAGGTAAAAATCCTCCGCAGTCGGCAGTGCTTTTGATCTGTGCGCTGCTTATTGGTGACATCTCGAAGATGCAGCTATCGGTCTGCTCATCACAATGAGCGATGAGTTCAGCGCTACTCATTGTTCCAGGGATATAGGTTAGCTTTGGATCGTTTCGAGCATCCTCAAGGCCAAACAATCCTTCGAAAACATGGGTTTGAAGGATGTCAGCATCCACACGTTCTAAGCTGCTGTCGTTCAGTTTGAGAACCCAGCTTTTACCCGCAGCATGAAGGTGAATTGTTCCAACACGATTGGGTTCAGAAAGCTTCTCCCTCTTGATGCGTTGGCAAGAAATGAAGGGAGACAGGCCTTGCAATTCGACGTCCCAGCGGTCTGCACTCCAATCCACATCTTTCAAGCTCCGGTGGTAACCACGGATGAGAAGTTCTGATTCCGGAATGATGAAAGCCATGAGCCCGCTGCTTGTTGCTTCTGAGTCCCCGAGGTTTTCCAAGGCAAGGCTCGATGCCACTCTGTGGTGACCGTCAGCGAGATACAGTGGCGTTAATTTTTGTGTTTTGGCAGCCAGCGCCTGAGACTCTTCATCGGATAGAATCCAAACTGAGTGACGGATTTGGTCGGTGGTGGTAAAATCCATATCGGGGCGAACTTGGGTCAAGTTGCTCAGCGTTTTTTGAATTTCAACAGCATCTGTTTGTTTGTTGTCATCAAAAGCACAAAGTACAGGCTCTGCGTTGCAATGAACGGTGCTCAAATATCTCGCAAATAGCTGTTCTCGTTTTTTTAGCGTTTGTTCGTGAAGCTTGAGCTGACCGTTTCGAATTCCATCCAACGACAGGCTAGCCACAATACCGGTGCACGTATGCTCTTTGGAAGACTGCCGGTAAATCGCAAAGCGGCTTTCACCCTGAAAGTTTAGCCAACCTGATGCCTTGAACTCCAAATAACGCTCTCGCACAAGTTCAAAGAACGCTTGCGTGCCACGTTTGATTTTAGAAGATCCGATTCCAGTGGGGTTGATGACGTGCAAGTACGAATATGGATTGCGATCCAATTTATCGCGCAATTCGGCTTTGCTGTAGGTCACATAGGACCGGGAGGCTACCAAGTGAGATTTATCAGCCGGTGGCGCAATCAAAGTAAACGGTCGAATCCAGTTCAAAATATTTATTTCGAACCAATTTCGGCTACAATTTCGGCAATCTCCAAACCAATTCGCTCTTGTGCTTCGCCGGTAGCTGCTCCAATGTGCGGTGAAAGTGAGATTCCGGCGTGGCGCATGAGGTCTTGTCGAGGCTTTGGCTCTCCAACGAATACGTCCACACCTGCTCCCGAAATTTGACCCGAATCCAGTGCTTCGAGCAAGGCGTCTTCATCGACCACACCGCCACGTGCTGCGTTGAGCAGAATCACTCCTTTTTTCATTTTACTCATTTCTGCAGACCCGATGACGGCTTGTCCATTGGATTGTGCGGGAATGTGCAGGCTGATGGCATCAGCCATTGGGAGAGCATCGTTTAGCTTCATGACGGGGACCTCGACCTGCAACGATTGGTTCCCGACAACGACGTCAATGTTTTGCGTTCCGCTTTTTTGATCTACGCCAATCACATGCATACCGCATCCCAAGGCATACTGCGCAAGCGATTGGCCTATGCGACCGAAGCCCACAATGGCAAGCGTCATTCCACGCAATTCTCGTCCCTTTCCGTAGGATTTCTTTAGGACTTTGAATTGCTCAACACCCTCAACCGGCATACGTCGATTGCTGTCATGGAGCGAACGACTGATGGAAAAGAGGTGCCCCATGACCAATTCCGCCACGCTTTGCGAACTTGCGGCCGGTGTATTGCGGACTTCCTTGCCTTTTTCTCGGGCGTAAGCCACGTCGATGTTATCCATTCCAACACCGCCCCGGATGATAAACTTGAGGTGCGGACATCCGTCAATTAAGGGTTGCCGCACTTTGGTGGCACTTCGCACCAACAAGCCGTCAATGGCATTTTTATTGATGAAACTTTCGAGGTTCTGGGATTCGATGAATTCGGTCCATAGCTTATGGCCTGCAGCCTCTAATGCGGCGTGACCTGCCGGGTGAATGCCGTCGTTTGCGAGAATGTTCATATCAGTTAAATCTCAAGTGGTTGATTTAGTCGGGTCGTTAGGCTGTGCGTTCCAATTCTTTCATCACGTCGATGAGGACCTGAACAGATTCTTTGGGAAGGGCGTTGTACATGGAAGCTCGGTAGCCTCCGACGCTCCGGTGACCTTTAATCCCGGATACACCGGCCTCTTCCCACATGGCATCAAATGCAGTTGCGTGAGCATCATCTATGAGGCGGAAGGTTGCGTTCATAGTTGAGCGACTTTTTATAGCTGCATGCCCTTCGAAGAGCGGGTTGCGATCAATTTCTGCGTAGATTAAACCTGCTTTTTCGGCGTTTCGAATTTCCATCGCTTTCACACCTCCCATGGATTTGATCCAGCGTAATGTCAGCATGGTGACGTAGACTGGAAAGACAGAAGGAGTGTTGAACATGCTGTCTTTGCTCGCATGCACTTGCAAGTCCAAATATGACGGGATGCTGCGGCCTGTTTTACCTGCGGCCTCGGTGTCAAACGCATACATGACGGTTCCTGCTGGTCCCATGTTTTTCTGAGCACCAGCGTAAATGAGGTGAAAAGGATTCGCATCAAATTCCCGTGAGAAAATGTCCGAACTCATATCAGCAATCAACGGGACAGAGGCTTCGGGGGTTCCCGCGAATTGGGTTCCGAAAATTGTATTGTTTGATGTGTAATGCAGATAAGAACTTCCAGCAGGAGCAGAATCGGCAGCTGGAATGTGATCGTAATTGCTCGCTTTCGACGTGCCAACGACTGAGATGCCTCCCAAATGCTTTGCCTCTTTCACAGCCTTGTTCGCCCACGTACCAGAATCGATGTAGGCTGCTTTTCCGCCCTCAGGAAGGAAATTGTAAGCGGCAGTTAGAAACCCGAGACTCGCTCCGCCCTGCAAGAAGAGAACGTCGAATCGTTCAGGTAAGTTTAATAATTCTTTCGTGAGGGTCCTTGCCTCTTCCATGACAGCTACAAAATCCGGGCTCCTGTGGGAGATTTCAACCAACGACAAACCAGAACCGTTGAAGTTAGAGACGGCTTGAGCAGCATCGTTCAACACGGTCTCTGGTAAGATGCAGGGTCCTGCTGAGAAGTTGTGGATTTTCATGGTGCAAATTTGCAATGAAGAACCTTCAACTCCGAACAAAAGTTTTAGAATTTTCTAAGAATTATCCCCGCAACATCACGGTTTATCCAATAGTCGAAGCGCCTTTTGTTCAATGAACTGCAATTGAAAGATTTCCTTCATATCCGCCGTGGTCCAAACGTGATCAGCCTTTGGGATTTTTTTGAGTAAATCGAGCCTGCGATCTTCACTAGGTATGGACAACAAAAGTTGCTTGACTTGCATCTTGTTCAAGCATTTTGCGTTGATGGTTTGGAGTGCCCACTGCATTTTTTCCGATTCGAATATGGTTTCGTCCATTTTCTGTTGAATGGTCAGCATTTGCTGAACAGATGTAGGAGGGAAGCATTTAGGACGCGCCGCGGAATCCGTTGCTTGCTCATACAAGCCTGACACGGAAGCGGTCATCTCGCCAACGAGCGTGATCTCGGTATTGTTGATTTCGTTTGCTTCAGCAATGCACTGCACTTCTTTAACAACGGAATGCGTTAAAAATGAATCGATTGGATCATACCATTGAAAGTGAAACAATGCAGTTGGGGCTGAGCATGTTCCTCGCCATTGCCATATTGAATCTGTCCACAAGCTATCAACTTCAGGACGGGTACGAACCGATTGAACATGCACTTCGAGTTGCGCAGAGTGCGTCGAATCTCCAAGCGCCAGCTCTCCGATGATGTTTGCTTCAGAATTTGACTCCGCTGTTTGAGCGAAAAGCACAGCACACGAACCGCTGCATAAAAGAGCAATCGCAAGAATCAATGGAATGGAAGCGGATGATGTGTTCAACGGATCCTTTTTTGCAATGCAATGGGTAAATAAGCAGTCCATTGATTGCGAAGTTCAACGTCGCCACCGTCCAGTACCTCAGGATGCATTATGGCAGAGATGGTGAGTGCAAAAAGCACGCTGATCGTAGCTAAGGCAGCATGGATAAGGTGCAATGCGAAAGGAGAAGGAATGCTGTCCAGCGCGCCCTGCAGTTGGTGGAAGCCCATCTTAAGCAGCCCCATGCTGATGGCTGCGAACGCAAGTCCTTTGATGCCAGGGATCATTGCTTTCAAGGCTTTTTCAAATTTCCATTGCGCAGCACGAAGGGTCCACCATCCAAGGCACAAAAATTGAATCATCGTCCATGCGGTCACTGACCATGCCACGCCTTCGATTCCCCAATCGTTGGTTAAGGCCGCCCAAGCAGAAATGGTGAGACCAACAAGGAATACTGATTTAATGATGATGGCAATGTTGAGCGCATCAACAGCGCGAATCAAGGCGTCAGCTAGTTTGATCATCGATCGAAATGCAACACCGATGAAAAGGATTCTGACAACGGGTTCAGCCTCCGCGTAAGGCTCGCCGAGGAGCAAAGCTGCAACATCTCCGGAAAACCAAATGAGGGCGAGACTGCCAGGGAATGTGAGCCAGGCAATAAGACCCAATGCACGCTTGAGCACCGTTTGCAGGGCAAGCTTGTCAGATTGAATGGACGACATGCCACTGAATAAGACACTGTCCCCAAGCTTACCTAACACGCTTATGGGCAATGACATGAGGTAGGCAGATCGGTCATAAAGTCCTGTTGTGGTCCATCCTTCCGTGCCGCCAGAAATTGCATTATGGATGTTGGTGCTGCTGTTTTGGGCATGGTGACCAACCAATACGGTGTCCACTTTGCTTGAAGCGTAATTCAACAAGTTGTAAACCGTGGCGCGACCGCCATAAGACAGCATGGCCCCCAAAATTCGCCAACTTGCGAACTTCCACGATCCTCGAGCCTCTGTGGGTTTCATTATCCAATACATCACACCGAGTAATGCGTTTTGACATAACAATGCTGCGACATAGGACCAGACTCCAAAACCGGCATAAGCGAGCCCAAGTCCAATGACCAAGTTGCCAATGACCATGCTCACGAGGGATGCAACGAACAAGGTTTTAAAAGCCATGTTGCGAATCAGTAGGCTCCGCGGAATCAGAGCCAAACTGGAAAGGATAAAGCTCAATGCAATCCAACGCAGCACCTGCGTCAACTCCATGCTTTCAAACCAATCGCCAATGGCTGGTGCCAAAGCGTAGGTCAGGAGGAAAAAAACTCCCCCTAAGAAAACGGAGAACGAGAAGGCTGCCCGGATTTGTTCTGGTGCGAGTTTCTCTCTCTGAATCAAGGAGGGACCGATGCCTATTTGCGCGAATATTTCGACGAACCCCACCACTACAAGTGCAATGCTCATCAGGCCGAAGTCGGCTTTGGAAATGAGTCGTGCCAGAATCACAATGAAAATAAGTTGCAAAACAACCTGCGTCACCACATTGGCCGATTGCCAACGGATGGAAGAAGCGAACGCTGGTTTTGCCTGTTGGCTCATCAGCGTGCGATGCTCACAGATCGTTTTTCACGGATGACTGTCACCTTCACCTGACCGGGGTAGGTCATTTCATTCATAATGCGCTGCGACAAATCAATCGAAAGTTGATCAGCTTGCTCATCAGAGACTTGATCACTTTCGACCATTACACGCAATTCACGCCCCGCCTGAATTGCAAAAGACTTGGTAACTCCTGGAAACTCGAGCGCAATATTTTCCAAATCCCGCAACCTTTGAACATAGGCCTCGACCATTTCACGGCGCGCTCCGGGTCGCGCACCAGAAATCGCGTCACAAACCTGAATGATTGGAGACAGCAATGTCGTCATTTCGATTTCGTCGTGGTGCGCTCCAATTGCATTGCAGATGTCTGGCTTTTCGCCATGCCGTTCGGCCAACTTCATTCCGAGCAACGCGTGCGGCAATTCGCTCTCTTCATCGCTTACTTTGCCGATGTCGTGCAAAAGACCTGCTCGTTTCGCGGCTTTGGTGTCCAGTCCAAGCTCTGCGGCCATAGTAGCACAGAGGTTGGCCACCTCACGACTGTGCTGCAGCAAATTCTGGCCGTAGGAAGACCTGTATTTCATGCGACCGACCATGCGCGTCAAATCTCCCTTCATGTTGTGAATTCCGAGATCGATGCACGTGCGCTTTCCAATCTCGAGAATTTCCTCTTCAATTTTCTTTTTGACTTTGGCCACTACTTCTTCGATGCGCGCAGGGTGAATCCTGCCATCGGTAACCAGCTGATGCAGTGACAAACGAGCTACTTCCCTCCGAACGGGGTCAAAGCAACTTAGAATAATAGCTTCTGGTGTATCATCTACGATGAATTCAACACCAGTGGCAGCTTCTAGTGCTCTGATATTTCGGCCTTCTCTTCCAATGATCCGACCTTTTACGTCGTCATTGGTAATGTTGAATACAGAAACGCTGTTTTCAACACTGTGCTCTGTTGCTACGCGCTGAATTGTCTGAATGACAATCTTCTTGGCATCGTGGTTTGCTTTTTGCTTCGCTTCATCCAAGATATCCTGAACTTGCACAGAGGCCATGGCTTTTGCTTCTTGTAGAATCTGCTCTTGCAATGCTGATTTGGCATCGTCTGCCGACATATTGGAGATCTGCTCCAAGAGCTCCACTGATCGTTGACGATTCTTTTCGAGTTCTTTCGACTTGTTATCAAGTGCGCTCAGCCGTTGTTCGACTTTCTCCTTCTCCTTCTTATTGTAAATTTCAGAGGACTTGACACGGTCTTGCTCCTTCTTCAATTGATTGAATTCATTGCGAATTTTGTCTTCGCGTGACTGAACTTTGGCGCTTCGTTCCTTGATTTCGGAGTTGTGCTTTTCTTTCAGTTGAATGAATTTTTCTTTGGCTTGAAGAATTTTCTTTTCCTTGATGTTCTCGCCTTTGGCCTCGGCTTTGCTCAAGATTTCCTTCGCTTGTTTGCCAAGCATGCGATTGAAAATAAAATAGCCTAGTCCCGCTCCCAGCGCAAGGCCGGCGAGAGATCCTATGATCAATGATGTGGGTTCCATGGGTGCTGATGGTTCAGACCTCGAGAAGCGTTTGAATTCGTTTGGACAAATCGTCCAAGTGTTGAACGGCAGATGGGGACGGTTGATTCAGTCCATCAACGGCTAGTTCACGTTTGTGCACTGCATCTTCTGATGCGAAATGGAGCGCGGTCATGGCTAGTAGATCAACAGCATCTTCTACCGCAAATTGACCTTTGAAAGCTTCAAACTGCTTATTCACTTGTTCGGCCGCTTGTTTAATGCGTTCGACTTGAGCAGCGGGAGCTTGCAGAGGGTAATCTCGTCCTGCAATATGTACTTTGACCGTTTCCATTTATTCTTCCAAAAGGGCAATGCATGAATTTATTTCTTCCAAAAGCTTTTGCACCGTTTGCGGGCTGAAAGCTCTGAGGTATTGTGATTGGGGGGGTTGGGGTGAAAAAAGTGTATTTGAACCCGAAATGTCTGTCGAATCGTTCCATTTCTCTTCGGTCTGAGAAAACTCTTCTCCGACCAAGTTCTGTTCCTCTGGACCACGATTTGCGTATTCCTTCGCTCCAAGGATGGACTCCGTTTCTGCTTGTTCAATCTTCTGTATTTCTCGCAGCTCAATTGCATTCCGAGTTTGCTTCAGCTCCAGTTGCGCATCTTGCAAAGCAGATTTTGTTTCCGTTAGTTCCTTTTCTTGATGATTATGCAGCTCAACGAGCGCTTGCACTTGAGCCAGGAATCGGTCCAATTTCATTGGGTTCCACGGTTCGTCAGTGCTACTACTCGGTGGTTTGTTCATTATTCAGGGTTCTGTACAAACTTAATCAAATTGAACACGAATTCATAGCTAAAGGCGTTAACATCCTGGCTTAGTTTTGCCAACCTCCATGTGGAATACAATTGATTTTCGATTCATTTCTGGGCCACTGCTCCTCTGTGGCTTTCTGCTGCAGATGTCTGCCGCAGATTTACCGTCCAATGTTTGGAATGCATTCGACCACAAAGTGGCGGTGCGAGACTCAAGCGTTCGGTCGGATTGGGCGGGCAAACGAACAGGAATTTCCCCTCCATTGGATATTCCGTTGGTTTTGTCCGGGAATTTTGGCGAACTGCGCACTGATCACTTTCATACTGGACTCGATTTTAAGACACAAGGAAAAGAAGGATTCCCAGTCTTGGCTGCATCCGATGGAGTTATTTCGCGCGTCAAAATCTCACCATTTGGATACGGTCGGGCGCTTTACTTGAGCGGTCCGAAGGGATTGACGACCGTCTACGCTCATCTTCAACGTTTCACTCCGGTCATTGAACAATGGTCATTGGACAAACAATATGCTCAGAAGCATTTTGCATTGGATGAACGGCCGAGCCATTTTTTTGTTTTTGACCAAGGAGACACCATCGGTTGGTCTGGCAACTCAGGGGGGAGTGGAGGGCCTCATTTGCACTTTGAAATCAGAGAGACAAGTACGCAGAAGCCGCTTAATCCGCTGCTTTGGGACCTGCCCGTAACTGATCGGAAAGCTCCGGAATTAAAGGGCGTGTGGTTGCTTCCGACTGAGGTTGGGTCGATCAATGGTAGCAGTCGACCCGTGAAGCTGGAGCAGGGAGGTCTTGTAGTTGCGCATGGTGGTTTTCGTGTGGCGATTGACGCATTGGATCGATTGGATGCTGCAAACAATCGTTGCGGAATCTACAAGGCGGAAATGCATTTGGACGATGAGGTGATATTTGCATGGGAGTTGGATGCATTGGATTTTTCCGTGAACCGAGATATGAATGCACACGCGTATTTCCCGGCATGGAACGCAACTGGAGAACAGGTTCATCGCATGCATCGATTGCCCGGAAATCGCTTGCCGATTTATACAAAGCAAACAACCTCAGGTGTCATTTCATGCGATGCAAATGAGAAGTGTCAACATGTTTTGACCGTGCGAGTGTGGGACATTCATGGCAACGCTGCTGAGAATCAATGGGATGTTGTTTTCAAATCTCTTGCTCCCGAAACCAGCAGCTGTGAGGAAGCGTTAGAACGACGCGATCGTTCCAAGACTCATGTGCTCAGCACGGCCAAGGGCGAAATCACAGTGACGTGTCCGGCTCAAGCGTTTTATGAGGACTTTAGTCTTGACTTCGCTCCAATTGACTCTACTTCATTTTACATCGGTACTTCGGCAGTGCCTGTCTCACAACCATTGCAGGTCGCTCTTCAAGGGGGAGTGATAAGCGGAGATTCGGAAGATGGCTGCACTGATCAGACAGCAGTGCGTTTTGTGGACGAGTATAAAGAGGGCGGTGCCTGGTTTTCTGGGGAATGTCAGGGATCGACATTCTCATTTTCGACCCGTCAGCTCGGTCGTTACGAATGGTCTGTTGATTCAGTTGCGCCACGGATCAGTCCTCATCGCCGTCATCTCACTGTGCAGGATTCTGTTTTGAACGTCGCGACGGGAAACGAACTTCGTTTCAATCTCGAGGATTCGGGTGTTGGCATTGATGATTTCAGTGCAGAGCTTGATGGTGAATGGATTTTGATGCGCTGGGATCCAAAGCGAGAGCGGATTTGGTACGACCTTGGTGACGGACGTCACGCCAAGGGAAAACGACAGTGTTTGATCATCGAGGCAAAGGACGAGTCAAACAATCGTTCGAGGTGGAAAGGTTGGGTGCAGTTTTAGCGAGTAAACCAGGAGATGCAGCAAGGTGTGGTTTGGACTTCTGCTAGCCTTGAAAACCTTTCAGACCTTGTTTGAATCTACTGTAATCAATAAACATTACAGCCCTGATAGACAAGCTATTGACAAACCCTGAATCAATCATATTACTGAAGTTTTCTCGGTAGTTTGAAGGCAGAGGGATGCCGACATTGTCCTGCTGCAATTGGTTCTTCCATACAACATTGATTTCTGAGCCCGGCGCGAAAATCCAACGGTACACCATGTCGATGCTCCACGCATTGTAATTCACATCATACGCGCCGTGCTGGAGGTTTCCAGGTGGAGCAGACATGTCGATATTCTCGAGAATGCCAGAGGCGGATAAGGTGTAGAAACGATCGTATCTCACTTGACTCCAGCTGTGTCTAACTCTCGCACTCAAGCTCATGCGATTGCTAAATATGTAAGTAAGATTAAGCACTTGTGTGCGCTCGATGTTATCCCGACTGCCCCAAACACTTTTAAGATCATTGCCTCCCAGCGAATCGACCATCAGCCAGCCACGCTCGTTATCGCGTTCGATGATTTTCCAGACGTACGTGAGCATTGCCTGATCGCTGATCCGAATTCGGGGTGCAAGCCGTAAAGTGCGCTCTTTCCAATCACGGTAAGTGTCACCTCCACCGTACCAACCGCCGACGTCCATGGCGAAAGTTTTGCGGTAGTCACTGCTAAACCAACTGTCAATCGAGTACCATCCGGGTTCCTTCCAAACCAGTCCGTCGATTCGGGAAGAAAAGATGTCGTTGCCAGTAGTTGGCTGAGAATTGATGCTCAGGTTCCATGTATTGAAATTGCGTGTCGTGGCACGACCGCCGACTTCGAGTCCCCAATTGTTGAACGTTCGCGGCGTTTCGATTTGGTTGTGGTCCACTGAGATAAAGGCTCGAAGGCGATTGAATCGGCCCCGCGGCTCATACATGCGGTAATTGAACGTCGCGAACGATGCGATCTCGTTGGGAGCAGTTAGAAATCCCAGATCGTTGGGATCGTAAGCTTCGGATTCGAGATAATGTCCAGCGTCGAAAGTAAAATTGCCTGAGATTTTTTGAATGCCAATACCGTAAGAATGCCCTTCATCGTCATCGCTCGGAGCTGCATTGAACTTTTGGTTGATCGATCCGTTGCCAGTGACGCTCCAAGTATTGTTTCGATTTCGGAGTTCGAATTTTGCAGCTTGAACCCAGGCGTCGTAGCCTTCTCCCTCGCGAACGACCATTGTTCCGGAGGTGGTGACGTAACCATTGTTCGGGAGGTTTTGGTCCACGACAGCAACCGTATACGAAACCAGACTGGTGTCTTCCTCTGCGGTTGCAATGGATTGCAGCAGCCCAAGGCCTGTGCCCGAACCTGTCCGTCCAGAAATTTTGGTGGCATTGAGTAATCGTCCTTCTTCACCCATTCGACGGGAGTAAAACGTTCCAGTCTTATTGAAGATGTCAGTTCCCTCCTTGAAAAACTGGCGATTTTCGTCAAAGCGCAATTCGAATGGGGAGAGATTCAATACAAGTGCATCCGTGACCACTTGTCCAAAATCTGGGATGAGC
>DCPZ01000093.1:632-13988 GCA_002323795.1 Flavobacteriales bacterium UBA1531 | reverse complement strand
AAAAACTGCAAGAACTGAAGGATGAATACATCAACCGATTCAGGTTGTTTAACATCATGACGAAGGAGCCGCAAGATATCGCTATGTTCAACGGACGGCTTGACCAGAAGAAGTGTGCGGCTATATTGGCGAGTCAATGGGTTGATACAGCAGAAATGGATGCTGCTTTTTTGTGTGGTCCAGAAGAAATGATTTGGGGTTGCAAAGCAGCATTGGAAGAAGCGGGAATGGATGCGGAGAAGGTTAAGTTTGAGCTTTTCACTTCAAGTGCTCCAAAGGCAGAAGCAACTTCGATAATCTCAGAAGGGGCCTCAGGTGCTGTGGACGAAGGAAAAGAATTATCCATCATCCTGGATGGTCTCACCACAGTTGTGCGAGTGCCTGAAGGCAAATCAATCATTGATGCGGCCTTGGATGCTGGTCTCGATGCTCCCTACAGTTGTCTCGGAGGTGTTTGTTGCACATGCCGAGCAAAAATGACCAAGGGCGATGTTGAGATGGATGTGAATTATGCTTTGGAGGCTTCTGAGACAGACGCTGGGTTTGCTCTGACCTGTCAGGCCAAGTTGGTGGGAGAAGGTTCATTTGAAGTGGACTTTGACCAACAGTAATTTTGGCGGTATTTGATCAACGCTCAGGATGCACGGTCGGCTAGTTCGAGCCATCGAAGCTCTGCTGTTTCAAGCTTTTCCGTCACAGTCTTCAGCTCGTCTCCAAGACGCTGAAGTTCCTCGTGATCGTGATCGTTGTAAAGCTTAGTAGTCAACTCTTCTTTTCTTTTTTCCAGCGCTCCCAAGTCTTTCTCCAACTGTTCCAGCTCATATTTTTCCTTGAACGAAAGTCGCTTGGAGTAGTCGTTTTTCGGCACATCAGTGGTGCTTTCGGAGTTTGCTGAATCAGCACCAGTAGCTTGGACTGCTTTTGAATTGCGCTGAAGGGCTTTCCGCTCAGCGTCTTCCAGTCGATATTGAGAATAATTGCCAGGAAAATCTTGTACTGACCCAGGCTCACCGACATCGGACCCCAGCACCCAGATGTGTTCGACCAATCGATCCATGAAGTAGCGGTCATGGCTCACGATGATGAGGCATCCGGGAAAGTCAAGCAGAAATTCTTCGAGGATTTGAAGGCTGTATATGTCAAGGTCATTCGTGGGCTCGTCAAGGATCAAGAAGTTGGGGTTTGCCATCAGCACCTGCAGAAGGTGCAATCGTTTTTTTTCTCCACCACTGAGCAGTGAAATGAGTTGGTGATGAGATGACCGCGGGAAAAGAAATCGCTCCAACAATTGCGAAGCCGTGATTTTTTGACCTCCTTGCAGTTGCATGAACTCCGCAATCTCATAGATTGCTTCAATGACCCGCATGCCTTCAGGAAATTGCGCCCCCGACTGATGGTAATGACCAAAAACGACGGTTTCGCCCACTACAACTTTTCCTGTTTTGGGTTCAGTCTGCTGGGTAATCAATTCGAGCAATGAGGATTTTCCTGAGCCATTGGCGCCTACGATTCCGATGCGTTCGAAGCGTTTGAAGTGATGGGTGAGGCTACGGAACAATGTCCTACCTCCAAATCCTTGGCTAATTTTATGCAATTCCACCACCTTCCCACCGAGTCGATGTGGGTTGAGTTTGATGTGCATTGGATCTTCCTCAAGACTCACTCGGGCTTGCTTTTTGATTTCGTAAAATCGATCGATTCGCGCTTTGGACTTGCCCGTTCGGGCAGAAGGAGTGGATCGCATCCAGGCCAATTCACGCTTGAATGAACTGCGTGCTCGCTCTCGGTTTACCAGTGCAATTTCTTGACGTTCCTCACGCTTTTCGAGGTAGTAGCTATAGTTGCCTTTGTATCGGTAAAGTGATTCGGCGTCCAATTCCAAAATGGTGTCGCATACATTTTCGAGAAAGTACCGGTCATGGGTAATCATCAACAGCGTCATCTTGGATCGAGCCAAGTATTTCTCAAGCCATTGAATCATATCCAGGTCGAGGTGATTGGTTGGCTCATCGAGAAAGAGCAAATCAGGCTCTTCGATGAGCACTTTGGCGAGTGCAACTCGCCGGCGTTCACCGCCACTCAACGAGCCCATTGTTCGGGTCAGATCATGCAAATTCAGTTTTCCCAGAATTTCCTTGCCGCGGGCTTCAAAATCCCAAGCTTGTGTGCGATCCATATCGTCATAAGCGAGTTGGGCAGCAGATGCATCATCAGGGTTTTGCAACGAAAGGGTGTAGGCGTGCAAGGCCTGCACCGCATCGAGATCGCCCGAATAAAGATTGTCGAGGATGCTCTCTGCTTTTTGGTAAGGAGGTTCTTGTTGTAAGATGCACCAACGCACTTCACCTCCCATACTCACCCGACCGTCGTCATAAGGCTCTAACGCACAGATGCAGTGCAGCAGTGTGCTTTTCCCGCTGCCATTTCTTGCAACAAGAGCAGTTTTCTGTCCTTGTGAAAGTCCAAAGTTGATGCCCTCGAACAAAAGCCTTTCGCCGAAGCGCTTGCTGAGGTTTTCGACGGATAATATGTTCGTGGCGGCCATGGATGCGAAAGTACTGCGGAGCGGGACGAATATTACCGCCGTTCACATTGTAAATTGCCGCGTGAAATGGACGGAAACAACTTGGAAAGATTGGAAGGCAGCTGAGATGTATGCTGCGTTGCGTCTTCGTTCAGATGTTTTTGTGGTCGAACAGGATTGTGTCTACCCAGATTTGGATGACAAAGATCCTCTGTCCATTCATCTTTTTGCTTTGGCTCTTGATGCTCAGCCTGGTCAAGCCGCTCTGGCAACTGCTCGAATGGTTCCACCCGGAGTGTCGTATGCTGAACCAAGCATTGGCCGAGTTGTCATAGCGCACTCTGAACGAGGGAGTGGATTGGGCCGTGAATTGATGCATCGTGCCATTCGGATTTGCCAACGGCGCTGGCCTGGTCAGCCGGTTAAGATTTCTGCTCAACAGTATCTGATCGAGTTTTATGAAAACTTGGGTTTTGTGTGTAGCGGTGAGGGTTACCTCGAAGATGGAATCCCGCACATTCAAATGATTCGACCAGCTGAAACTTTGCGTTTTTGGAGGGATCAACATGCTGCTGCTGTCGTGCGATTTCTAGCAGCGTTAAATACCGTTCCGGCAAATGCCAAGCCCCATAATCGCGACGATTGGGGAGCTGACCAAGTCCTTCAGCACTTGCATCTTTCTGAGCATGGAATGTGGAGTTATTTGGCGAAGAAATCCAAAGCCCAATGGTCGGACTTGCCGCAATCAGATTTAGAATCTGACCAAGCAGGGATGGAGTTGATTCGGGCCCTACTTTCCAATCGTCGATGGAAAGATCCTACGGGTGGCGCGGTCTCGCCCGATGCGAATTTGGCGAATTTGGCGGACGCCTTGAAGGATTGGCAAAAGACCCAGGATGCCATGTGGCATCAACTGGAGGAGTTCTATCAAGATTCAGGCTGGTGGACAGTCAAGTTATTTCGGCATCCATTGGCGGGATACCTTTCACTCTCCGATACTTTTGCGTTCGCCAATGCACACATTGATCACCACATTAAACAGCTGGAGAGACTCCAGCGCTAAGACAATCGTATGATTTCTGTTGTCATTCCTTGCCTGAACGAGTCGCAATACATCGATGCGACTTTGCAGAGTTTGCTCAATCAAATGGATCCAGGGGAGCCTTGGGAAGTGATTGTTGCGGACGGAGGAAGTGATGACGGCACGCGGGATCACCTTGCACAATGGCAGGATGCGCATCCTCAATTTAGTTGGGTGGACAATCCACAGCGCACGACTCCTCATGCTTTGAATGCTGGAATAGCGGAGTCTCAGGGCGATACAGTTATCATACTAGGTGCTCACGCGCAAGTAGATCGAGATTTTCTGTTAAGAAATTCCGAATTGTTAAAAGCACACCCGGAATCAGGATGTGTGGGCGGAGTGGTTGAACAAGTGCACGGTTCGAACCGTTCCCGGCAAATTGGTGCAGCAATGAGCACTCCGTTTGGAGTGGGGGACGCTCGGTTTCGAACGGGTGGAATTGCCGGGCATGTTGACACAGTCGCCTTTGGTGCGTATCGTAAAGTGGTGCTTGACGAAATTGGTTGGTTTGACGAAGCATTGATTCGAAATCAAGATGATGAGTTGAATTATCGGTTGTTACATTCCGGATGGCGCATTTGGTTTGATCCGCGCATTCGTAGTCGATATTACGTCCGATCTACATACGAGAAGTTGCTGAAACAATACCACCAATATGGATATTGGAAGGTTTTTGTGAATCGAAAACACCGCACCATTACGACCTGGCGTCAAACCATACCTGCCATTTTCATGGCTACACTAGTTTTATCGGGGCTTTGCTGGATCTTAGAAGGAGTGGGTGTTTGGGACAACCTTTGGAATGGGTTTGGAGCCTCTATTTTCATGAGCTCGGTATTGATGTGGTTGATCGTTGGCATTGGATCGGCAATTGCAGTTTCAGAGTCAATGCGAGATGCTTTGGGAATTTTGCGAGCCTACGCCATGATTCATTTTGGCTATGGATGGGGATATTGGCGGGGGATTTTTAGATTTCTCCTATTGCGCTCCGGGCCAATGGACCACGCTGCAAAACTTACACGATGAGCCAAACAGTGAGCCAGACGTTGGTGAGGGTCTTGTCTTGGATGCCGATGATAACGGCGTTTTTGATACCCATTCATCCACGTTTTACTTCGTTGACCCTTGCGCTGTGGACCGTCGTCTCTTTGACTTGTTTTTTTGCCAATTTAATTGCCATAAATCGGGATGCGAACCGTCTTCAAATCAGTTTTCTATTGAAATTATTCGGGGGTGCCTCATTGCTTTATTTTGTCGCAATCTGCATGGGAATGCTTTGGACGGAAGAGCTTTCCGAAGGGTGGTTTGCGCTGGAAGTTAAATTTAGCTTTTTCTTGTTGCCCTTGTTGTTTTGGCAGTTGAATTCATTGGCCCTTACTCATTCATGGAAAAGTAGATCGTCACGAGCATTTCAAGCTGGATTGCTGACTTATTTGGCCTGGCGTTTTTTTGAAGCCCTTTGGATCGGCGATTGGTCTTTGATGCGCTACGATGGCTTTGCAGGGCCATTTCACCCCTCATACATGGCGTTGTACATGCTCACAGGTATTCTGTTGAGTTCTGCCCAAGACTTGTTGGGGAAGGTGGTTGTAATCTTTGGTGGACTGGCCATTGGTATTTTGGCTTCAAAGGCTGGCTGGGGAATCGGAATTTTGGTCCTTGGCATTGAGTCCCTGAGAAGATTCAAAGTTTCCCAAAACGAGGCCCGTTGGCTTTTAGCTTCTATGCTTCTATTGATCTCAGGAGCGTGGTGGGCTGATGGAGGTCGAATGCAGGAATTTCAATCTTATTTGGGGCAAGGAACGACCGCTCAGGTTTCATCCAATGATGGGTTGCAATCCATGAACTCGAATACAATGATCAATGCATCGGAAGCCCCTATTGTGGTAAAAACGGGTTCGACGGGAGGGCGAATGCAAGCTTGGAATGCAGCGCTCCAATTGCTTCAATCCAATCCCTTTGGGGTCGGAACGGGTGACATAACATCATCCCTTTTACAAATTTATGAGCGCGATGGATCGCTTTACGCGAAGGAAAAAAACATGAACCCTCATAGCATTTGGCTTCAGATTGGTGTTCGTTTGGGATGGCTAGCTCTATTGGGCATGTTCCTTTTCTTTATAACCTTCATGTGGAAAGCCCTTCAAGTGGGAGGGTTTGAAATAGCGATATGGACCTTGGCTGTGGCTATGAACGGCACCGTTGAAAGTTTGTTTGAGTTGCAGCAAGGCGTTGTTGCAATCTTATTTTTCGGGCTTTTGTTGAGCTCTGGAAGGGAGGTCAACGAAGAAGCTTAAATTTTATGAGGCTTTGTTCGAATGTTCAGTTGGCCTATTCGCTCTGGCTTGCCTGTTTTTGATAGAAGCTTCTACGAATGATATGAACAGCGGATGGGGTGCTTCAACCGTACTCGAATATTCTGGATGAAATTGAGAGGCTACGTACCAAGGGTGCTCTGGGATTTCGACCATTTCGACCAATCCGGAATTGGGGTTTCTGCCAGAAGCAATCATGCCATTGGACTCGAACTGGGTTAAATAAGCATCATTGAACTCATAACGGTGGCGATGACGCTCTTCGATTCGATCCGTGCCATATGCTTCCCTGGCTTTAGTTCCTGCTTGCAAATTGCAAGGGTAGGCTCCAAGCCTCATCGTTCCCCCCATATTTTGGACACTTTTTTGTTCAGCCATCAAGTCAATGACGGGGTGCGTGGTGTATTCCTTGATTTCGGTTGAATGTGCATCATCCAATTGCAGCACGTTGCGTGCAAATTCAATCACGGCACATTGCATGCCAAGGCAAATTCCGAAGAATGGAACATGATGATTTCGAGCATGAGTGATGGTTTCGATTTTCCCATCGATTCCACGAGATCCGAAGCCTGGTGCAACCAGAATGCCATCCAATTCCCCAAGAATCTGACTGGCATTTTTGGCCATCACGGTTTCACTGTGAATCCATTCGATTTCCACCTTGGCTTCTAGCTTTGCACCCGCATGGATCAACGATTCGGCAATGGATTTGTAGCTGTCTTTCAGTTCGACATATTTGCCGATGAGTCCAATTTTGACGATGGACTTTGGGTTCTTGTGATGTTCCAAGAATTGCTTCCATGTATTCAAGTCAGGCTCTGTGTCCTCAAATGACATTCCAAGCTTTTGGAGAACGACCTCGTCGAATTTTTCCGATTGCATCAGCAAGGGAACATCGTAAATGGTTTCTGCATCGATGCTTTCGATGACTGCGTTGGGTGCAACATTGCAAAATCTGGCCACCTTGGTTCGGATGGCTTCGGTCAATTTGTGCTCTGTTCTGCAAACCAAAATGTCGGGCTGAACTCCAAATTCCAAAAGTTGTTTCACCGAGTGCTGAGTTGGTTTGGTTTTAAGCTCCCCTGCTGCGGCTAAATAAGGAATGAGAGTGAGGTGCACGACTAAAGTCTCTTCGGGACATTCCCACTTCATTTGACGAACAGCCTCTATGTAGGGCAGAGATTCAATGTCTCCAACGGTTCCTCCAATCTCCGTAATGACGAAATCATAATTGGACTCAGCGCCAAGAATTTGCACACTGCGCTTGATTTCATCGGTGATGTGCGGAATGATTTGAACTGTCCGACCGAGGTATTCTCCGCGCCGCTCTTTATCAATCACAGATTGGTATATGCGCCCTGTGGTGATGTTGTTGGCTTGCGTTGTCGGCACATTTAAAAAACGTTCATAGTGGCCCAAGTCGAGGTCAGTTTCAGCGCCATCTACGGTGACGTAACACTCACCGTGCTCATATGGGTTGAGCGTGCCTGGATCCACATTGATGTATGGATCCAATTTCTGAATGGTTACAGAATATCCACGGGCTTGCAGCAGCTTCGCCAAAGAAGCACTCACAATGCCTTTGCCCAAACTTGAGCTTACTCCTCCTGTGACAAAAATGTAACGGCTGTTTCGCACGGTATCAGGCGCAGCTGAGCTCGTAGGCGTTGTTTTAATTTCTGAAGGAGTTGGAGACATGCCCGTAACTGAATGAAGGATACGGGATTCAAAGTTAGTTGCAAACTTTTCCGAAACGACCCTTTGTGAACATCTTTTAAAGAACTTTACAGACAAGGAAAAATGAAAGAAGACTCTGCGAAAACAATAGTCTGGCCGAACCCTTTAGCCATTCAGATTTTTGGTCAGCTGATCAATCACTTTGAACCCACTGAACAGCTCTTGGCCGATGATTCGAAACAACGTATATGCTGGAATGGCTAACACCATTCCAGCCGCTCCCGCCAAATTACCGGCTATGCTGATGACGATAAAGATCTCAAGCGGATGAGCGTGCACCCGATTCGCAAACACAATGGGCTGAGTAAAAAAATTATCGACGAGTTGTGCGACGGCAAATACACCTAGGCTACCTAGAAGGATTCCGCTTGTGTCTGCTGCTCCCGTATAGGAAGATGTGGCAATCAAAATCAAGCCGAGTGCTGTACCTGCCATCGGTCCGATGTATGGAATCAAATTGAAGATGCCTGCCATAAAACCAATGAGGAACGCGTTGGGCGCGCCAATGATGCTTAAGCCCAATGAAACGATTGTTGTAATTATGGCCACTTGCACAACCAAACCACCAAAATAGCGTGTCAACAATGCGCTGGTTCGATCCATGATTGAATTTATTTTAGGCACCAGATGATCGGGTGTCAGTGCTTGAATCATGTTTCGAAAAAGGGCACCGTCTTTCAAGAAAAAGAAGGTCATGAACAGGATTGAGAAGAGAGCGATGAAACCATCTCCCAAGCCTTGCAAAAGCGCTCCGAAGAAGCTGCCGATTCCATCGAGTTGAACGAAGCCTTGAATTTGTTCGAGCAAATAGGTGCTATTGTTTCGTTCATCTCCACTCAAATTGAGCCAAGTTAAGTTCTGATCAATCCACGAAAATGTTTCGTTCGCCATGCGTTCGACTCCCATTTCATGCATCCCTTGCACGGCGAGGGCTTGTTCGGCAAAAAGCGGAGCAAAAAGTTGGGTCAAACCAATGGTGAGGCCGAGCATCATCGCCAATGCAATTGCCGCTCCAGCGGATGAAGGAAATCGCTTGCTGCGAATGCTAATTCGTTGAAGTAATAGCACAATGGGGCGTCCGACGAAGCTCAATGCTACGGATATCAGGAGGTAACTGACGAGTTCACTGAAACGCCACATGGCAAAGCCGAAAATGACAAATCCAATCAGGCCTATTATGGAGTTCGTTGATGGCTTGAAGCGCATGGTGCAGTGGGGTATGAATTCAACAGCAAATTACATCAACAACGGCATATGACGTTGGAGTTTTTAAAATCGAACAGAGTTATTGTTTAGGTGAGATTAAAAAATTATTTTTGCTGTGATGAAAAATACGGTCAGCATCAGTCAAGAAAATTACCTGAAGGTCATTTTTAAACTGCAAAACGAGCATGGGATTGCTTCGAATCAGTCGATTGCTGAGAAGCTTGAGGCCACCCCAGCAGCAGTCACAGGAATGTTACGCAAGTTGGCGTCATTGGAATGGGTTGAGCACACAGCATACCAAGGAGCGGTATTGACTGCTAAAGGCCAACGCATCGCCATCTCAACGATTCGAAAGCATCGGTTGTGGGAGGTTTTCTTAGTCGATAAATTGAAATTCAAATGGGATGCTGTGCATCAATGGGCTGAGGAATTGGAGCACATTGGCGATGCCGATTTTACAGAGCGCCTGGATGCTTTTCTTGGATGTCCAGCGACCGATCCGCACGGAGATCCCATTCCCGATGCCAATGGTGATTGGACTGGAAACGAACGGGTTATTGGGGCAGATAAATTATCGCGAGAACAAATATTCACAGTGCGGGGTGTTTCGAATAGCGCTTCGGATTTTTTGCAGCACCTGGATGCATTGAATATTCATTTGGGCAAACGTTTTGAGGTCTTGGATCATTTTCCTTTTGATGGAAGTTGGGAGTGGAGCGACGAGAATGGTGAGAGCCTCAGAATTTCGCGGGAAGTGGCAGGTCAATTGCTTGTGGAATTGAGCAAGAAAGAAAAATGAGGGGAATAGTAGAATTCATGTCAGGGCTTGGTGCTCTCGAAGCGGCACTTTTGGCGACGTTTTTCACTTGGTTTATGACCGCAGCTGGAGCTTCACTGGTGTTGGTCTTCAAGGACATGCATCGCAAATGGTTTGACAGTATGTTGGGCTTTACAGGAGGCGTAATGGTCGCGGCGAGTTTTTGGTCATTGCTGTCTCCTGCCATTGAAATGTCTGGGGGAGAAGGGTTCGCCAAGGTTGTTCCCGCTTCCATTGGATTTGGTTTGGGGGCTTTATTCATCTTCGCATTGGATAAATTCACTCCTCACTTGCACATCAACTTCAAACAGGATGAAGCAGAAGGGCCAAGCACAGATTGGCATCGTTCGACATTACTTGTCCTTGCGATTACGTTGCATAATATTCCAGAAGGGCTTGCTGTTGGTGTGCTCTTCGGAGCGGCAGCATTAGGTCTAGACGGGGCTTCGGTCGGCGCTGCTGTTGCATTGGCCATTGGGATTGGTATTCAGAATTTTCCTGAAGGTCTCGCGGTGAGCATGCCGCTGCGCCGCCAAGGAGTTAGCGCCGGTCGATCAGTTTGGTTCGGTCAACTCTCAGCTGTGGTCGAGCCAGTAGCTGCAGCGATTGGAGCAATTGCAGTTATGCAGATGCAGGTGATTCTACCCTATGCGCTTGCTTTTGCTGCAGGAGCAATGATCTATGTGGTTGTGGAAGAGGTGATTCCTGAAACTCAGCGAGACAAATACACAGATTTTGCAACGCTCGGCTTTATTGGAGGATTTTTGGTCATGATGTCCCTTGACGTTGGGTTGGGGTGAGCCGTGTGCTTTCTGCGATTGCTTAGTTCAACCAGCTTGGTGTCACTTTACTGAACCATCCGGAACTCATCAAGAGTAAAACGCTGTTGGCTGAATTTCTAGTATCGAGAAACGTTTGCAAGGCGGCCTTCGAATCAATGATTCGAAGGTGTTTTGTGTTGCCAAAACATTCTGCAATGAAAGCTGAATCAAGCGCAGGTAACTTTTTGTGCTTCAAGACTTCCGGATCGTAGTAAACGACTTGCTCATCGGCTCTCATAAGAGCATCGCGATACGTGGGGAGGAATTCTCTGTTTAGGCTTGAGAAGGTATGCAATTCAAACACAGCGGTAAGGTGGCGATTTGGAAAGGAGTCTTTGACGCCAGCTGTTGTTGCTCGAAGTTTGGAAGGTGCATGAGCAAAATCCCGAAATGCGGTGAAGTTTTCGGTTTCTATCAGTAATTCCAATCGCCGCGCAGCTCCTGTAAAATTTACCATTGCCGAATCAAATTCGGATTCGTTGATTCCAATTGCGACTGCAAGTGCTCGAGCACCAGCTAGGTTTTGGATGTTGTGGGTGCCGATGAGCGGCGTGCGGGATTTTGAGCCATTACTCCACATTACTTCGGTCAATCCATCAGATCCAACGATGCATTGCGGTGTGCGATATGGAATGAAGATGAGGTCAGCGCGCTTCGTGCGTCGGATAACAGCAGCGAGGTGCGTGTCTTCTTCGCACCAGACCACGATTGCATTGGGTGCAAGGCTTTCCAAGTAGGCGTCGAATTGCGAGATGTAATCTTCCTCTGTGGGAAATACATTGATGTGATCCCATGCGATTCCCGTGAGCAAGGTATAATGCGCCTGGTACCAAAAAAATTTGGGTCTACGATCAATCGGTGAGCTGAGGTATTCATCGCCTTCGAAAACTGCTGTGTGCACATTGGGGTCGAGTTTTACCATGCGGTCAAACCCCTCTAGTTGGGCGCCAACCATATAGTTTACGGGTTTTTCGACAGCTTTAAACGCATGCAAAAGCATTGAAGTAATGGTTGTTTTTCCGTGCGATCCACCTATGACAATGCGACGGTCTTGTTCTGCAGCGCTGAAGAGAAATTCTGGATAAGACTGAATCGATACCCCCAATTTTTGAGCCTTGAGCAATTCGGGATTATCAGGTCGCGCATGCATTCCGAGAATCACGCAGTCGACATCGTCTGTGATTGTGTCTGGAAACCATCCTTCTTTTTGCGGTAAAAGTCCTGCTTGGTGCAGGCGGCTTCTCGATGGTTCTAGGATTTGGTCATCAGATCCGCTGACTTGATGTCCTGCATCAGCGAGAGCCAATGCCAAGTTGTGCATGGCACTTCCTCCAATGGCAATGAAATGTATTCGCATGGTGCAATTTCTTCAATTCAGGCGCCGCTTGCGTCGTTTGCTCATTTTGATGCCAACAACGTAGCTTTGACATCATGAGTGACAAACCAACATTCTTTGATGGCGGACGGGCATTTTGTTCGAGTTTTCAATTTATTCGGCAACACGGCATGAAAGGGTGGGTTTTTGCTTTTGCTTCCGCAACGATACTGGCATGGGGATGCATGGCGTTTGGCTGGTGGTATTCTTTGTCCATGGTTCGCGATGCCATCTTAGAATCTCCGTTTTTGGAAGCGTGGAAAAAAGAGATGTCACCTTCAGACGGAACCTTATGGTCGACCATTAAAAACTTGATTCACATCTTTCTTTCTCAAGGAATTACGTCATTGTTAAATCTGCTTTTTGCATTGATAACCTTTGTATTGAATTTGAAGATCACGAAGTTCATTGTTTTAGCGGTTTTGGGACCATTAATTGCAATGCTTTCTGAACGAGCAGATGCAGAGTTTCATGCTCAAACAGCTTCAACTTGGCGCTGGGAATCCTTCATTCATGGATTGGTTCGTGGAGCAAAGTCAGCTTGTTTGATGCTCTTGGTGGAAATGAGTTTGGGAGCGGTTATATGCACGGCCAGTTTTTTCATTTCAATTCTCCTGCCGTTTTTGACTCCTTTTCTAGCGCTTGCAACTCCTTTTGCATTCGTTTTGATCGGGTCTTGGTTTTATGGTGCTGCTATGTTCGATTGCATTTGGGAGCGCCACGGCATGGGCAGTCGAGATGGGTTGCGGGCAAGTAAAAAAATGGGAAGCGCTGTCACTGGCTTAGGTTTTCCAATGTATTTATTGATGACCATTCCCTTTCTTGCTTTTCCTCTTGGTCTCGTTCTGGGGCCGATTGGAGGTGCGGTAGGCGCTGTCATCCTGACTTCTGAATCGTGAAAAATTCTGGCCCGCTTGAATGCACTTGACGATTATCTTTGTTTTCAATCTGGATTTGATTTTCTAGACAAATACAAATATGAAATATTTCATTGCCTACGTGGTACTTCTTTTTCTTGCTTCCTTCAGCCAAAATATAGATGCACAATCCTGCATCGACAGTACACTTATAGATCCAGATATGGTTTGCTTTGAAATCTGGGATCCAGTTTGCGGCTGCAATGGTATCACTTATTCCAACGATTGTCACGCGACCTATACCGGCGGTGTCGTTTCCTTTGAGCTTGGTGAATGTACAGGCACCAAAGCTGACTGCATTGATTTAGGTGGAGTTGATTTCGGGGAATGCGAAATGGCAATGGGGGTGGCGTTGGTCAATGGAGAATGCCAATACGTCGGTGGCTGCGGATGGGAGGTGAATGGTCAGAATTATCAACCGTATTTCTTTGACACATTTTATGCATGTTCTTTTATGTGTAATGAAGCATCAAATACACCAACTTTTGAAGGTGAATTGCAGAGTTTGATGATCTTTCCAAATCCTTCTGACGGTACAGTGTCTGTGACCGGCATAGGAG
>DCPZ01000093.1:0-330 GCA_002323795.1 Flavobacteriales bacterium UBA1531 | reverse complement strand
ACAGTGTCTGTGACCGGCATAGGAGCTAATGTTGAATGGGAAGTGTACTCTTTTGTTGGTGAATTATTCTTTACAAAACAGGGACCATGCAAGGATCTGGAGTTGCCGCATGGCGCATGGATCGTTGCTCTTGATGACGGAACGAAAAAGCGCTTAATCATTGATTAATGGATTTTTAATGTGAATTCGGTTCACCAAAGTTTGCCGGGATTTAGCAGTGAATGGTCGTTGCTTCACACCGAATCTTTGAACATCAAAAAAAATCTATCGACATATTTAGCTTTTTGTTAGCTAAATAGCTATATTTATGCTTCAAATTATCACTGATGA
>DCPZ01000038.1:9535-9926 GCA_002323795.1 Flavobacteriales bacterium UBA1531 | reverse complement strand
CTTCCGCTGCTGGAGCTTCCGCTGCAACTTTCGCCGCTTCTGCTTCTGCAATTGCAGCTTTTTGTGCTGCTTCTCGGGCTTCATTCACAGCTTTCTCTGCTGCGAGACGTGTGGCTTTTTCTTTGTCGGACTCGTTGTTGAGTTGATCAATCTTGCCTTGGACCTTGGCGGCTTTTTCTGACATCCATTTTTCAAAGCGCTTTTGTGCTTCCGCTTCTGTCATTGCGCCTTTGCGCACACCATTGAGCAAGTGATTGTGGTAGACAACTCCCTTGTACTTCAGCAAGGCGCGGACTGTGTCCGACATTTCAGCACCAACCTGCAACCAGTGGACCGCACGGTCATGGTTTACTTCGATGGTTGCTGGATTTGTATTGGGGTTGTAGGTTCC
>DCPZ01000038.1:0-9211 GCA_002323795.1 Flavobacteriales bacterium UBA1531 | reverse complement strand
TTTCGATGAATCGGCCATCACGTGGGGCGCGAGCATCAGCTGCAACGACGTGATAAAATGCCTTTCCTTTTTTTCCGTGCCGTTGAAGTCGTAGACGAGTAGCCATGAGAGAAACGTTTAATAAGGGTCCTAAACCCAGTTGTTAAAATCAAATATGTATTGTCCCGTAAGGGAGCGCAAAAGTAAGAGAGAACATAACAACAAGCAAAAGTTCGTTGTTTTTTTTCGCAGTGCAGTTGATCGGACAACAAAAGTACTGCAAGGAATGTCTTATAGTTGGCACAGCGTGTGTGTCAGCACTAGAAGGAATTAGGAAATGGATGAATCAAACCAAAGGGCTCGTCGAGTCAAGGTCACCAATGTAATGGCGGGAAGCATAGATGGAGCAATCGCCTCTCACCCCAATGAATCCGATGACCAGCGAAAGGCGATGGGCTTTATCAATGAGGCTGATCATGATCATGTCCGAAACTTGCTACAAAAGTGTGATGGGGTGGTCGTGGGCGCTCACTCCGTGAACATTAGTGGTGGTGTGATGGAAGTTATCAATGATGAAGGCGTTCATCCGACTTGGGTGATGTGCACGCGAACCGGTTTTGATTCCGACGCAACCATTTGGAATTCGCCGAAAACACCGAAATGGTTGGTCACCGATCGGAAGTTATCCTCTGACAAAACAAATGCTGCCGATCGAACATTGATTTATGCGTCGCCTCCTGCGGCAGGTGATGGTCTGGTGCAAACAATCATTGAGGCATGCGCTGGTGCAGGTCTCAAGCGCCTGCTTCTTTTCGGTGGCGGATACATCAACGCAGCGTTTTACGAAGCAGGCGTGGTTGATGAGTTTATCGTTACCATCTGTCCGGTAATGGTAGGCAGTGAGCAACGCGTTCCAATTGTGCAGCCTACTTTGACAAGTCCAACGCACTTCTCTTTGGACAAGGTGAATACTGAAGGGAACTTGGTATTCGTCCATTACATTGCAAAACGTTAAGTGAAGTAGAACACATGGAACAGGCATTGGATCACCTCGAAATTGAGCACAAGTTTCTACTTGACAACGGATTCGACAGCTTGAAGTGGATCGAGTCTTGCAGGGCACTTGGGCCCTTGAACGAAAAGCAATTGCTTGTTAAAGACACCTATTATGTGCCTGGTCAGGACCAAACTTGGATTTATCGCCACCGCTATGACGAGGAGATTCAGCAGCTAACAGTGAAGTCCAGAGGTGGAGATACAGAGGTAAGAACGGAGATCAATCTCGATCTTTCGGGAGACAATCAGGACGCTAAGATTTCTGCCTTTTTGGCAACGTTGCACATCGAAGAAAAACATGAAGTGGTGAAGCAGATTCACGTTTTTGATTTTCCAGATTGTGAGGTGGTTCAGTACAATGCAAGATGTGGGGATCGCTCCGTTTCTTGCTTAGAGTTTGAAGCCATAGCGGCGAGGACCGTACATGATGCTTTGTCCATCTTAGAGCGCTATGAGACTGCTTTGGGATATGATTCCAAGCGGCGGACGAAAATCAACCTGTTCGACCTTTTGGTGAGTGGAGTAAATGCAGGAGATCAACCATGATGAAAGAATTCGATACGGTCGGGCTCGCGGCCATGCAATTGGAATGCGTGGTAGGCATCCACCCGCATGAGCGCACGGCGCCGCAGCCGTTGCACATAGAACTCGAAATGCATTTTGATCGCAAACCCAACGAGTTTGGCAAAACTTTGGCGGATTCAGTCGATTACTCTGTGGTTGCCGGTGAGGTTGCTTTTGCGTTGCAAGCTGCAAAGTTTCGGTTGCTCGAAACGGCTGCTGAAGCGCTTTGTCACCTGTTGCTTTCACCTGCCCCGCCTGATCGGCCTGCGCGGCGACCGCAAGCTGTGAGCATTCGCATTCAAAAGCCTCTTGCGCTCAATGGCCATGCTGAACCTTGGATCGCCATCACCCGCTATGCACATGAGGTTTCGTACGAGAAGGAAGTCAACCATTTTGGTGAGGTGGACATCCTTCATGAAAACGAAGATTGCGGCATTTATTTGCTACGAATCCCTTCAGGAGCCAAGATCCCGGCACATTTTCATACGCTGATGGAGGAAGGTGAATTGGTCGTTTCAGACGGCTTATTGTTACAAAATCAACCGGCAAAATCTGGAGTTGCACATCAGTGGCCCAAAGGCTTTGTGCACGAATACAAGAATCCAACGGACATTGAACGGAGCATTCTATGCGTAAATGCGCCCAAGTTCGTTCCTTCAGATGAGCGCTTGATCGAGGGAGATGATTTGCAGAAGCTCGTCTTGCAAAACCCGAGCCCGTTCTCCAAGCGTTTTTACGGACTTGAAACAGAGTAAGTCATGAAGTCAATTTCAGCCTTGATCACAGGAGCCTCCAAAGGCATAGGACTCGAAGTAGCGAAACGATTCGCGCCCATGGTCAGTGAATTGCACCTCGCAGCAAGGGGCAAGGATGGACTACAGAAAGCAGCGCGATTGCTGCAGCGTGAAGGCTTGACGATTCACCTGCACACCGTGGATCTTACGACAGATCATGGAGTTGAAGCATTGGCCACTGGGGTCAAAGAATCAACTCCAAAGTTGGATCTGTTGGTGAACAATGCTGGGGTGTTTTTGCCAGGCACTTTGGTGGGTGAAAGCAGTTGTAATTTAAGTTATATGATGAATCTTAATGTATTGTCTCACTGCAAATTGCTTAATAAATTAGATGGTTGTTTTCAGCGTGGCGGATACATCTTTGAAATGTCATCAGTGGCGGCGAGAAAGTTGTTTTTGGGCAAGCCCGGATACAGCATCTCGAAGCAGGCACAGGGCGCAATGATCGAAGCGCTGCGCCATGAAATGCGACCACGAGGTGTGCGAGTTACGTCTGTAATGCCCGGTCCAACATGGTCAAATTCTTGGGAGGGTGCCCAATTTCCAAAAGAACGATTGCTCGATGCATCGCATGTGGCGGACATGATGTTTGCAGCGTGGCAATTGCCGCAGGAAGCGGTGTTGGAGGAATTGGTCATTCGCCCGTTTGATGGTGATATAGAATGAGGATTGGACATGTGTTTGGCGTGTGCATTTTCTTGGGTATAACGCGTGAATAACTGACGGCGATAAAAAGCTTTGAAAGCAAACAGTTGCCCGTAGTTTCGGATGATGTTTTTAATCTACGACACCGAGACCACGGGACTTCCCCGCGATTGGAAGGCGCCATTGACAGACAGCGACAATTGGCCGCGTTTGGTGCAATTGGCGTGGCAACTTCATGACGCAGATGGAAGCCTGATTTCCAGAGGCAATCACATCATCCGTCCCGATGGATTTACGATTCCCTTTACCTCGGCCAAAATTCATGGCATAACGACAGAACGTGCGCAAAAAGACGGTGTGCTTCTCAGTGATGCCCTTGCCGCCTTTGATCAAGATCTTTCCCGTGCGTCTTACGTCATGGGCCACAACATTGAGTTCGATGTCAACATAGTGGGAGCGGAATACCACCGCCTCCAGGAGCCAATTGAGAAACTGACGGACAAACCGGTCATTGACTCGAAAAATGAAGCGACCGATTATTGCGCAATTCCCGGAGGACGAGGAGGTCAGTTCAAATGGCCCACGCTTACTGAGTTGCATCAAAAGCTATTTGGGGAAGGATTTGGAGAGGCTCACGATGCGGCCTACGATGTCGACGCTACAGCTAAGTGCTTCTTTGAACTTTGCCGCTTACGTATCATCCAAAGGCCTGAGTTGACTGATCCCGATGGCATCGCGTACGAAGCTCCTAAATTGGAAGCAGCAAATTTCGTAGTCGCTGAAGCGAAGAAAGCGCCTGCTGCTGCCTCTCCCATGGAGTTGAAGTCAACGGCGGCTGTATCAGACGCTGTTCCTGTAGTCCATTTGCACACCCACAGTAAGTTTAGCATTCTGCAGGCCGTGAGCAGCGTGGCTGAATTGACCAAGCAAGCTGCGGACCTTGGAATGAATGCTTTGGCGATTTCTGATCATGGAAATATGATGGGAGCCTTTCAATTTGTTCGTGAAGCGAACAAAAATGGCATCAAAGCCATCATTGGTGCAGAACTCAATGTCTGCAGAGATCACGAGAACCGCAGTGTCAAGGACGACGGTTACCCGACCGTTTTATTGGCCAAAAACAAAGACGGTTATCATGAGCTCACCAAACTGAGCTCAAAGGCTTATACCGACGGATTTTACTACGTCCCGCGCATTGACAAAGAATTGATTGCCGTTCATGCCAAAAACATCATCGCCACGACTGGTGGATTGTTTGGAGAGGTGCCGTCTTTGATTCTGAATGTCGGGGAGCAACAAGCAGAGGAAGCATTTGTGTGGTGGAAGGAAGCGTTGGGTAAGAACTTTTATGCGGAAATCAATCGCCACGGACTTGAAGAAGAACAAGTCGTTAATGAGGTTTTACTGCGATTTTGCGCCAAACATGGCGTCAAATACATCGCAGCCAACAATTGCTACTATACCGAAAAGAAGCAAGCAGACGCGCATGATATTTTGCTCTGCGTCAAGGATGCTCAAAATGTGAGCAAGCCCAAACGTTACATTGGAAAGCGTGGGAGGGAGTTTCGATTTGGCATGCCCAATGAGGAATGGTATTTGAAATCGCCATCGGAGATGCGCAAGCTCTTTGCTGACTTGCCAGACGGTCTTGCCAATACTCAGGCTATAGCCGATAGTTGTGAATCATATGTGCTGGAGAGAGATGTTTTGCTTCCGGCCTTTGACATTCCGACAGAATTTGTGCGTGAGGAAGATGCCAACGACGGTGGCAAAAGAGGAGAAAATGCGTTCCTGCGACACCTCACCTATGAAGGAGCTGCCAAGCGTTATCCCGAAATTACAGAGGAGATCCGACAGCGTTTGGATTTCGAACTCGAAACCATCGAGCGCACGGGATACCCGGGTTATTTTTTGATAGTTCAGGATTTTACCACTGCAGCCCGTGAGATGGGTGTGAGCGTGGGACCAGGGCGTGGCTCTGCAGCGGGCTCTGCCGTCGCGTATTGTGTGGGAATCACGAACGTCGATCCCATCCAATACGATTTGCTATTCGAGCGTTTTCTCAATCCGGACCGTGTGAGTTTGCCTGATATTGATATTGATTTCGATGACGAAGGACGAGGCAAGGTCATCGATTACGTGATTGACAAGTATGGGGCAAATCAGGTCGCGCAAATTATCACGTACGGCTCCATGGCAGCGAAGAGTTCGATCCGGGACACAGCTCGTGTGCTCGAATTGCCGTTGGCTGAGGCCGATCGCATTGCCAAACTGATGCCAGACATCAGTTTGAAAAAGCTATTTTCACTCGACGATAAAACGTTGAAAGAAAAGCTGCGAGGCGCAGAAGGTTTGCAGCAAGTCAACATGATCAAGGACCTCGCCAAGAAAGCCTCCTTGGAAGGTCAGACGCTCCGAACCGCTCAGGTGCTAGAAGGTAGCTTGCGCAACACCGGAATCCACGCCTGCGGTGTGATCATAACACCATCGGACATTACCAATTACGTGCCTGTGGCTGTAGCCAAGGACAGCGACATGGCATGCACGCAATTCGATAATGCCGTGGCGGAAGATGCGGGGCTCCTCAAAATGGACTTCTTGGGTTTGAAGACGTTGACCATCATCAAGGATGCCGTGCGCAATGTCAAGGACCGACACGATTTGGACTTAGACCCAGACGCGTTTCCGCTTGACGACGTCAAAACCTACGAACTTTTCCAACGAGGCGAAACAATCGGCATTTTCCAGTACGAATCGGCCGGCATGCAGAAGTACTTGAAGGAGCTTAAGCCAACAGTTTTTGGTGATCTCATTGCGATGAACGCATTGTACCGTCCTGGCCCGCTGGAGTATATTCCTTCCTTCATTCGCCGAAAGCACGGCACAGAAGAAATCACCTATGACGTTGATGCTTGCAAAGAGTATTTGGAGGAGACATATGGAATCACGGTCTACCAGGAGCAGGTCATGCTGCTGTCGCAAAAGTTGGCAGGATTTACCAAGGGCGAAGCGGATACGCTGCGAAAGGCCATGGGAAAGAAAAAGGCAGACCTCATCGCCAAGATGAAACCGCAATTTCTCTCTCAAGGAAAAGAGCGTGGGCATGACATCGTGAAACTTGAGAAGATTTGGAAGGACTGGGAAGCGTTTGCGGCATATGCTTTCAACAAGTCACATTCAACGTGTTATGCCTGGGTCGCATATCAAACAGCATATCTGAAGGCGAATTTCCCAGCGGAGTATATGGCAGCAGTGCTGTCCAACAACATGAGCGACATCAAGCAAGTCACATTGTTTATGGAGGAAGCACGGCACCGTGGCATTCCTGTCTTGGGTCCTGATGTGAATGAGTCGCTGTTTAAATTTCGTGTCAATTCGGGGGGCGCCATCCGGTTCGGATTAGGAGCCATGCGCGGCGTGGGCGAAGGAGCGGTGGAAGCTATCATCGCAGGGCGCGAAGATGGCTCGGGTGCTTACAAAGGGTTGTTTGATTTTGCGCGTCGGGTTTCTCCGAAGGACGTGAATAAACGTGTGTTTGAAGCGTTGGCTTTGGGGGGCGGTTTTGACAGTTTTGAAGGGCTACACCGCGCTCAATATTTTGCCATAGACGAGAAGGGACGAACGTTGATTGAACTTGCAGCGCGTTATGGCGCAGGTCACCAAGAGGATGAAAATAGCTCGCAGGCTTCACTATTCGGGGGCATGGAAGAAATGGAAATGCCAGAGCCTATGATTCCTGTCTGCGATCCTTGGGATCAAATGGATCTCTTGACGCGAGAACGCGAAATCATTGGGGTTTACATTTCAGGTCATCCCTTGGATAAGTTCCGATTTGAAATCAAGCACCTCTGCAGTCCAAAGGAAGGATTGGAAGTATTGGACGATGCGTTGAAATGGCGCGGCAGAGAGCTGCGATTTGCTGCAAGGGTCGTGGAATGTGAGCACCGGATTTCGAAGGCAGGCAAGCCGTTTGGGAGTGTGACTGTCGAGGACTATCGCGGAAGCCAGCGGTTCATGCTGTTTGGTGAGGATTACGTCAAATTCAAGGATTACTTGGTCGAAGGTTGGTTCTTGTTTCTCAAAGGGTCAGTTGAACAACGGCGTTTCCGTGACGACCCCAATGATGTGGAATTCAAGGTGCGATACATCGAATTGTTAGCTGATGTGCGCGAGAAGTTCATTGCTCGGTTGCGCTTGCAAATCGACATTGCAGCACTGGATAAAAATCGATTGGATCACTTGGGAAAATTGGTGGAAGAGCATCCGGGTCAAGTCGGACTCACCTTTGAAATGCACGATGCAGGCTCAGCACTGGAAATGCCCAGTCGGACCCGAAAGGTGGAGCTCAACGAGGGCTTTGTGGAAGCTCTGGAAGAATTGGTTGTTGAAGGTGGGGTGAAGTACCGATTGGAAATGGCGAGGTGACCCGAGGGCCTCGTTTTTCACTTTTAAACCAAACTTTGCAAAAAAGGTGGAAAAAAGGAACTTCTTGAGGGCGTTGGAAGGGTGAAAGAGAGCGGTTGCGCCTTTACCTTTGACTCTAAATTCATGACGCGCGATGCGCGCATTCAAAAACGATTGAGATATGGCTGTAGAATTTACCAACGATAACTTCGATGACATGGCGTTGAAAAGCGATAAGCCTGTCATTGTTGATTTCTGGGCCGAATGGTGTGGACCTTGCCGCATGGTGGGACCTGTCATTGAGGAACTTGCCAATGATTACGACGGCCGCGCCGTTGTGGGAAAGGTCAACGTCGACCAACATGGAGACATCAGTATGAAATATGGCGTGCGTAACATTCCGACCATCTTGTTTCTGAAAGGAGGTGAGGTCGTGGACAAAAGTGTTGGTGCTGTTCCCAAGAACGTTCTGGTCGAAAAGCTTGAGGCGTTGATGTAGGCCTCTGGGATTGTGCTTCACGTGATTTCAAAGAAGTTCCGTGGTTTGCGCAATGCTTCACTGCATTCACAACGATAAAAGTCCCTGCCATTTTGGTGGGGATTTTTTGTTTCAATCGCCCTAACTTTATGTCATGCCCGCATCTGTAGATCCTTCTTTGCTTCAGCGGTTTGGCCGCCTCGAGTTTTTGGCACGTCAAGCGGTGGAGGGTTTTATCACCGGATTGCATCGTAGTCCGTTCCACGGATTTTCGGTGGAATTCGCCGAGCATCGCTTATACAATCCGGGTGAATCTACCCGTCACATCGATTGGAAGTTATATGGCCGGACCGACAAGCTATTTGTCAAACGATACGAGGAGGAAACAAACTTGCGATGCCAGTTGGTGGTCGATTGCAGCGGATCGATGTGGTATCCGGGTGAAGTTGACCCCAACGGTTTCGATATGAATAAGCTGAAGTACGCAGTGCACAGCAGTGCAGCGCTCATCGAGTTGTTTCGTCGTCAGCGCGATGCCGTTGGTTTGAGCCTTTTCGGAGAGTTTTTGGAAACGCATATCCCGGCCAAGGCGTCAAATGCTCACTTGCGTGCCATTTATCAGGAGCTGGAGTCGTTGCTCGATGAGTCCAATGATCGAAGATCTGCGACGGGAGCGGTTGGGGCTTTGCATCAAATTGCAGAAGCGAGCCCTCGTCGGTCTCTAGTGGTTGTATTCAGCGACCTGTTGGATCGAGGAGGTGACGTTGATGAAATGATGGCGGCGTTGCAGCACCTGCGGCACAACAAGCACGAGGTTGTTGTCTTCCATGTTCTGGACAAGGCTACCGAAGTGGATTTCGAATTTGAGGACCGCCCAACGATTTTTCGCGACTTGGAATCTGGTGAGGAAGTGCGTTTGCACCCGTCGCAGGTGCGCAAAACGTACACGGAGCGCATGGCGTCTCTGCGTAAAGAATTGGAAGTGCGTTGTGCCCAGTACCGCGTTGACTGGGTCGACGTGGACATTGCAGCGGGGGTATATCCGGTTTTGTCGGCATACCTGGCGAAACGTGCAAAACTGCGATCCTCGCGTTTCTGAAAACGGTCATTCTTTTTGCAGATTGAATGGATTGATTCTGCGTTGATTGCATCTTAAGATTTGAAGAACTCCATTGAATTCGAAACTTTTTTTGCAATGTGGCGTATTCACCTTGCGTGAGTAGGGTCAGATGACTTATCTTTGCGCTCCGCTACAAACGAGTAGCACACTGTTGTGAAACGGTCTGGTAGT
>DCPZ01000077.1:73981-82952 GCA_002323795.1 Flavobacteriales bacterium UBA1531 | reverse complement strand
CGACAGAAGCTAGCACCCTCGAAATGCTTATCGACCGACGCGTATTCCGAGTGGGAAATGACTTGTCCGCTGCTGGAGGAAATGCGGCTGAAATTCTCGTCAATGTACCATCTGTAGCTGTGGACATTGACGGCAATGTCTCTCTGCGAGGGTCTTCACAAGTGCAGATACTCATTGATGGTCGTCCATCTGGCTTAGCAGGTGCAGCACAAAATGCTTTTCTTGAGCAAATCCCAGGAAGCAGCATTGACCGAGTTGAAATCATTACCAACCCTTCTGCCAAATACGATCCGGACGGCATGGCCGGTATCCTGAACATCATCCTGAAAAAAAATAAGTTGCAGGGATTTCACGGACAGCTGCAAGGAACAGCGGGGACGGGGGACAACCACAGCGGTTCGCTCTCGCTGAATTACAAAAACGATGCGTTTAGTGTCTTTAGCACTGCAAGCTGGAACCAACGCGACTTATTCCGCGAAGGAGAATCCTATCGCACTCTCACTTTGGACAGCGTTTCCACTTTGGATCAAATTCGAGACGGTGACCAACTGCGAACCAGCATCAATGGAAGACTTGGAATGGAATGGTATCCGTCCAAAAGTGAAGTCCTTTCGGCAAATCTAAACGTCAATCAGAGCGACAATAAACGTCGCAATGATCTAGCAAATGACGAAAATTGGGACACCGGAGCAGCATTCGAAAGCCTTCGCCGATCGATGGAATTGGATGCCAGTACAGGTTTCGATGCTGATCTTGGTTATCGAAAAGAATACGATCATAATCCATCCCATTTCCTACGATTTCGCGCGCGACATTCCCAATCGATGTCATCTTCAGACGAATACATTCGAGAGGAATCTGTGCTAGATTTATCCGTAATCCCAACTCCCGAAGTTCGAGACACCAATTTGCAAGAAAACCATTCTAGGCGCACCGTCCTTCAATTGGACTATGAAAAACCTCTGAAAAACGAAGGCAAATTAGAGTGGGGTCTGAAGTCCAATTTGTCTCGAAAGGACGATCAATTCGATTACCTCTTTTCTGACTCTTCTGTTTGGTCACAAGGCCTTTACATTCCATCCAATCCCGTGCCCCGCTCCTTTGCTTTCGAATACCGCGAAGACGTTCATGCTGCCTACGCAACCTACGGAAGAAAGTGGGGAACGTGGGGAACGCAAGCAGGGCTCAGGCTCGAACAAGTCTATACCGGCGCGCAATGGGAGAATGACCAAACTTTTGAAAACAATTACTTCTCGGCCTACCCCTCCATCAACTTATCTCGTCAAAGCAATGATGAAGTCAGCTGGATCGCCAGTTACAGCCGCCGCGTCAACAGGCCACGTGGACGATCTGTAACGCCCTTTCTGGATGACAGTGATAGCCGAAACCTGCGCATTGGCAATCCTGAATTGCGGCCCGAATACACTAATTCATACGAAATTGGACATCAGTGGTCTCGGAAACGCAAGTCGCTGACCACGTCCTTTTTTGTCAAAGAAACGAATGATTTGATTCAGCGTTATTCCAACATTGATTCTGCTGGCATCAAAACTTCGAGTTGGTGGAATCAAGGCAGCCGACGAGATGAAGGAATCGAAGTCATTCTCATGCTTCCTCTGCCAAGTTCAGGACAGCTTCGATTCACGGGCTCCTTCTATCACCTATCAAACCAAGTCGGCGATGTTGAGTTTGCCAGCGATGCGAGAGGATGGTCTTACAATCTGAACCTCTTCGCCAACCAATCATGGGGTGCGGAAAAAAACTGGAAGTGGCAATTGAACGGGATGTACCGTGGCCCATCGGTTACCCCACAAGGGCAATTCAATGGTTTTGCATACATGGACGCAAACCTCCAACGAAAACTGCTCGATGGAAACTTGACGATTGCAATTAAACTGAGCGATGTTTTCAATACGCGTGAATGGTCATACACCTCCGACTTTGGCAATTTATATCAGGAAAACAGATTCAAACGGGAATCCCAAAACGTCTTTTTGACCGCGACATGGAGACTAGGGAAACTGGAACAGCGAGGCAGTCGAGGAGGATATCCCCGAGAAGGCAGTTTTGGAGGTGAATCAGGCGGTATGGATTTCTGAATGCTTCCTTTTCGCGTAAGCATCCACCTTCCAAGCTTTCTTTAAAACCTGCTCCGCGGGATCAAACCCTTTCGTGTATCGGCTCACAACTGCGTGAAAGATCGGGTTTCTGAACCGCACGTCACACTGCAACCGCTGAGGCAGAGCGCCCACTGAAGATTTGATGTCGAGTGCTGTTCGGCCCATGTTGACGCGGCCACTGCGGCAATGGATGCCTGTGGATATGAACTCGACGAGCATGCGCTGATAGATGGCATGGCTTTTTACGAGTTCCGGGTCGAAACCAACAAAAAAGGCTTCTACCTCACCATATCCGATGTAAGCACACTGGAAACCAACTAACTGACCTTCAAGTTCATAACCTTTTACCATGAAATTATCTCCCCAAAACCGCTTCGACTGACGCAGTTGATCGGCGTGCAATTGTCCCAGACGAAAACCCGAACGATTGAACACCTTTTGATAAAGCAAGATCAGTTGGTCCGCTTCTTCAACCACCTTTTGTTCGGACCAATTGGAAATTTTCAAGGCGGCTGAAACCTTGAGTACACGCTTAATTTTCGTTCGTGATTTCGTCGTCATCTGCGCCATATAGTCCGACAAATCAGACCAATCTGAATCGATGTGTAGAAGCATTTCTGGATCAAATTCCAATGGAGCCCACCCGGAATGCAACGGCTTCCTCCGCCCCTTGTAGTGGATGGGCAGGTCCTTGAGCATGGCTACGCGCGGAATCTTTGTTCCGGTATTGCTTTGGGATGTAAAAATGGTCTCGCTTAGCAGCTGCCGCTGTTCCAGTTTGGATATGTGCGCTGCCCAACGATAGCTGTGCAAACCACTTCCGAGAACAGGGCCAATGACGCGGACGCGGAATGTGAACCTACCTTTTGAACCATGCACCCAACGGCTAATGAACGAAAACCACGAACGTTTAACGGCAATGTGGCCATCCAAATTTATGCTTTCTGCCAAAGCATCTTCTACCACTGCGATTCCAATCAATTCTTTGCCTTGGTACCAGGTGACTGCTGCCAAATTCCGCTCTTCAGAATTCATCAAGCTCAACATCATTCGACTATCCAAGAAGATGGACGGACTATTCGAAGCCGTGATCAATGCATTCCAAGCCTGCCAATCAACTGAGTGACTACCTGGCTCATTCCAGTGCCACTGGACGCTAACATTTTGGTCCATTCCCTCCTTAAGCTTGCTCAATGAATCCCGCTTTGGATTTCTTAATCCCAAACCATGAGGATCCCAAAATGAACATGAGGAGGAACAAATTAGCGACCATCGGAAGTTCCGAGGATGTTTGATCGCAACGCCATACTACTTCGTGACTTCCTGACGGGACCTTCAAGGCCCTTAACACATAATTGGCCCGAATGGTTTCCACGGGATTTCCATCAATGGTCGCTATCCATGATTTGCGGTACCAGACCTCAGAAAACATGACCAATCCATCCGCATCCAAGTTGGTGCTGTATTTTAGTAAATCAGGCTGGTAAGAGGACAGCTGGACAGTGCCTGAGGCACCCGGAAGAAGCCCTTTGAGCTCGCTCGTGAACTCCTCATGAATGACCGCAGAAGTTACAGATTTTAAGGCAGCGGTCATCGCAATTTCTTCATCACCATTCAACGCAGTTTTCCAATCTTTGGCAACCCATGCAAATCCTGAAGCATCGGGTAATGAGACAGGATCTTCGAATTGATCGAACAAAATGTAACGTGTATTGAGCATCCGAAGTCCCACCATTTGAGAAAGCCCCTCCTGCAATTGACCATTCTGAGCAAGAGCGATGAAGCGATCACGCTCCGGGTTCAATACGCGTTCAATGAAATCCTGATAACGGCGCAACTTGGCCGCGTGATACCCCCCAATGGACTGAAAAAAGTAGGACAGGGAACTGTCATTGAACGGATTCTCCCATTGGAAGATTCGAAATGGCGAAGTCATGCGCATCGCACCGTACTTCGAGATCAATTGCAATTTCTCCTTCTGCCGCCGATTCAAAGAAAAGTTGGCTCGGTCTGAGGCATCGAGGTAACCAGCGTATAGCTGATCGGCCATGGTGTTGATTTCCTTCGAAGTCTTGAACTCAGCCGCAAGCACCTTTCCCATTTGTGGCGTTGGGTCAAACGGATAACGTGCATCAAATGACTTGACCCAATTCCGGTAAACACCGTTGACCTTGTCGTCATTGAAATAACGTTGATCAACATTCCACAAGTCCAACGCAGTAGCCATCACAAGAAGCAATACCGCCCAACGCATAGCGATTTTCTGCCACAATGCTGCAGCGACAATTCCTGCTGTCAAAACGATCAAGCCCAACGTTCGCGCAACATCTGACTGAAAGATAACCAATCTCCTTCTCAAGGCTTCTGGATAACCCAACTGCTCGACAGCAACGTCTTGTTTGATTGAGGTTTGAAAATCAAAAAAGAACTCAGGCAGCACATAGAATGAGGCAAATGTCAATGAAAGAAAACCAAGCCCACCCATCCACCAAACTCTTCTCTTCTTTAGCTCTGCGCCTCCATTTGATATCAGCTTACCCATCTCTACCAGCGCCAGAGCTGTTCCAATCGACACGGCAACTTGAACAAGAATCAGCATCATCTTCGTGTCTCGAAACTGATTGAAGAAAGGAATGTAATCCAAAAAGAAATCTGTCAAAAAGACACCGTCTCTTCGCGAAAGCAGTATCGCCATTACTGTCACCGCCGCCAAAGGCCATTTTAGGCGATCCCTTCCTGCGATCAAAAAGATGAAAAACAATGCGCACAGAATGGCTCCGAAATAAAGCGCACCTCCTGAAAACTTTTGCTCTCCCCAATACATCGGACTCGATCCTCCTTTGATATCTGCGCACATGATGGACCACCACTCGCCATCCGACATGCTGTACTCTAAAATATAATTGCGATCCAATCCTGACTCACCTTTAGCCAAATCTTCGGAAACATTGCCGTCGGCAAGGATTTGTTCGCCCCGAATGGTCGCTTCCGCATAATCTTTGGTTTCAAGGACATCCGATAAACTCGGAAGAACGCCAATGAGGCCTGCAATTAGGAGCGCTACTCCCGGCAATAACGCCGCCTTCCAATTTTGCGTCCGTTTGAAAACACCAATAGTTTCTACGATGCCAATCGCGACCAAAATAAACAACGCATAATATGTGATTTGGTAGTGATTCGAATAAACATGCAAAGAGGTAAATAACGATGCAATGGCCAAACCCAATCCCAAGTTTTTCCGATAAACCCAGATCACACCTGCGATAATTCCTGGCAAGTAAGCTATGGCCTTGACCTTACTATTATGGCCTGCGGAATAATACAGAACTTCAAACGAAGAAAGCCCAAAACCAATGCCACAGAGCAGTGCAATAGGCGCTGATGCACCCAGAGCAATCGCTAGCAAGTATGCTGATGCCATGGCCATGAAAAAGAAAAACACTCCAGAAGACTGAAACGTTTTCACCCCTATACTCGCGAATCGATGAGGGATGTGCCAAGACGAATATTTCCGTGTGATGTGGGTGGTTGGCATCCCCGAAAACATCGCACCAGTCCAAGCGGGTACATCACCGTGTAAAATCCGATGGTCATTCGCCTCTTTACTCATGCCCAAATAGTTTTTGATATCCCCTTGGCGGACTGAATAGCCATCGTACGATTTTGACAACAATGATGCGCTCAACAAAGCAAAGACAAGGAGGCTAAGTCCATGCAGTCCGTTGCGCTTCAAAAATGAAATTACTTGATCCTTCATTCGATTGTATCCTTGAATTCAGAGCAATTTAGCGAAGAATATATGCGCCTTTTTTTGCTGCCGCGTGAATGACTTCACGCCACCACGTGCAATACTTGTTGCTGATGTGGCTGTTACTTCTCAATCATCAACCTCCTCAAAGTCGATGTAATCTCCCAGTTTGGAGTCTTTTGGTGGAGCCTTTTTTGCGGAAGCCCCACCTGCATTTGAACCGGAGTTTGGATTCGCATCAGGATTTCGCGAACGCCGCCGTCGACCGCCAAACATGCGATCCAACCAGCGAAATACAAACCACACCATGATGATGGTGCCCAATGTTCGAATCAATCCGGCCAGCATATCACTTGCTCAAGTATAAGTTTCGCTCGCTGTACACCTTGCGGAAAAAAGGATCGCGCAAATCGGGGATGAATCGAATTCCCTCCCCTGTGGACTTCATCTCTGGGCCCAACTCCTTGTTGACCTCTGGAAATTTTTCATAAGAAAAAACCGGAATCTTTACCGCATAACCTTTGAGTTGGGGATTGTATGGTATGTCCTTCAACTTGGCCTTGCCCATCATGACCTTAGCAGCATGGTTCACGTATGGCTGACCGTATGCTTTTGCAATGAAAGGAACCGTCCTTGAAGCACGAGGGTTTGCTTCGATGATGTAAACTTTGTCGTCTTTGACCGCGAACTGAATGTTGATGAGTCCCACAGTCTCGAGAGCAAGAGCAATGCGCTTGGTGTACTCCTCGATCTGAGAAATGATCAAATCCCCCAAGTTGTATGGAGGCAACACAGCATAACTATCTCCACTGTGGATTCCAGCTGGTTCGATGTGCTGCATAATCCCGATGATTCGAACCTCATCGCCGTCACAAATGGCATCCGCCTCACATTCTATCGCACCATCCAAGTAATGATCAAGCAGAACTTTGTTGTCAGGCATGTCCCGAAAAATATCAATGACATGCCGTTCAAGTTCATCCTCGTTGATTACAATCTTCATGCGTTGTCCACCAAGGACGTAGCTCGGTCTTACAAGCAGGGGAAATCCCAGTGTCTTGCTCAGTGCATTGGCCTCATCCGCCGTTTCTACAACTCCAAATTCAGGATAAGGCACTTCTTGATCTCGCAAGAGCGTCGAAAATGAACCTCTGTCCTCTGCCAAGTCCAATGCGCGATAACTCGTGCCTACGATTGGAATGCCAAATCGCTCGAGTTTTTCTGCAAGCTTCAATGCTGTCTGCCCACCGAATTGTACAATCACACCTTCGGGCTTCTCATGCAAGATGATATCGTAGATATGTTCCCAGAACACAGGCTCGAAATACAATTTATCAGCCGTGTCCGAATCTGTTGAAACGGTTTCCGGATTGCAGTTGATCATGATGGTTTCATAACCACACTCCTTCGCTGCGAGAACCCCATGAACGCAACAATAGTCGAATTCAATTCCCTGTCCAATGCGATTTGGACCACTCCCTAAGACCACAATTTTTTTTCGGTCAGTTCGAATGCTCTCATTCTCGTCCTCAAAAGTAGAATAGTAATATGGCGTTTTCGCTTCAAATTCGGCAGCACACGTGTCCACCAACTTGTACGTGCGCGTGATTCCTTGGGATAGGCGATGCGCATGAACTTCAGACTCGACGCAGTCCAGCATGTGTGCGATTTGCCTGTCCGCATAACCTTTTTGCTTGGCCTCCAGCATGAGAGATCGGGGCATCGAACTCAAATCAAATTGCCCAATCTCATCCTCGAACTGGACCAGCTCCTCGATTTGACGCAAGAACCACGGATCAATCTTCGTGACGTCATAAATCTTGCGAATTGGGATGCCCAATTTCATCGCATCGTAGAGGTGAAAGAGGCGATTCCAACTTGCATGGCTCAGGCTATCCATGATGGCATCTTGATCGCGCAACTCCCGACCATCACATCCCAATCCATTTCTGCCAATCTCTAAAGACTGCGCGGCTTTTTGCAACGCTTCTTGAAAAGAGCGGCCAATGGCCATCACCTCTCCCACAGATTTCATCTGTAAACCCAGTTCGCGATTTGCTCCTTTGAACTTGTCAAAATTCCAGCGTGGCACCTTCACCACCACATAGTCCATGGTGGGTTCGAACATGGCACTGGTCGTTCCAGTGATTGGATTGGCTAGCTCATCCAGGTGATAACCAATTGCAAGCTTCGCTGCAATTTTTGCGATGGGGTAACCGGTTGCTTTGGACGCTAAAGCAGAGGAACGGCTCACACGTGGATTGATCTCAATCGCTATGATATCCTCCTTCTCGTCATTTGATACGGCAAACTGAACGTTGCATCCACCTGCGAAATCACCAATCTCGCGCATCATGCGAATCGCCATGTCCCGCATGCGTTGAAACGTCGTATCACTCAATGTCATGGCCGGAGCGACAGTAATGCTGTCTCCCGTATGGATGCCCATCGGATCAAAGTTCTCGATGGAGCAGATGATGGTTACATTGTCGTTTGAATCCCGCAGCAACTCCAGTTCATATTCTTTCCATCCCATCACCGCCTTGTCGATCATCACCTCGTGGATGGGACTCAGGTGGAGACCCCGGGTGAGTGCTTCGTCAAATTTTTCTGGATCATAAATGATGCTCGCTCCTGCTCCTCCTAGGGTATAACTCGCGCGAATGCATAACGGGAATCCGAATTTTTGCGCTGCCTCCTTGCCTTCCAAAAAGCTTTTAGCGGTGGCTTGAGGAGCCATTGCAATGCCTAATTCTTCCATCAAACCACGGAATCGTTCTCGGTTTTCAGTGATTTCGATGGCGTTGATGTCCACCCCAATCATTCTCACTCCATACTCTTCCCACAGCCCCATTTCATCACACTGTATGCACAGGTTTAGCGCGGTCTGTCCTCCCATTGTGGGCAACACGGAGTCAATGTTGTGCTGCTTCAGGATTCGTTCAATCGAAGCCGGCTCCAATGGTTCGAGATAAACGTGATCGGCCGTAACCGGATCCGTCATGATGGTCGCGGGATTCGAATTGATCAAAATCACCTCTATGCCTTCTTCTCGAAGCGAACGTGAGGCTTGAGAGCCAGAATAATCAAATTCACAGGCTTG
>DCPZ01000077.1:22556-73673 GCA_002323795.1 Flavobacteriales bacterium UBA1531 | reverse complement strand
AATTCACAGGCTTGTCCAATGACAATCGGTCCGCTCCCGATGAGCAAGATCGATTTGATGCTTTTGTCTTTGGGCATTTTTTTTTTACCCCGCCAAAACGAATCTTCGACGGAGGATACTGAACACAGAATAACGGCCAATTAGCCGGGCACAAAATTAAATGCTCTTACCGTATCATTCGGATAATTTCTTCCACAATTTGTCTTGCTTTTTAACAAGCAATGCTCGGTGGCTCGATTTGAATCAAACCCAACGACATTTGCACCGTGGAATTCGCTTCTGATCAGCAAAAATTACATCGCAAGTCGCACACCAATAATGGATGGTGCATCGAGTACGCTTTAATCCCTGTTTCGGGAAGCAACGATAGCGTGAGTCAAACACCAAGAACCGTATTCGCATTTCACGGATTCGCCCGACCCCTTGAAGACTTATCAGTGCTGGCCGATCATTGGCCTAGGAAAAGTACCGTGATCTCTGTGCATTTGCCCCACCATGGAGTCTCAAGGCCAACAGATTCGAAACTCCCAGCAGATGCTCCCTTACATCCTGCCACGCTCAATCAATTGCTCATTGAGATTGCCACCAAGGAAGGTTTAGCTGCCCAAAATTATGACCTCGTTGGATATAGCATTGGTGGTCGAATAGCACTTGCGCTCTTCTCCGAGTCACCTGACATGTGGAGCCGAATCACGCTACTTGCTCCGGATGGTTTGAAAAAATCACCCTTTTATCACTTTACTGTGCATTCGAAATTGGGAAAGCTGATTTGGTTCAGGATTGATCGACACGCTGATTTAGTCATCCGATGCAGTGACTTTCTGCTTAAAAGAAGAATCATTTCTCCGCATCTGCACAGTTTCTGTGCATTTCACATTTCAAATCACAGCATGCGCATGATGGTCTGGCATGGATGGCGTGCTCATCGCCTCTGCTGGCCGACGCATCAAAAGATTGCGCGCACACTGCATTCGTGGCAAGGACGTATGGATCTCGCTTTTGGAGCCCACGACCAAATCATTCCTGCGGCCAATGGACAGAAACTCAAAAATCTTACGAAGGGTAACGCCAACGTGCATTTCCACCTTCTGCCTACCGGGCATGGAATGCTAAAACCTGCAATGGTTCAAAAATTGATTCATCGTATCTTTCAACCATGAGCTGGATAGAGAATTTGACGGCCGATCAGGCCCTTGGTAAAAAAAGACTTGCAGCACTGCTCGATCCCGACGACCTACCAACAGGACGAGAGTGGTTGCGTTTCCTTGATCGCTTGCAGCAATCAACAATTACCGACGTTTTCATTGGAGGAAGCTTGCTGACTAAACACAATGTGGCTGACATCATACAAACGGTTCGCGAACGGTTCAATGGCCCTATCACTATTTTCCCAGGTTCCCCGGATCAGGTGGTTAAAGGAGCCGATGCACTGCTTTTTTTATCTCTAATCTCAGGACGAAATCCTGACTTACTCATAGGCCGGCATGTTGAAGCAGCGATGCGCATTCGGAGATTGAACCTTGAGATTGTCCCTACGGGCTACATGCTGATAGGTGATGGGCCCCTGACCACTGCGGCGTACATGAGCAACAGCTTGCCTATTCCTTCTGCAAAAAAGGAAATCACTGTAGCCACTGCGGTCGCGGGCGAAATGCTCGGTTTAGGCGCATTGTTTTTGGACGCTGGTAGTGGTGCGCAACAATGCATTTCACCCTCGACAATTCGAGCAGTTCGCGATGCCGTCCAATGTCCGATTATCGTCGGCGGAGGCATTAATGACGCCGCGGGCATTCAAGCGGCTTGGCAGGCAGGATGCGACTTGGTGGTTATAGGTGATGCCATTGAAAACCGGCCCTCTCAGTTGGATTGGCTGCCACATCCCGAAGCGTTCAGTGTACAGACCAACCCTGCCGAAAAGCGGCTTTAACAGGCTGGGTCAGAAAGAAAATTCAAGCGCAACGAGTCCGTGTCGTCCAGCTTGCGGATAAACGTAGACTTCCGATATTTCTTCCCCACCCCATTCGTAGAAGTAGGCATACCCGTTTGCACTGTATTGGGCATCCAAGACGTTGCGCAAGTAGCCTGAAACCGAAACATAAGATCCGTTTGGACGGTTCCACATCCAGCGGACACGGGCATCGTGGACATTGTAAGCATCCAACGAACGAAGGTCACTCGAAGTGTTGTCCAAGTATTGCTTACCTACGTGGCGAGCCGACCATTCAATCAAGCACGTGGAACCAACTCCTTGACTATTGAGGCGTTTTAGCGCCTCCCAAGTCACAACGCTCGACGCTGTGAAGTTGGGCGAGAAGCTAATGTCTGCTGGCTCCATTCCTAAGTCGAAGCCGAATTCGGTAATGCGATTCTGAGAAGCCGTCACGGTACTGTACCACTGAAGGCCATTCACTGGACGCCATGCGTTCGTCCATTCCAGTCCAGCGCGGTAGCTGCTAGCTACGTTTTGCCGGATTGGAGAACCCACGTCGTTCAATGCACCGGTCAGAACCAATTGGTTCTCGTACTGCATATAGTAGCCCACGGCCTGCATGCTCCATTCAGGTGTTGCCATTTCCCATCCCAGTTCGAAGTCCGTCAATTGCTCCGCTTTCGGGTAAGTAACGGTGACACGGTCGATGAAATCGCTGCGGACAGGCTCACGGCTCCCTCGGGCCACGGAAGCGAAAACACGGCTACTCGGATTAACGATGTAATCCAATCCAAGTTTGGGATTAATGAAAGCCATTGAAGTATCCACCTGAAGGAGACGCAAATCGTTATCAGTACCTTTAACGGTGTAGCCTACCTGGCGCATCTGAATTTCTCCTCGAACGTTGACTTTACCCTCAGCTAGGCGATGGTCATTGCTGACGAAAGCGTAATGATCCGATTTCTCTCCAAGGTTATCGTAGTAGCGATGCTGCGGCGAGGGCGACTGTCCAACAGCCTCCATCCAAATGGGGTTACCAAAGTGTTCGCCAGCATAATAAAAAGCACCCAACCCAAACTGAATTCCGCTGTTCTCGAAAGCTCGACTGCCCTGAAAGACACCTCCTAAATAATCGTTATCCAACCAGCGGCGGCGAATGAGATTAGATGTGAGAATGGTGTCCTCAGCAGTGATGATGGGAATCCCCCCGTATCGGACGATGCTATCACCTCCCTTGTACTGTTCGAAATAGCCGGCACCTGCAGTGTAGTGCAATGTCGCTCCCAAGTCCCATCCGCCATAGCGCTGGCTCGCATGAATTTGGTGGTGGTCCTGGCGATAGTCGTCCACCTGATCCGCATAGTTGTAATAATTGTGCTGGCGTCCCCGGGCAATTAAGTCTTCGATGCGAGCTGTATCGGCACCATATGCGTACTCGTCGGAATTGGCCGCCCAAGCCCTGATGGAGTCGGCAGGAGCATCCAATCCGATTCGGGGCACGCCAAACCAGGCTTGCTGCGTCCGCTCATGACCCAGCATTGCCGAATACGCTATATGTCCGGAATCCCAGCGGTAGCCTAGGCCCAATTGCATGCTAGACAGGTCACTGCCCGAGCGGTCCATATACCCGTCTGATAAAATACGGGATGCACGGCCTTCCATGTAAAATCCTGAACCGATCTCACCAGTGCTCCACTGCGCCATGCTACGAAGCGTTCCGAAGGATCCCCCGGAAAGCACAACCCGGCCACCGGCCTTCTCATTGAACTCCATGGTTTGGATGGCCACGGTGGCACCAAAGGCACCGGCACCATTAGATGAACTACCTACACCACGTTGGATGGTCAGATTGTCCACGCTGCTAGCTAAGTCGGGCAAGTCCACCCAGTACACTTGGTGGGATTCGGCATCGTTTAGGGCTACTCCGTTAATGGTCACGTTGATGTGTGTCTGATCCGACCCCCGGATGCGCATAGACGTGTAACCGACTCCGGCGCCAGCATCGGAGGTCACGACAAGCGAAGGGGTAAATCGCAAGAGGAACGGCATGTCCATTGACGCATCTCTTTTTGCGAGCTCAACAGCATCAACTCTTTGCGTTGGAAATGGGGAGCGTTCAGGAGCCTGAATCGCGGACACCGTTGCTGGAAGCAATTGAACGGTTTTCAAAATCGAATCGGATTGCACCGTAGCAACGGATTCTGATGTTTCTCCCTGAGTTGCGCCGATAGTAGGCAATAAAAGCAGAACGGATAACGAGAAAATAAGAGTAAAAGATGATTGAGTCATGCGTCTTAGTTATTCAAAATAATTGACGCAGTACGTGCCCGACAATGTCGTCACGAAACGGCCTGCTCCCCTACCGGTATTATCCGGTCAGGTTGTGAGGGTATCATCTCAGCACTCCAAAGCATTTGGAGGCACCCCTGCGCCGGAGCAAAACTAAACATTGAATACCTTGCAAAACAAATGAATGATTCAAAAAAAGCAGCCTACTTGGAATTGGCCCTGAAAGCTGCAGCTGCAGCCAGCCTTGAGCTATTAAATCACTTGCAAGAAAAAAACGAATCACTCGTGATTCGAGCCAAACGAGATGGGAGTTTGGTCTCATCTGTGGACATGGAGAGTCACCGAATCATTCAGGAAATTTTAACGGAAACAGACATACCCGTCATTAGCGAAGAAGGAAGTCTACCGGCTTACAGCGAACGAAAAGACTGGCCCTTATTCTGGCTCGTCGACCCACTGGACGGAACAGAATCTTACTTGAAAAGAAGATCGGGATTTGCAGTCAATATTGCACTTTGTGACCAAGGTGGACCTTTTTTGGGAGTGATTGCAGACCCTCTTGCGGACAAGATGTATGCTGGCGCAGTAGGGGTTTCACCATTTACTTGTTCCATCGCATCGAACACCAAACGAACCACCATCGAGCAACTACCTGCATCGCCTCCATTTCTCTTGGTGACCAGCTGGAACGAAAGCGTTCCTTGGCCTGATTTGTTGCCTGAAGGTTTGAATGCGGACGAATTCACGAGCAAGCCCGTAAGCGGCGCCCTCAAGTTTTGTCAAATCGTTACTGGACAAGCTGATGTGCACGTGCGATCTGGATCATACATGGAGTGGGACTGCGCGGCAGGAGACGGGATTTTGAAGAGCATTGGGCTGCAGATTCGAAGCCGAGAGACCGGACTCCCGTTGATCTACAACTCAATGAGCCTGCGTGTAGGAGGTCTCTGGGCTTCCCGCTTTCATCCCGCTGACTGACACTCAGCGGTAATTCGTCTCTGCATCAAAATTCTCATACAAGTCGAGGTAATTCAGGTACCGCTCCTCTGCAATGAGACCCTTTTCCACTGCTTTTCGCACCGCGCACTTTGGTTCTGAACGATGCAGACAATTGTGAAACTTACACTCAGAAAGCAGCGCGAACATTTCCGGAAAGTAATGATGCAGGTGTTCCTTTTCCAGCTGAACCAATCCAAACCCTTTGATGCCCGGCGTATCGATGAGGTAACCTCCGGAGGGAAGCGGAAACATTTCCGCATAAGTCGTTGTATGCTTTCCCTTCTGGTGTGAATCTGAAACATCGCCTGTTCGCAAATCCAAACCAGGAAGAATTTGATTGATTAGCGTGGATTTGCCGACGCCACTATGTCCCGAAAGCATGTTCACGCCTGATTCGGCAATTGCAGCTTTCAACTCAGGTAAACCCAGACCTGTTTTGGCAGAGACTTGGAGCACATCATAACCAGCCGTCTCATACAAACCCACCATGTAATCCAGCAATTCTGAGGCCTTACCACCCGACATCACCAAGTCGCACTTATTGAACACGATGGTCGTTGGGATACCATATGCTTCCGCTGTGACCAGAAAACGATCAATGAATCCTGAACTGGTGGAAGGTTGACTGACGGTAGCGATTAAAAAGGCACGGTCCAAATTCGCCGCAACAACGTGGGTCTCTTTCGAAAGATTGACTGATCTACGAACAATGGCATTCTTCCGTTCCTCGCGTGCTGTGATCAGTCCCGCTTCTTCTTTTCCATTGGCTTCAAATCGAACAATATCGCCTACTGCCAGTGGATTGGTGCTGCGCTCACCGTCCAAGCGCATGCGGCCTCCTGCACGGCATCCGAAAACTACTCGCGATTCCCATTCACTGACTTGATACCAAGAGCCCGTTGAGCGCAAAATAATTCCTCTCATACTGCCCACACCCTCTTCAGCAGATCGGTCATCGCATTGATTCATGACCGAACTTCAAGTTCGTGAAAAGCCGATTCCAACCCACCCGGTCTATTTGCAAATTCGGAGAGAGCGTCATCCGCAACGATGACACCATGATGAATCAACACCACACGATCGCAAACCTCTTCCACCTCTTGCATAATATGTGTGGATAGGATTACCGTACGTTCTCGCCCGACTTTCCGAATCAAGGCTCGAATGTCGACCAATTGAATCGGGTCAAGTCCTGAAGTAGGTTCATCTAAAATCAGCACTTTGGGATCGTGAATAAGTGCCTGTGCAATGCCTACTCGCTGGCGATAACCTTTGGAAAGTTGTCCAATGATTTTGTGAGCCTCAGGTTGCAATCCAACCTTCTCAATCATAGCATTGACAGCAGATGAAACATTCTTTATTCCGTGCAATCCAGCAGCATATTCCAAGTATTCTCTCACAAACATATCCGTATGTATGGGATTGTGTTCCGGCAAATAACCGACACAACTTCGCGCTTGCATCGGCTCATCCAAAACATCAAAACCGCATACACTTACTGAACCACTTGATGCCGGAAAGTAGCCAGAAATCAAACGCATTAGCGTAGATTTTCCGGCGCCATTTGGTCCAAGGAGTCCAAGTACTTGAGCAGAGGGTATTTCCAACGAGATGTCGGACAAGGCCATTTGGTTTCCAAACTGTTTACTCACATGTTGAATGCTGATTGCCATCGGTTGCAATTTACGATGGATCGCTCGGTTCAAGGCACAAAAAAAGCCACCCCATTGCAGGGGCGGCTTTATTGTTTCGGACGGCACCAGAATTACATCATTCCTCCCATGCCACCTCCCATGCCCGCAGGCGGTGCTGATGGCATTACTTCTTCTTCTTCGTCAGACACAACGCACTCTGTAATCAACACCATTCCTGAGATGGAAACGGCATTTTCAAGGGCAACTCGCGTCACTTTGGTTGGGTCAATGACTCCGGCTTCGAACAAGTTCTCAAACACCTCTGTTCGGGCGTTATAACCGAAATCTCCCTTGCCTTCTCGCACAGCATTGGCAACGACCGCTCCCTCGCCTCCGGCATTGCTCACGATTTGGCGCAATGGCTCTTCAATCGCTCGGAGGACAATCTTCATTCCGGTTGTCTCGTCAGCATTTATGCCTTCCATTGAAGCAACAGTTTCAGCTGCTCGGATATAAGCTGTGCCTCCGCCGGGAACGATTCCCTCTTCAACGGCAGCACGTGTAGCGTGCAAAGCATCATCAACTCGATCCTTTTTCTCCTTCATTTCCACCTCAGTCGCAGCGCCAACATACAAGACAGCGACACCACCTGCGAGTTTCGCAAGTCGCTCTTGCAACTTCTCTTTGTCATAATCAGAAGTGGTGGTTTCCACCTGGGCTTTGATTTGTCCAATGCGCGCCTCGATCGAATCCTTCTCTCCTGAGCCGTTAACGACAGTCGTATTGTCTTTATCGATGGTCACCTTCTCCGCGCTTCCAAGATCGGCAAGGGTCACGTTCTCTAGCTTGAGACCAGTTTCCTCTGAAATCACTTGACCACCGGTCAAAATAGCGATGTCTTGTAACATGGCCTTTCGACGGTCTCCAAAGCCTGGTGCTTTTACTGCTGCCACCTTCAAAGACCCACGGATCTTGTTGACCACCAAGGTCGCGAGCGCCTCTCCGTCCAAGTCTTCAGCGATAATCAACAGCGGTCGACCGCTTTGTGCCGTCTGCTCCAAGCTCGGAAGCAAATCCTTCATCGTTGAAATTTTCTTGTCGTAGATGAGAATGAACGGGTTCTCCAGTTCAGCTTCCATCTTTTCACTGTTGGTTACGAAATAAGGAGAGAGATAACCCCGGTCAAACTGCATACCCTCAACCGTTTTGACTTCCGTATCCGTACCCTTCGCCTCTTCCACAGTGATCACACCTTCGTTGCCTACAACTTTCATCGCTTCTGCAATCAAACCACCGACTGCTTCGTCATTGTTGGCTGAAATTGTCGCAACCTGTTCGATCTTGGAAATATCGCTACCTACCTCGCGCGAGATCTTCTGCAATTCCGTCACAATTGCTGATGTAGCTTTATCCATACCTCGCTTTAAATCCATGGGATTCGCTCCAGCCGCGACATTCCGCAAACCTTCGCCAATGAGGGCTTGTGCTAAAACGGTTGCAGTGGTCGTGCCATCTCCAGCAACATCAGCTGTCTTTGATGCAACCTCCTTGACCATTTGCGCACCCATGTTTTCCAAGGCGTCTTTGAGCTCAATTTCTCGAGCGACCGAAACACCATCTTTGGTAACTGCTGGAGCACCAAATTTCTTTTCGATGACCACGTTACGTCCCTTCGGACCCAGTGTCACTTTGACTGCGTCAGCAAGCTTATCGACTCCGGCTTTCAAGCCGTTTCGTGCATCTGTATTGAATTGAATGTCTTTTGCCATTTCAAATGTTTTTCTTGTTTTCGTTCAATGCTAAATTCAGACAATCGCGAGAATATCACTCTCACGCATTATCATGTAATCGCTTCCTTCAACTTGCAATTCAGTACCTGAATATTTGCCGTACAATACATTGTCCCCCACCTTCACTGTCGTAGGTTCTTCTGGCTTGCCTGGTCCTACAGCGACTACAGTACCGCGCTGCGGCTTCTCTTTGGCAGTGTCGGGAATGATGATTCCGCTGGCTGTTTTCTCTTCTGCCGGAGCTGGCTCCACAAGAACCCGATCGGCAAGGGGTTTGATGTTCATTGACATGCGTTTTGGTTTTGTTGTTTGAAACGTACGAATCGATTTTCGTGCCAATCCCAAGTATCACTTCATTCCCTGCCGCCATGTCAGGTTTTTTTGACTGAAGCGTGCAATGTTGTCATGGTTTGAAACGAGGACAAAAGAAAGGCGCGTCTCCCTGACAGGGTGACACGCCTTTTGATTTTTTCTTGCCTAGAAAATGGATTACTCAGCAACAGGTGCTTCCATTGGCAATGATGTCGTCGGCAAGATGCTTTCGTCGATGCCTACATCTTCGTTCAAGTTACCAAAGAAGATTCCTGCGACAATGCAAAGGACGAAAAGCGTTCCGGTTAAAACCCAGGTCGCTTTTACCAAGAAATCTGTCGTTTTCTGAACTCCCCCAAGCTGGCTTGCACCCTGAAAACCTGTGGCCAAACCTCCTCCTTTTGGATTTTGGATCAAAATGACTCCACCGAGGAGGATGCATACCAACAAGATAACCGCCATTAAAAAGTATCCCATAATTCCGTTTTATTCATTCGATGGACTCCAACTCCTTTGGATGTCGTCGAGTTTTTTCAATTGGACTGCAAAATAAGTGCTTTTTGCTGGATATTTCAATGCCAAAATGCGGTAAGCTTTTCTCGACTTGTCAAATAGACCTTGTTTCGCATAAACACGAGCCATTGTCTCCGTCACCAACGAGGGATCCTCGAGAATGCTCTCGGAAGACCACGGGCTCGGTTCCTCTGGGTCTCGAATGGGCCCAATCCGAGGATTGTTGGCAATAAATCGGTCTATCAAGGCCATTTTATCACCTTGTGGGGCATCCATAGAAATCAAGCCATTATCAGGCTCTGAGCTCCTCGAATGAACGCCTTCACCAAATCCAACTTCCGATGCTCGTTGCAGCAACCAATCTGAGAATGGAGAGGAAACCGCATCTTGAATCAATGCAAAATCGGCAGGCTCTACGGGTGAGACCACGGAGTTCTCTTTTCCATCCTCCCATCGATTTACATCTGTTTCTATGGTTCGTTCAATCGCCGAAATCAAGGCCTCTCGCTCAACGGGTTCGTTGGGATTGAGCCCCGTACCCGACGATTTCTTCGGAATCATATTGGCATCCGGGCTGTTTTCTGAAGTGGCAGAAGGTGTCTTCGCAGCATCTGACAGTGCATCGTGTACATTACGCGCTTCTTCGACCAGCTTTGCTTGAACGATGAGGTCAAAAAGAGGTTGCCGGAATGACATGGTCGACGCGGCACGCAACAAATCCTTTTCCTCGTTCATGTGACCATCTACGGAGCTGCATCTTGCGAGTAACATGGCAAAAACACCCGCATAAGGGTATTTTCGTGACCAGCGCTCTAAACCCTCACGGTCCTCTGCCACAACATCATTGGGGTGCTCAATCAAGTGCTGGATTCGCTGGATTTGCATTTTTTAGTCGGTTGTTAGCCTCACCAATTGCCCAATGTAGCATTGAAAACATCTTGGGACAACTGCTCTCCGATTTCAGCCACCAATTCTTCTTCAATTTGCAATAAATCTTGGTCGCTGGTGTAATCCGCAAAACGTGTGAATGTCCGCTCAAAGCTCAAATCAGGAACGATTGTGTTCTCGTAACTGAGACGCAAACCAATGGTGAGTCGATTCGAAGCCGCTGTCTCATCCCCCTGAACATTGACCGGTTTGACATCCCAAGCGATGATGTCAGCAGCAAATTGAAGTTCACCTTCTGCATTGACCAGCCGCAAAGTTGATTGCCGTTGAATACGATCCCTCAATTCTTCGGTCAACGCCAGAGCACTGGATGCTGAGGCCAATGGTGTGACCAATTCGAAGCCTGAAACGGAATAGGTCTTGGCGCCGGAAGTCTGAGCGCCGTATGGCGAATAAATACCACAACCCAAAAACAACACTGAGAATGCAATGACCGCGGGAATTATCGTTCGAACTAATCTCATTTCAGTCCGTATTCTTTGATTTTTCGGTAGAGTGTACGCTCTGAGATTCCGAGTTCAAGAGCAGCATATTTTCTTTTGTTGCGGTGCTTGGAGAGTGCTCTTCGAATCAGTTCTTTTTCAGAGTCTTGCAGCGATAACACCTCTTCCACCTCCTCCACCTCCTGCGTGGTCATTGAAGCTGAATCAAGGGCATTCGCACGCGCACCTTCATCGGAATTCCATGGAGTGACTTGCCATTCAGATCGATTCGATGCAGCCATCGATTCTTCTGACTCGTCTCGTCCCGATGGCAATCTTTTTTGCGGAGTTTCCGAGGCACTAAACACACGACGAACGAGCTCCGCTTGATCCTCAGAAATTTGACCGTCTTTCATCACCTCCAAAACCAATTTTTTGAGATCTTGCATCTCCTGCCTCATGTCGAACAACACTTTGTACAAGATTTCACGCTCATTGAGTGTTGAAGCGTCTTGTTCCTGGTTCTGAACCGGCAAGCGACTGCGATGCGATTCCGGCAAGTATCCTAAGAGTTTGTCCGCATCGATGGAACGGCTTTTCTCAAGAATGGACATCTGTTCCGTCGTATTCTTCAATTGCCGGATGTTTCCAGGCCAAGGATAGTTTTGCAAAACCTCCACTGCATCGAGGCTTAAGGATAATGGAGGCATCTGATACTTCTCAGAGAAATCAGTGGTGAATTTTCGAAACAGCAGATGGATGTCCTGGGGGCGGTCCCGCAAGCTTGGCATCTCAATCGGGACTTGACTCAGACGATAGTACAAATCCTCGCGAAATTGTCCTTTGTTGATGGCACTTGCAAAATCCACATTGGTTGCGGCTACAACCCGCACATCCGTTTTCTGCACACGAGAAGACCCGACGCGAATGAATTCACCCGTCTCCAATACTCGGAGCAATCGTACCTGGGTGGTCATTGGAAGCTCAGCAACTTCATCCAAAAAAATGGTACCACCATTTGCCTCTTCAAAGTAGCCTTTGCGGGATTCGGTGGCTCCGGTGAAAGCACCCTTTTCATGTCCAAAAAGCTCCGAATCGATGGTTCCTTCTGGTATTGCACCGCAGTTCACCGCGATGAAAGATCCGTGCTTTCGCTTCGAAAATTGATGCACAACACGTGGCATGATCTCCTTACCAACTCCACTTTCACCCAACACCAGCACAGACAAATCAGTCGGCGCCACCTGAGACGCCACCGTAACGGCGCGGTCAAGCGCAGGACTCACGCCAATCACTCCAAATCTTCGCTTTATCGCTTTTGCATCCATTGACTCAAGTTCAAGCTGATGGTTCGTTCTTTGTCATCTTGCCAATGAGCGTTACCGGAGTGCAGTCTTGCACATGAACGTTCACATATGTTCCAGGCTTGGCGTTTTCTTTCGGAAACACAACCACTGTGTTGTAAGTGGTTCGTCCAAAAAACTGATCTTCTTTTTTCTTCGAGGTGCCTTCGACCAAAACCCGATAAGTCCTTCCGACATAACTTTTTGTGCGATTCGCGGCGTGCACCTTTTGAACTGCCATGATTTCCTGTAAACGTCGGCTTTTCACTTCTGGCGGAACATCATTTTCGTATTTTCTCTGCGCCAGTGTTCTTGGTCGCTCACTGTAGGAGAACATGTAAGCCATGTCGTAATGCATCATATCCATCAGCGAAAGGGTGTCCTTGTGTTCGTCTTCCGTCTCCCCACAAAACCCTGAAATGATATCGGTTGAAGTTGCACAATCGGGCATGATTCGTCGAATGGCTGCCATCCGCTCCAGGTACCATTCACGCGTGTACCCCCGATTCATTCGCTTCAAAACATCGCTGTTTCCTGACTGGACAGGAAGGTGTATGTACTTGCAAACGTTTTCGTGCTTGGCCATAACTTCAAGCACATCGTCGGTCATATCTTTTGGATGACTGGTTGAAAATCGCACCCGGAGGTCGGGGTTGACGTGTGCAACGCGATTGATTAATTCAGCAAAGCGAACCACCGGCTCCGATTCGTTTTTTACAACTCCCTTGTTGTCGATGTTCCACTTGTAACTGTCAACGTTCTGACCCAAAAGAGTCACTTCCCGGTAGCCGGCATCAAATAATTCATGCGCCTCACGCACGATGCTTTCAGGGTCTCGGCTGCGTTCTCGGCCCCGAGTAAAAGGAACGACGCAGAAACTGCACATGTTATCGCATCCCCGCATGATACTGATGAAAGCCGTAACGCCATTGGCATCCAAACGCACAGGGCTGATTTCTGCGTACGTCTCTTCCCTGCTGAGCAGGACATTCACTGCTTTCTGCCCACCGTGAACTTGGTCCACTAAATTGGGAATGTCACGATACGCATCAGGGCCAACCACCAAATCCACTAGTTTCTCCTGTTCGAGCAACGACTCTTTCAAACGCTCCGCCATGCAGCCTAAAACGCCAACCACGAGATGCGGCCGCGCACCTTTTGCCTGCTTGAATTGGCGCAGACGAGCGCGCACGCGCTGCTCAGCGTTTTCCCGAATCGCACAGGTGTTGAGCAAAATCAAATCGGCATCATCTTCATCTCGCGTTGTCGCAAATCCAGCTTCACTGAGGATGCTCGCTACAATTTCAGAATCACTGAAGTTCATCTGACAGCCATAACTTTCAAGGTAGAGCTTCCGAGTGTGCGTTGGTTGTCCTGGAACGACCGTAGGAGTTCCTTGCAACGACTCCCCTAATAATTCTTTCTGATCCTCTGAATCCATAGTCGACTTCTTCTTTGCGTCATATACCTCGCAAATTTACGTCGAAAAAAGTAGCTGACAGAATGTCAGAATAAACGGCCCAATTGCACAGCGCTCATCCGATCAAGCCAATGCCAAAGTAGATCAGGGCCAACCAAATCAATCCCTTGATCAAAAAAAACAAGAAGCCCGCCCAACCGAGCCGTTTTAACCACTTCATATGTTGTTTTTGTTTACCGCTGTCCTGCATCGCTCGACAAAGGTGATTCAGAATTTGACAAGTCAAAAACAATCATGCCACCGAAGTCGATAATTGGACGTTGCAACCATGGACTTTTGATTCTCTCTTCATACCATGTCCTGCTATTGCAGACTAGGTATGAAGCGCCTTTTTGAACATATAATTCAATTCGTTCATCGCCCACAAAATTTTCGTCATAAAGATCTGTGAACCCTTTTTGATCCAACAATGAAAGCGTAATGTTGCTGCTCGGATCGGGAACAGAAATTATGCGTTCATCCCGCTGAATGCCATGGGCGCGCATGGCCGATTTCACCTGTTCCAAGTCTGCAAACCGTCTTTCCTGATCCCCGTGAAACCAACTCCATACTTCTCGGTCCCGGTGCGTTAGAATCACATCAGACCACCAACCTGTCGGAGACGTATGCTTCATTCTTGTGCGCAAATGAGCTTCCAATAATTGAAAAGAGAGCGCGATAATCAAAAGCGTCCAGATTCCTCGATACCATCTGAGGTTTGAGTTGCGTATATACTCCAATACTTGAATGCACCGCCATAAAAGCAGTGGCAGCAACAATTGAAACTCGATGAGATAGTAATCGTGAGCATCAAGATTTTCGAACCACAACAAGAAATAAATCGCTAATCCTAAAACCATCAAACCGATGAGCAAAGGCAATTGCAATTCCAATTTTTTCTCCCTCTCGTCTTGAACTCGCACGGATGCTAAAAACACTCGAAAAACAGCAAGCATTAGAGCACAAAAACCGAACACATAACGCACATACTCGTGATACCATTCAGGCAACAGGTTCTCACAGAAAGCGCGCCAAATTATAGCTGGATTCTGCGAATCCCAGAGGGGACGAATGGTTGTGCAGAAATAGATGCTCCCATTGGCATCATTCACTGATTTCGACCAGAACACCCAACCGACGGCAATAGCAAGCGGAAGCGCAAAGCGCGGAAACCAGAGCACTAAGTTCCCTCGACGCAATGCCCAAATCGCAATCGGGATCCAACCTAAGGCCATCGTGGGCCTCAATAGCACGCTAAAACTGAGACATAGAAAGAGCAAAACCTCCATACTCCATCTCCCCTTTGATTTCGATCGATCAAATGCCATCAGCTGCCATGCCAACCACCAGCTTAAAAATACCAAGCCCAAAGCCGCGGGATTCACCAAGTAACTTCCAGCGTAAAAAGCAATCAACGGCGACGCAGACACAAATGCTGTGACAAAGGCTGATTTCAGGGCCCCAAACCAATTTCGACCCATTGCAAATAGAGATAAAGCACCCAAAAGCCACAATGACATGTGAGTCCAACGCATCGTATAGGGCTTCAAACCGGAAAATTTCCACACTTGTGCATTTAACCAATAAGTGCCCGTAAACTCCCCCACTGATCGACCTGAACCCTTTCCGCTTCCGTGCTGAAAATGCATGCTTGGCTCGAAAAATCCTGCATCCTCTTGAAAATAATTCAAAGCCATCGAGTAGGCATCACATTGCCTCCATTGATGTTGACCATACGGCAAATCGAACGCAACATCCGGCCAAAAACTCACCGCACCAAAAACCAATACAATCAAGGGAAATAGAAATTTTTGGAGTCTGGAGTAAGACCCGATGCTTTCTATTTTTAAATTGATTCTCATTGGCTTTTCAAATTCCTGCGGCCCCTTCTTGTTTTGTTCCATTCAAGAACCCATTTCCGAAAGTACTTTGCAAACATCCGAATTCCATCCCTTTCTTTGCAATCCGATAAAAGCATTCCATGTCGAAAAATTTAGTCATCGTCGAGTCGCCTGCAAAAGCCAAGACCATTGAAGGTTATTTGGGCAAAGATTTTGTAGTCAAATCCAGTTATGGTCACATTCGAGATCTCTCCAAAGGCAACGAGAGCGTCAATGTGGAAGAGGGATTTGAACCCAAGTATGTGGTTTCTGATGACAAAAAACAATTGGTCAAGGAGCTGAAGCAGGCTGCAAAAAAAGCTGAGATCGTCTGGCTCGCAACGGATGAGGACCGCGAAGGAGAAGCCATTTCATGGCACCTTGCGGAAACTCTGAAACTAAAACCTGAGGCCACCAAACGCATTGTATTTTCTGAAATCACCAAAAAAGCCATCCTCAAAGCCATTGAACGACCGCGCGACGTTGACGTCAATTTGGTCAACGCACAACAGGCGCGGCGCATCTTGGATCGGCTGGTCGGTTTTGATCTCAGTCCAGTGCTCTGGCGAAAAATCAAGCCCGGTCTCAGCGCTGGTCGTGTCCAGTCTGTCGCCGTACGAATCATCGTCGAACGAGAACGCGAAATCGGACTTTTCAAGCCCAAGGCCGACTTCCGAGTCGTGGGCGAGTTTGAGGCAGACAAACTGAGCATCAAAGCGCCCCTCAACAAACGATTCGGAACTGAAGAAGAAGCCAAAAGCTTCGTAGACGACTGCCTTGGTGCGAGCCACATTGTCGACTCCATTGAAACTAAGCCCACTTCCCGCAAACCAACAGCTCCATTTACGACTTCTACGCTGCAACAAGAGGCATCACGGAAACTGGGTTTTTCAGTTAGCCGGACAATGCGGGTTGCGCAATCGCTTTATGAGTCGGGTTTAATCACGTACATGCGTACTGACAGCACCAACCTCAGCGATGATGCCATCGAACAGGCAAAAGGCTTCATAACATCCACTTTTGGAGACAACTATTCCAACCCGCAACAGTATCGTGGAAAAAAAGCCAAGGGTGCACAGGAAGCACACGAGGCCATACGCCCGTCAGATTTGGCGCGCAATACCACAACAGGAGAACGCGATCAAGTGAAGTTATATGACCTCATTTGGAAGCGTGCGATTTCATCGCAAATGGCGAATGCCAAATTGGAAAACACGACAGCGGTAATCTCGGTATCAACCCGGCCAGAGACCTTCATGGCCAAAGGGCAAGTCATTACCTTCGACGGTTTCCTCAAGGTTTACCTAGAAGGCAATGATGACGAGGAGGATAAAGACAAGGACAAGGACAACAGACTGCCAGCAATGACTGTTGGCCAGAGCCTTGCTCGTCAAAGAGTGATTGCTACAGAACGATTTTCGAAGCATTCGCCGAGGTTCACAGAGGCGAGTCTTGTAAAGCGACTGGAGGAACTTGGAATAGGACGACCATCTACTTATGCACCAACGGTTAGCACAGTACAAAAACGCGGCTACGTTGAAAAAGGCGACCGTGATGGCACCCCTCGCAATTTCCAGCTCATTACCTTGGAAAAAGAGTCGGTCACGGTAACCACTGAAACAGAAAATACGGGCGTCGAACGCTCCAAGCTTTTTCCGACTGACATCGGAATTGTCGTGAATGATTTCTTGATTCAACATTTTGACCAAATCATGGACTTCAACTTCACGGCGGATGTTGAAGGTCAGTTTGACGTGATAGCCCAAGGCCAAATGGATTGGCGCACCATGCTTACCTCCTTTTACAAAGGATTCAAGAAGGATGTTGATGAAACCCGAGAAAATGCCGAGCGCGCCTCCGGTGAACGAATCTTGGGCAAGCATCCTGAAAACGGAAAAACAATTCTTGTGAGGATCGGACGGTATGGACCAATGGCACAAATTGGCGACCCGGAAGATGAAGAGAAAGAATTCGCATCCTTGCTCAAAACCCAAAGCCTCGAAAGCATTTCGCTTGAAGAAGCATTGGATCTTTTCAAACTGCCCAGGAAATTGGGGGAATTAGAAGACAAAGTTGTCACGGCAGCCATTGGTCGGTTTGGACCATACGTTCGTCACGACGGCTCATTCGTATCAATCAAAGCCGACGATGGCGACGATCCACATACCATCACCCTTGAACGAGCCACTGAGCTCATCATGGCGAAACGTGCTGCAGATGCCAAAGCTCTGCTCAAGGTATTTGATGAAGATGAAACCGTCCGGATTTTGGAAGGGAGATATGGACCTTACATCAAAGCAGGCAAAAAGAATGTCAAAATCCCAAAAACAGAGGATCCGCTATCCATCGATTGGGCTCGCGCACAAGAGTTGATCGAGGAGGCTGCGAAACGCCCATCGCGTAAGCGGAAGAAGGGCTAAAGACCTGCTCAATAATCCCCGTCTGGATGTCAGCAACCTTCATCCGGTGACGGTAAAACCATCGCGTTTCCCGCGATATTGCGTTCATGTTGGAAGGCATTTATGATCTTTTTGAGTCTGTTAATACTCCCCATTACTCCAATGCTGATGGTTCGCAGCGCATCGCCGATCGAATGGAAGTTCACCGTTTTGACTACCAGCCAGAACTGGAGGGTGTCAAGGTGGTACTTTTTGGAATTTTAGATGGGCGAAAAAGTGGCGATAACGAAGGGTGCAGTGGAGGACCGCAAAACATCAGAGAATGCCTTTACCGCTTGACGCCTCACCATCATTGGGGAGCTACGGTGGATCTCGGCGACCTGAGGCCAGGTGTCACGGAAGCTGATACTGCAGCAGCGGTTGAATCCGTTTCGGCAGAATTGATGCAAATGGGCATCATTCCAATCGTACTCGGTGGCGGTCAAAATTGGACTTCAGCAATTTACAAAGCGCTGGAACCATTTGGTAAACCCGTTGAAATGGTCACCATTGATTCGAGGCTAGATTTCGGGGCTGACCCAGACGATTCAAATTCCAGGAACTTCATGAATGATATCATTCTTCATGAACCGAATTATTTGTTCAATTACACCAACATCGGACATCAAGGCTACCTGACGGATCCGGATACTCTGGAACTGTTAGATAAAATGCAATTCAGTTCCATTCGATTGGGTTCGGCCATGGCCAGCCCCCATAAAATGGAGCCCGTTTTGCGCGACGCTGACCTGGTATCGTTCGATGCCAGTGCGATTAGAGGCTGCGAACACGCAGCCCACAGTGATGCCGGGCCCAATGGAATTGATGCGGTAACTGCCTGTCAACTCGCACGGTACGCAGGAATGTCTGATCGAGTCAAAAGCATCGGATTTTTTGAACACAATCCCGACTTGGATCAACGCAATCTCGGGACACAGCTCATGGCACAAATGGTTTGGCATGCGTTGGATGGGATTTATGCCCAAAAATCTGACTATCCAAAGTGCAGCATTGACGAATACACCAAATTCGTGATTGATCTGGATGAAGTTGATCAAGAAGTTATTTTTCATAAAAGCGCGCGAAGCGATCGCTGGTGGATGGAAATCCCCTATCCGCCTCAAAGAGGCAATCACAAAAAAATCACACATCTCGTCAGTTGCAGCCATGAAGATTACATCGAAGCCACCCAAGGGAAACTTCCTGAACGCTGGTGGCAAACCTTCAAAAAACTCGCGTGACAAGCGCTCAAATGTGGAGAATCTTACCCTTCAAATCCTATAGTTTTAGAATTTCTCTATATTAGCGTTCTTGGGACTTCACTGTCCTAAGAAGAACCTGCTGATAACCAACTAGTTAACATGACTCGTATTCTCCTACTCGCGTGCTTTTCGCTGGCGATCGTCTCCACAACGATGTCCCAACAAGACCCGCAATTCACCCAATGGTACATGGAACCCGCATCGTTCAATCCTGCTGTAGCGGGAAATAGCGATCTGACTTGTGTTTCGGGTACTTATCGAAATCAATGGGAAGGTTTGGATCGAGATCCCAACACGAGCATGCTCACGGCGCACACTTTTGTGGATGCCTTAAGGGGTGGCGTTTTGCTCAGCTTTTATTCGGATGCATTGGGACAGGAGACCAACACGCTCGGTAAGCTGGGTTATGCTTATCACCTCGAACCGCTATCAAATGGTGCAATAGTCAGCATCGGACTTGCTGCAACCATGTTTTCAAAAACACTCGGAAACGAATGGATTGCGATTGACGACTACACCCTGGATCAAGCAATTCCAAACGACAAAACGAGCTCAAGCGCGATCGATGTAGACCTTGGAATCTTCGTACGCAAGCCTGGTTCATTCTATGCAGGATTGAGCACGACTCATCTGATGGAAACTGAACTAACGGATTTGAGCATGCAACCGCGCCGTCATATCTATGCCATGGGAGGATACAACCATCCGTTGGATGGCGATTACCTCGTTTTGCGTACGAATGTACTTGCGAAGACCGATTTAAGCGCGACCATTGCCGATATCAATGTAAACGTCCTTTGGGACAACATGATTTGGGCTGGTGTGAGCTGGAGGCCAACAGATGCCGTTGCGCCAACTTTCGGCGTAGAATATGCCATGGAAGACAAGCAACGCAACACATACTCCAAGCAGGTTTTCCGCCTTGGATATTCTTATGATGCGACCACATCTGAACTTCGGAACTACTCATCAGGTTCTCATGAAGTATTCCTCAGTTACTGCTTCAAATTTGAAAGCATTCCTGTGAAGAATCGATACGCTAACCCCCGATTCCTCTAAGGAAGCCATAATAAATGGCAACAATTTGGAGTTATTACTCGTAATCCTTTATTGGATTCATAGCCTGCAAGCAACATGAAAAAGACACTCATCATACTCATTACAGCTGCCACTCTTTTCGGGTGTTACGCTGGTCCTCAGGGTGAACTCGTTGGAGTCTATCCTCGCGAAAACTGGATTCAGGTGAATCCATATGGGATGAATTACATTCATTTGGGATCATATACCATGGGTCCAAGTGATCAGGACGTTCCGTTCGCACTGAACACAAGATCGAAAACGGTCAGTATTCCAGCATTTTACATGGACGTTCACGAGATTTCCAACAATGAATACCGTCAATTCACGAGTTGGGTAAAGGATTCATTGTTCCGAAACACCCTCGCTGAAGATGACAATGAAGATTTCTTCTTTGCCGAAGATGCCTTGGGAAGAGAACTGGACCGATTCATCGACAAGGGATACATCTTGAACTGGGAGACTGAAATCAACTGGGAAGACGAAGACATTTTCGACCTGCTTTACGATGAGTACTTCCTACAAGGTTCTGATCAGTTCTACAATGAAGCGAGCTACGATACGCGCAAATTGAACTATCGCTATTGGTGGATGAACTACCAAGCAGCCGCAGGCAAAGGCGGACTTGATGAAGAATATGGAGAGGTCAATAGCCTCAATCAATTGCATAGCATTCGAGGACACAGTGACCGATCACAATTCGTGGTTGAAGAAACCATCAACATTTATCCTGACACCTTGGTGTGGGTGCGTGACTACACTTATTCCTATGCGGAAGACATGATGCACTATTTCTACCACCCTGCTTACGACAACTACCCTGTCGTTGGTGTGACGTGGAGCCAGGCCAAAGCATTTAATGCTTGGAGGACGCAGCTGATGAACAATTATCGGGCTAGCACTGGTCAGTCCGATGTGCAAAGATTCCGCTTGCCTACTGAGGCAGAATGGGAGTATGCCGCTCGTGGTGGGCTGCAATTGAGCCCTTTCCCATGGGGAGGGCCGTACATGCGAAATGCTCAGGGGTGCCCGTTGGCGAACTTTAAGCCAATGCGCGGCGATTATGTGGAGGATGGCGCAATTCGAACGGTCTCAACAGACAGCTACAGTCCAAACGATTACGGTTTGTTCAACATGGCAGGCAATGTTGCAGAGTGGACGAGCACTGCTTTTGACGAGACTGTCTATGATTTCTCTCACGACCTCAGTCCAGAATACAGTTATCAAGCGAGCGTAGACGACCCTCCCGCTCTTCATCGGAAAGTCATTCGCGGAGGCTCGTGGAAAGACATTGGATACTATTGCCAGACTGGAACACGTTCTTTTGAATACCGCGATACGAGCAAGGCATATATCGGGTTCCGAAGCGCTATGACATACATGGGGCGTGGCAAAAGCGGCTCACCAGAAGATTGGAACTAAATCCAATCGAAGGTTGAATGCTGTGACTCAGCGCAGCTTCAATCTGTTTTTGAATTGAAACCACATTAAAAGACTTTTTTAAATGAAACCAGGAAGCAAAGGCTGGAAAAACTTGATGGCGAAGATGTACGGTATAGGTGCAGCTGTCGTTATCGTTGGGGCGCTATTTAAAATCAACCACTATCCATTTGCATCAGAAATGTTGATTGTTGGTTTGGGGACTGAGGCCATCATCTTCTTCTTCTCCGCTTTTGAAAAGCCTCATGAAGAACCTGACTGGTCATTGGTTTATCCCGAACTCGCTACACCAGCGGACGGATCACCTCCTAAGAAAAACATCACAGGCCAATTGGACGACATGCTCCAGGAAGCCAACATCGAATCTGAATTGATCGAACGATTGGGCGATGGAATGAGGCATCTTGGTGAACAGGCTACGAAGATGGGTGAAGCTGCGGATGTTTCCTCAGCAGCACAAGACTACGGAAACGCACTGAATTCAGCCACAGAGAACGTAAGTCAGTTGGCGAACGATTACTCCAAAGTTTCAGAGTCGCTCACTGGACTCGAAGCAGCTGGTGAAATGAGCTCAACCGTTGGAAATGCAATGCAGCAGATGACGGAAAATCTAACGTCTCTGAATGATATGTATGGAGCACAACTAGAGCAATTGAAAGTCAATGCGGAACTCTACACAGGAATGGGTGAATTGGTTCAGAACCTCAATGATTCTGTAGAAGACACCAAACTGTACAAAGAGAACATTGCACAACTTTCAAAGAATCTCGCTTCTCTGAATAACGTTTATGGCAACATGCTCAATGCTATGGGTCGATAAGCATTGGATGCTTACGATGATTTAGAACCATTAAAAATCAACCATGGCTGGAGCAAAAGAAACACCCAGGCAGAAGATGATCGGAATGATGTACTTGGTACTCACCGCCCTTCTGGCCTTGAACATATCAAAGGAAGTCCTGAACGGATTTGTAAAAGTTGAAACAAGCCTGCGCAATACGCAAGGAACGCTTGACGCAAAAGTGAATGAGACTAGCTCTGCGCTGCAAGCTAAATACTTACAAAATAAAGAGAAAGTTCAACCTTTCTTGGACCGCGCAGAAGTGGTCAACCAACGATCAGAGGCCTTGATTTATTACATCAATGAGTTAAAAGCACGCATCATGGCCGCGTCTGCGGGAGACTATGATGATGCCGGTGACTTGAATTATTCGGCCTATATCGGAAAAGATGAAAACGGAATGGATACCGTTTTGAATTTGGCACATGTTCCTATCAAGGACGAATACCAAAACGTCACCACATACATGGGTCTTGCTGAACCCGCGACTCCACTCGAGGGCGAATTCATGGCAACAGACCTAAAAGCCAAATTAGGCTCCTACGCCGAGTACTTGCGAAGCATTTCGGTTACGGATAATCTCGGGCAACGAAGAGAATTGCCTGAAAGCATCAAAGATCAAATCGATGAAACTTTCGCGTTTCCTCCGGAAGTGGTCGAAGACCGAGAAGTTAGCTGGGAGCAAGCCACGTTTTATCATGTTCCCTTGGCAGCTGTAATGCCTTTGATGACCAAAATGAACCTGGATGTTCAAGACATTCAAGAAGATATTTTGTCTTGGTTATTGGGCAGTGTTGATGCCAAGTCTTACAAATTCACAAACCTCTTGCCGTTGGTTGTGCCTGAATCGAACTACATCCTGAGGGGTGATAGTTTTAGGGCAGATATATTGCTAGCTGCGTTTGATGGAACCAACCCTCCAGACATCTTTGTCGATGGCAAAAAATGGAACGGTCGAGATTCCAGCATGCTCGAGTACGCTGATATGGAAACGCTCCCGATTGGATTAGATGGGTTGGGAAAACTGCGAATCTCAACTCGAGGCATGTCCCTCGGAGAAGTGAATTACAAAGGATTAATCCGATTCCAAGGTCCTGATGGGAATGTCGAACCATACCCATTCTACACGCCCAGTTTTACCGTTGCAGAGCCCGCGCTTGTTGTATCCCCAACAAAGATGAACGTGTTCTACCGTGGTTTACCTAACCCGGTTGAAGTTTCGGTGCCCGGTGTTCCTGGTGATCGACTTGACGTGAGAATTGCAGGTGGCCACAAAATCAAGAAACAACCGGACGGCTCTTACGTGGTTGAACCTGGCAAGGGCAAAGATGCTAAAATCAGCGTCACTGCTACGTTGCCTGATGGTTCGAAGAAGAGTCTTCCGCAAAGAGATTTTCGTGTCAAGCGCATTCCTGATCCAGTCCCCTCCTTTGCAGGAAAGGAGCCGTCAGATCGCACGATTAGCAAAAACACGTTACTCGGAGCTCCGGGCGTTGCTGCCAAAATGGTCAATTTTGATTTCGATGTTAAAGTCGTCGTCAAAAGCTTTAGCATTTCAGTTAGCAGAGACGGAACACTGGTTGAACGGAAATCAAACAGCAACCGCTTGACGGAGAACATGAAAGAGCTTCTCAATCGTGTGACCCGTGGAAACGTAATCTACATCGAAGACATCGTGGTTAAAATGCCTGACGGAAGTGAGAGGCAATTGGCTACAATGAAACTCAAAGTATCTTGAACAATCTGAAAATCATGAAAAGGTTCATCACCCCCATCTTGCTTTTCGTTCTATGCATTTTTGCTACCGCTGATTTATCAGCACAGGTATCCAATGTATTGGATGGAGCATACGTCAAAGAAGCTAACATCACAAAGCGCGTTGTACCCTACCCTTATCTGCGTGAAGCAGATGTCATGTACACACAACGTATCTGGCAAGAAATGGATCTTCGGGAAAAAATGAATCATCCATACTACTATCCCGTAAAACCCATTGCAGACCGAAAAAGTCTTTTCGACGTTGTCCGCAACGCACTGTTGGTCGAGGGTTCGCTTGTGGCATACGGAACGGGTCCTGCCGGAGATGATGACGAGTTCCGATATCCTCTCACACCCAACCAAGTTGACAGCATCTTGAATCCAACAGTTTTGATTCCTGAATTTGATTTGGAGACAGGAGAAAAGATTGGAGATCGACCTGAGCAAGTTGCTATAGAAACGGGTTCAATCACCCGCTACTTGATCAAAGAAGATTGGATTTGGGACCGTCAACGAGGTGAACGTTATGTTCGAATCATTGGAATTGCTCCTCGCTTGGAAGAATTTGATGAAGAAGGCTTGTCGAAAGGTTTCAAGGATTTATTCTGGCTTTACTACCCAGAATGTCGCTATGTATTTGCGAATTCAGAGGCCTACAACCCCATGAATGATGCCCAACGCCGTACCTACGAAGATTTATTCCAAAAACGATTCTTCAGTAGTTTCGTAGTGAAAGAATCCAACGTTTACGATCGTCCCATTTCCTCGTATGCGCGAGGGTTGGACGCATTGGCTGAATCAGAACGCATCAAAGAAGAATTGTTTCTTTTGGAACACGATCTCTGGCATTACTGATCTTGCAGAATTTTGAAAGCCGGTCCTTGTGACCGGCTTTTTTTTGCTCCAATAAAACGCGAACTTTGCCGACCTTATGTTAAGCATATCTAACATTGCCGTCCATTTTGGACAACGCACGCTCTTCGAAAACCTCGACCTATTCATAGGACTGCGTGAACGAGTGGGACTGGTTGGCCGAAACGGCGCGGGAAAATCTACTTTGCTTAAAATCATTGCAGGGGTGAACCCACCTTCAACCGGAACGGTCACCATGCCAAAAGGCTCCAAGGTTGGGTACTTGCCACAAGAAATGGATCACAATGAAGATGCGACCATTCTCGAAGAGGCCAGCAGCGCGTTCATTGAGGTCCAAGATCTTGAAACACGGCTTGAACAAATCACGAAGGAACTTGGGGAGCGCACGGATTATGAATCCATCGAATATGGACGTCTCATTGAAGAACTTACGACCACCAACGAACGGATTGACATCTTAGGCGGCGCATCACAAGAAGAACAAGTTCAACGCATTCTTCAAGGACTCGGATTCGTGCCTGAGGATATGGGGCGTAAAATGAGTGAATTTTCAGGCGGTTGGAAGATGCGGGTTGAACTCGCTAAGCTTCTGCTTGCCAGTCCTGAGCTACTTCTTCTCGATGAGCCGACGAACCACTTGGATTTAGAAAGCATTGAATGGCTGGAAGGATTCCTATTGCAATCCTCAAGCTCCATTCTTTTGATTTCACATGATCGAGCTTTCCTCGACAATCTGACCACCAGAACAATTGAAATCACGCCAATTAAACTTTTCGATTTCAAATCAAGTTTCACCAAATATCAAGTTTGGCGTGAGGAAGAACGAATGCGGCAAGAACAAGCATACAAAAATCAACAGAAATATATCGAAGACACCGAAGTCCTAATCAATAAATTCCGCGCAAAAAAGAACAAGGCAGCCTTCGCCCAATCGCTGATTAAAAAACTGGACAAACTAGAGCGAATCGAAGTTGATGCAATGGACAAGGCAGATATCAGGTTCCGATTTCCGTCAGCTCCCCGATCCGGAAAAGTGAGCATCGAGGCGTCCAACTTGAGTAAGTCATACGATGGAAAGCCCGTATTTGAAGGGCTCGATTTCATTTTGGCACGACAGCAAAAAGTAGCGCTTGTCGGGAAGAATGGCGCTGGAAAAACCACACTCACCCGAATCTTCATGGGGCTAGCATCTCATTCAGGCGACTTGACAATTGGACACAATGTTGATATCGGTTACTATGCTCAAAACCAAGCAGAAGAATTAGATGGCGAACTCACCGTGTATGAGACATTGGACGATGTTGCAGTCGGTGAAATCCGGAAGCGCCTCCGAAGCATTCTTGGCGCCTTTCTATTCAGCGGTGAAGATGCCGACAAGAAAGTGAAGGTTCTTTCTGGAGGAGAAAAAGCGAGGCTTGCACTATGCAAGCTGCTACTTCATCCCTACAACCTCTTGATTCTTGATGAACCTACAAACCACCTCGATATACGCGCAAAAGGGGTTCTAAAGGAGGCTCTTCAAGCATTTGACGGAACCTTGATTGTTGTGTCCCACGACCGTGACTTCCTCAATTCTTTGACCGAATTGGTCTACGAGGTAAAACCCAATGGTCTAAAACAATACATCGGAGACATTAAGCAATTCCTTCACGAAAAACATGCCAACAGCATTCGCGCCTACGAATCTGAAAAAGGAGTAAACATCCCAACTCCCCAAGCAAAACATACTTCGGAAAAGCGAGTAAACACCAATAAGAACAACGATGGAATTTCCAATAAAGAATCTTATCGAGCCCGAAAAGAATTAGAACGACAAGAACGAAAAGACCAAAACCGGTTCAAGAAGCTTGAAGGCATTATTTCCGAAAAGGAAACCGCCTTGAAATCACTAGATGCGGAAATCGCAGCTCTTGGAACCGACGATAGAGCCAAAATGACTGAACTCTCCTATCAATATGAAACGGTTCAAAATGAGTTGAGCAATGCGATGGAGGAATGGTCTCTGTTAGGTGAAAAGTTGATCTGAATTATGGCGGCTAAGACGCATCGGTCGATGCATAATTGCGCGCGTATTGTTGATAACCCCTGTTTAAAAGTACCGAAATCAGTAACCTGCTCCACTTGACTGCTTGCAACCTATTCTGCAATTTCGTCGTATGCAGAGCGTGAAGTATACCATTGCCTTTTTTGCTGTGATTTTCGGGACCCTGTGTTCCAATGCACAGAACACTCCAATGTCCATTGGAATTTCTGTCGGCGGTTCGAATTACCTTGGAGAAATTGGAGGGAAGTTCGACCCACGTGCGTCATTGCTCGATGCTGACATCATCACAACCTCACCTGCGATCGGTGCCTTTCTGCGCTACGCAGCCAATGACTATGTACGTGTTTCAGGAGAAGTGAACTATTTGCACATTCGACAAGCCGATCATAATGCAGAAGATCCAGCGCGACAAGCGCGTAACCTGAACTTCCGCAATCGAATGGTCGAGTTTGGTTTTCGAACGGATTTTACACTGTTCAATTTGGGGCAATCCAGCTATCCAAGGAACTTCGCACGACCAGGAAAATTATCATTCAAGGCATTCGCCTTCACGGGAGTGTATGGCGTTTTGCACAATCCTCAGGCTCAAATCACCGATGATCCCAACAACGAATGGGAAGACCGTTGGTATGATTTACGACCACTGCGCACCGAGGGACAAGTGGAAGACTACGCTTCCTTTATCGCCGCAATTCCCATGGGCTTTGGCTTTGAATTTGGAATTGGACAAGGCTGGATATTTGGTGTTGAGGGTTCTTGGAGAGCAACATTCACGGATTACTTAGATGATTTGTCGGGCATGTATGCCAATCCTGAATACCTCTCACCCCTTGCAGAAGCCATCAGCTCGCAATCGAACGCTACGGTCATAGCCGCCATCAATGATCCAAGCGCAGGAAATGTCGCAAATCACAGCTACAGTGAAGGTGGCACGTTCAGAGGCAACCCAGAAACGAATGACAGCTACGGCACCATTCAATTCACATTCAGTCGCGTGATCGATACACGTACTTCGTTCGAGCGTGCTCTGGATCACATCTCAAGGGGAAAGTAAGAAGTTCATCTTTGAAGGTGGCTCGTCCGTCCTGCCTTAACCTTGCTTTGGCCTTAGCTCGACTCACACTCCGCCCAAATAAGACTTCCAACGGTCAATAACCGTGACCATGTCCAGTGGCAATTCGGTCTCAAATGTCATCCGTTCTTGAGTCGTAGGATGCGAAAAAGCCAAAGAGCGTGCATGCAATGCCTGACGCGGAAGTACATCAAAGCAATTGTTCAGAAATGCCTGATACTTGCCGCCGCGAACCCCTTTAACCGCTCGGTTTCCTCCATAGGATTCATCACCGAATAAAGGATGTCCGCTGTGCTCCATGTGCACCCGGATTTGGTGGGTGCGACCCGTCTCCAACTTGCATTGCACCAAGGTCACCGGACCCAATCGTTCCAATACTTCATAGTGCGTTACCGCATGCTTTCCTTCATCACCATGGACGTATACGGCCTGAATTCTGCGATTGCGACGGTTGCGGCCAATGTGACCGACAATGGTTCCATCCTTCTCCAAGTCACCCCACACCAAAGCGAGATAGCGACGATCAACAGAACGCTCGAAGAACTGCTGACTCAAGGAGGTCATCGCCTTCTCTGTTTTGCCAAGAACCATCACACCAGTTGTGTCCTTATCCAAACGATGCACCAATCCAGGCCTTGGGATTGCCTCGTTGAACTGAGCATCGCGCGGACGACCGCTGGATAAGTCAGGTGGCAACTCCCTCTGCTGCTGCAACAGGTGCCACGCCACTCCGTGAACGAGAGTACCTGTGTAATTGCCATTGCCCGGATGAACCACTAAGTCTGCCGGTTTGTTGATGACCATGAGGTGATCGTCTTCGAACAAGACATCCAACGCCATCTCTTCAGGAATGAGCTCAAACGTCCGAATGGGATTGGGCAATTCAATGGTCACCTTATCCCCTGCCTTCACCTTATGATTGGACTTAACTGACGCACCGTTGACGCGGACATAACCCGCTTTAGCCGCAGCTTGAAGCCTCGTCCGCGACATGTTTGAAACAAGATTCAGCACAAACTTATCGACCCGAAGCGGTTGCTGTCGAGCATCAGCAAGTAATTGATGGTGTTCGAACAGTTCTTCTCCAGACTGGTCATCAGCATCAGCACTTGGTAAATCTCCTGAAGCTTGATTCGCCTCAACCATCTCAATTCCGTATGATTTGGACGCTTTGTCCACGGTCATTGATTAAGACATACATCCCTGCCGCTACACCTGTCAAATCACAGTCATATAAGCCAGGCGACATCCATCGACCCGACTGCAATAAACGACCCTCTGCACTCCAAAGCTGCCATGCCGATGCCGCCGGAACTTGAACTTGACAAACATTGCCGTTGACCGGATTGGGATAAGCGAGCAGCGCCAAATCCAAACGTATATTGTCAGATACCTCACTCCAAACTTCGGATTTGTTAGCACGCAAAACCGGACGAATCATGACTGATCCTTGGATCTCAGAGTTGAGCCAGCTTCCACCCAGTCCCAAGGAGTAGTGAAGTTGCCCCACGTTTGAATTTGTATTCTTATCCAACCCAAAGTTCAATCCTATTTCGCTTGCCTGCACGAGACCAATGTGAATATTCCCCTCCACCGGAATGGGGTCGTCATATTCATAGAATGCAAACAAATCGTATCCGTCATTGAAATATTGAGGCGTGTGAAATTCATAGTTTTCCGATAGCTCAGCCCCAGGAACCCCCAAACTGTCTTGCCAAGCTCTGAGCAAAAACGTTTCATCATCAGCATCCGTGTAGTAAGGTGTGAAATGTATAGCGAGACCTAACAGGGTGTCAGGCACCTCCAGTGAGTATCGCATGGCCAATTTACCCCCCGCCGCTGTGAGCGCGTAGGCCTTTTCAGCTGTACCATCATCGTAAGCAAAATCATTGTCAAAAACTTGATGGAATACAATGCTGTCGTTATCCGGAACCCCCTCTTTCTCAGTGTGCAACAGACCAATTGAGCTTTGCCAAACAGAGACAGCAAACGTCGCAGCAGTGTCCGCAACAGACGCGTCGAAGACAAAGCTTTCACCCAACGGATTTGTACCAATGTAAAGTGTGGTATTGAAGGCTGTTTCTGGCTGGACGTTGGTGTTTTGGACAGCAGTCTCATAAACGTCCACACTGCCGTCATAATCAATTGAAAACCCCCAATTGATGTTGTCGGCCTGTGTTCCAAAATTACGCTGCTCCATGAGTAAACTGTCACGCATGTAATATGTCGGATTAGCTGCAAAATGATTCCAAGGCATTCGGGTGAAGTCTCGCAAAAAAGTCGGGATTGGCTCTGTAATGGCAACCTCACTGACCAATTCAAAATCGGTAGGATTGATTTGGTCGTCCAATAGAATATAGTCCAGATGCCACAAGTCGACGTTGCCAGCTAGCGCTCCATAATTCCTGAATCGAAATTGAAAATCATTTACCAGATATGGAAACTGGTCCACAGGAACGAAAACGCGCTCGAAAGCAGTCGTGGATGTACTATCTGATGACCATACCTCGGTCCAAAAGATCTCACCTGAAACATCATCCGTCGATTTAAATTCCAATATCAGAAGATCTTCTCCCGCATCCGGCGCATTGCCACGTCCTCCCGCTTCATAATGGAACATCAGATGCACATTGGACTTTGGGAAATAGCCGTTCAAGGCGATGGGCAGCGAAGTCAGCGTATCACACCACCCGGATGTATTCACCTCCACAAAATTGTAGGGCTCTCCAAATCGATTCAATCCGTCGAGAGTGACCGCTCCGATTGTGGGCGATGCAATCGCAAAAGTTTCAGTCTGCCTAGCAGAACCCAATTCCCATCTTTGGTACGCTTCAAATCCTTCGATAATTCCATCGAACAGTGGGATCGAAGGCGTCGAAAAATCATCAAAAAATGGCAAGGCAATAGCGGCGCCTCTTTGTTGCTGTTCTGCATTGTTTATCAGACTTTGAACGCGAGATTCAGCTGCACGAGATGCTGCGTTTTCAATTGGAACAAACCTTAAATCTCGCTCAACTTCATGATAATGAGTGGATTGTGCTATGATCGGCTGAAACCCCATGATTCCAGCGCATAAAATGAACCCCATCAATCCCTCGATTATTCGACTTTCGTTTCGCATACTCAGCTATTCTATAACGATGAAATGATCATTTCTGCCTTCCCGAATCCCAGCGCAGACCAAGATACAAATCTATTTCTGTGCCGGCCGCCACTGTTTTCAAATCAGATGGTTCCAAATGCTGTTCCAGAACCTTAGCCCTCAATGAATCGCCGCCATCTTCTACCGATGAAGCGTATTCAACCAATCCTAAACTCAGCTTTGACGAAACCAATTTTAATCGGACAAGGTCGAGGGTAAGGCCTTTGAGATTGGGAACAGCAACAAGCTCGTTCGTCGTGGTGCCCGAGATTAAACGGAGCTTTGAGCCTTTGGGCATGCGCAAGTCTGCCGACAAAACTTGCCTTTTTTCATTTTCAATGCGAATGACGCGCCCCACTAAAGCCAAATTGGGCTCAAGAATTTCCTCCACTTCAAATCCTTTGTTCTCCAGAATTACACGAGCGATACCAGGCTCTTGCCCCTCCGTAATACCAATTTTTTCGAAAGGTGGCGTGCTGCGGTAGGTCGTGATATAAATTCGTCGACCTGATTTGATCTTGGCGCCCGGAGGAGGAACCTGCTCAATCACCTCAAATGGCCTTCCATTTCTGCTGTAAATGCTATCGAGGTGCACCACTTCTAGGCCAAGATCCTCCAAAGCTTGTTCAGCCTCCGCAAGTTCCATTCCTTTCAACGTGGGCAAAACTTGAATGGCATCTGGACGGCTGTAAAACTTTAAATAGAACCAGAGACCACCCAGAATCAATAACCACAACCCAGCGATGCGCACGATCGAACGCAAAAAGGAACGACTGAAGATGAATAGGATCCACTGTTTCATCGCTTTCTAAACGGCATTAAGTTCGATTTGTTTTGCATTGCAATTCAAATGGCGCGGCTACCTGTAAGTTCAATCCATTAATTCTTCTTCCAAAGCATTGTCGTAGGTGTTTCGCCATTCCTGACAGAAGCCAAACGCCTCCCCGTCAACGTGAATTTTGCCCTTGGTGACGTGTCCCAGCAATACAATGGGGATTTCGAACTCTTCAATCAAGTCGAGTAGACGATCCTGCTGATTCTCTTTGCAACTGATTACAATACGTCCCTGGCCTTCTCCGAAAAGAAAGGCATCCAGTCGAATGTCATCGTCTGTTACCAAATCAAAACCTAACCCCGAAGGCATCGCCATTTCCAATAACGTCACAAATAAGCCTCCGTCTGCCACATCATGGGCAGCTTCAATGCAACCGCGCTCAATCGCCTTGCGAACACATCCTTGTACTTTGCCTTCTGCCTCCAAATCAAAATGAGGGGCAGGTGAGCGCTTGACTCCTACAATACTGCTGAGATATTCCGATGCATTGATGCAATTGGTGGTTTCTCCGAGCATGAAAATCAACTCTCCCTTCTCCTTGAAATTCAAAGACATGTGAAAATCACGGTCTTCGATGATTCCGACCATCCCAATGGTCGGCGTCGGGAACACCGATATTGCAGTACCATCTGGTTGAGCCGATTGATTGTAAAAACTCACGTTACCTCCTGTAACAGGTGTATTGAAAAACCGACAAGAACGGCTCATGCCTTCAATGGCCTTGACAAATTGCCAATACACTTCAGGGTTGTAGGGATTACCGAAATTCAGGCAATTGGTAATTGCACTGGGTGTCCCTCCACTGCATGTGATGTTGCGCGCAGCTTCTGCGACGGCAATGGCCGTACCAACCTCGGGATCCATTTCCACATAACGCGCATTGCAATCCACCGTCAACGCCAAGGCTTTCTTTGTGCCACGCACACTTACCACACCTGCGTCAGAAGGCCGGTTTGTTCCGCGATTCAATGTGCCAACCATGCTGTCGTATTGCTCCCAAACCCATCGCTTCGATGCAATATTGGGCAACTCAATCAATTGCTCTGCAATGTTTTTGACTTCAGCCAAACTCGGTACAGGGACAGAAGATGCATCCCAAGCTTGTGCATCTGCATACCACGCCGGCTCCGAATATTCTCGATCGTAAACCGGAGCACCACCGCCCAAAACCAGCGTGTCGGCCGGCACCTGTGCAATCAATTCACCCCCTTTGAAGTAACGCAATTGATTCCCCTCTGTTACGACACCGATACGCACGGCATGCAGGTCCCATTTTTCAAAAATACTTTCTACCAATGTCTCTTGGCCCTGAGCAACAACAACCAACATGCGCTCTTGTGATTCACTCAATAAAATCTCAAAAGGCTGCATGTCATCTTGCCTCAAGGGCACATCATCCAAATAAATATCCATCCCAACTTCTCCCGCTGCTGACATTTCTGATGTGGAACAAGTGATCCCCGCCGCACCCATATCCTGCATGCCTCTGACTGCATCCGTAGCCGCCAACTCAAGCGTCGCCTCAAGCAACAACTTTTCCTGAAAAGGATCTCCAACCTGCACTGAAGGCAAGTCGTTGGCGCTCTCTGCTGTAATGTCCTTTGATGCAAATGAAGCGCCTTGGATTCCGTCCTTCCCTGTTGCCGAACCGACAATGTATACGGCATTTCCGATGCCAGAGGCAGTAGCACTGATGATTTTATCCGTTTCCAGAATACCTACGGACATCGCATTCACCAATGGATTGACCTGGTAACATGGATCAAAAAAGACTTCACCTCCTACGATGGGCACGCCAAAGCTATTGCCATAATCACCAATGCCTTTCACCACGCCTTCCAGCAGCCACTTCGTTCGAGGGTGATTCAAATCACCGAAACGCAGGCTATTCAGCTGCGCAATTGGTCGCGCACCCATGGTGAAAATATCCCTATTAATCCCCCCCACACCCGTTGCTGCGCCCTGATAAGGCTCAAGTGCAGACGGGTGGTTGTGCGACTCGATTTTGAACGCGCAGCCCAAACCATCGCCGATGTCCACAATCCCAGCATTTTCCTCTCCTGCTTTGACCAACATATGATCACCTTCTTTGGGCAGCGTCTTGAGGTACTTGATGGAGTTTTTATACGAGCAATGCTCACTCCACATCACCGAGTAAATGCACATTTCAGTGAAATTGGGCACACGCCCCAGAATCTCTTGGATTTTCTGAAATTCATCGGCTGTCAGGCCCATTTCCTGGGCTTGGTCCAATGTGGCGGGTGCAGTAGAAGCGTTCATATCTGGCAATTCTTTATGACTGTAAAATTACGTCCGTAACCAATTTTTTTCACAGCTTATGCCATCCGATTTACCACCAATTGTCCACGAATTTCTGAGCTGCTGTGGATGGCGAAAAGTCATCGAGAAGCATGTTGTAATTTGCAACCGTATGCGTGCAATCATTCAAAGGGTATCCAACGCCTCCGTTTCCGTCTCTGAAAAGGTTTGTGGGGCAATCAATCAGGGCTTGATGATCCTCATTGGCATTGAGGAATCAGATGGCCAAGAAGATGTCGATTGGCTCACTCGAAAAATAGCGGGTTTGCGAATTTTCGCTGATGCAGACGGCAAAATGAACCAATCTGTTTGCGAGATCAACGGACAAGTGCTCGTCGTCAGCCAGTTTACACTGCATGCCTCTACAAAAAAAGGTACGCGCCCGAGCTTTATTCGTGCTGCACGCCCAGAACACGCTGTACCACTTTATGAGGGTTTTGTAAAAGCCATGAACGAGCTTGTCGACTCACCTGTGGAGACAGGAGAGTTCGGTGCCGACATGCAAGTTACACTCACCAATGACGGACCTGTCACCATTTGGATTGACACCAAAAACAAATCATGAAGCAAAAATCATGAACAACAATTCACCAAGCTTGCAAGACCTCCAAAAGGAGGTCGACGATTGGATCACCACAACAGGTGTTCGTTATTTCAGCGAACTCACCAATCTCGCGATCCTCACTGAAGAAGTGGGCGAACTTGCTCGAATCATAGCTCGGCGTTACGGAGAACAAAGCGAAAAAGAATCAGACCGCGGCTCAGACCTCGGCGATGAAATGGCCGACATACTATGGGTATTGGTAGCACTTGCCAACCAGACTGGTGTAGACCTAACAGAGGCCTTTTTTAAAAACATGCGTAAAAAAAACACCCGCGATGCCATGCGGCATATCAACAATCCCAAATTGAAATGACCTTTCGAAGCTTTACTGCCTTTGCACTGATGATCACTGCTGCACTTTTCTTTGGACAAAAGTCAAACGCCCAGTCCAAGCCACCTAAGAATTCGCTGATCCCCACAGAAGCGAATGAAAGGCTCACTGCAAAAGATCAAGTGGAAGCTGCCCAGAAAAACAGCTGGACATCAGGTTTACCGCTTCGCAACGTGGGGCCCACTGTCATGAGCGGAAGGGTTGTGGATGTGGCGCTCGCATCGGACGATGGAAGTGCTTTTTTTGTTGCGTATGCCTCTGGCGGACTTTGGTATACCGCAAATCACGGCACGAGCTTTGATCCCCTTTTTGATGAAGCACTGAGCATCACCCTCGGCGCTGTGGCCTTCCATCCAGAATCCAAGCGCATCTGGGTTGGAACCGGGGAGGTGAATTCATCCCGCAGTTCCTATGCTGGCACCGGCGTCTATACGAGTGATGACAATGGAACAACTTGGAAGCATCTCGGACTGGCTGAAACGCAACACATTGGTAGCATCGCTTTAGATCCGAAAAACCCAAAAATCGCCCATGTTGCCGCACTTGGACCTCTCTATTCGGCAAACGAATCCGGTGGCGTCTACAAAACGATTGATGGCGGAAAGAACTGGATGAAAACACTTGAAGTACAGGGAAAGCATGGTCTAGCGGGAGCGGTAGACCTTATCATGGATCCCAACAATTCAGAGCATCTTTTCGCTGCTACTTGGGATCGCACACGCCGCGCTTGGGACTTTCAAGGCAACGGAATCGGAAGCCGCATCTGGGAATCAACTGACGGGGGTGAGACTTGGAGAGACCTCTCGGCCCTTGACGGATTCCCTAGTTCTGAATTTACCGGAAGAATCGGTCTGAGCTGGCATCCTGACAGTGAGCAACTTTTTGCCTTAATCGACAATCAGACGCCTCAGAAAACCGAGGAGGAAAAAGAGAATGGGTACCAGGCTGACAAGTTCGTAGAAATGAATGCCGAAGCATTTGGCAAATTGGACACAGTGCTGCTTGATGAGTTCCTGGAAAGCAACAACTTTCCGGAAGACATCACAGCCGATGAAGTTTTTGAGCGTGTTCGAAATGGCGACCTCCAACCCGCTGCATTACGCGACTACCTCACCGACGGAAACAGAGCATTGTTCGAAGCCAAGATCACTGGTGCTGAGGTGTATCGACTGGGAATCAATTCGAGTGACAGATGGGAGAAAACACATTCCGAACCTCTGGAAAATGTATGCTACACATATGGGTATTACTTCGGCCTGATTGAGGTCGATCCAACAGACGCCGATCACCTTTGGATCGCAGGCGTCCCATTATTGGAATCCAAGGATGGTGGAAACAATTGGAACTCCATCGGCGCAGCAAATGTGCACGTCGATCATCATTTCTTGTGGTCCAATCCTTCGAATCCAAAGCACCTCATCAATGGAAACGATGGCGGAATCAACATCTCTTGGGATGGCGGAGCAAACTGGATTAAATGCAACAGCCCCGCAGTTGGGCAATTCTACGCCATTGAAGTGGACAATGCCGAACCCTACAACATATACGGCGGCCTTCAGGACAACGGAACTTGGGTCGGATCGTCGCGCTACAAAGCTTCTCCAGGATGGCAGCAAACCGGCCAATACAGCTGGAAAATGATCGGCGGAGGAGACGGCATGCAAGTGGAAGTCGATCCTCGAGACCCATCCGTGGTGTTCTCTGGGTCTCAGTTCGGTTGGTACAGCCGACAAGACAAGACGAAAGACGAATACACGACCATTCACCCTCAACACCAATTGGGTGAAACACCGTTGCGGTGGAATTGGCAAACTCCTATTTGGCTGAGCCGTCACCAATCCGACATTCTTTACATGGCCTCCAACCGCATTCATCGCTCGTTTAATCAAGGACGGGACTGGGAAACCCTTAGTCGCGATTTGACACGGGGAGGAATTTCTGGAAATGTGCCCTTTGGCACCATCACTACGTTGCACGAGAGTCCGCTGCGATTCGGACAATTGGCTGTGGGTACAGACGACGGACTGATTCATGTGAGCCGAGACGGCGGTTATAGTTGGACAAAACTGAGCTCACCAGTGCCCCAGAATCCCAAGAAAAATCAAACACTCTGGGTGAGCGAGGTGCTGTGGAGTCATCATGCTCAGCAACGATTGTACGTTGCCCTCAATGGTTACCGCCTCGATCATTTCGACTCTTACGTCTTCGTAACTGAAAACGACGGCAGATCTTGGGAGCGATTGGGTGCTAGCTCTAAAAGCAGCGGAATCCCCTCCGAACCCGTCAATGCGCTCATGGAGTCTGCCACTCATGCCGACCTCCTTTTTGCAGGCACCGATGGAGGAGCATATTCTAGCCTCGATGCTGGTCAGACCTGGGGTGAATTGCACCCCGCACTGCCTCGCGTGCCCGTGCATGATCTCGTCATTCAGGAACGCGAAAACGAACTAGCCATTGGTACACACGGACGCAGCATTTGGGTGCTCGAACTGAATTTACTCTTGGAGAATTGGTCGAAAGACGTGAGCTGGGTTGAGTCTGCACCCGAAACGTTTGAATTGGATACACTCATTGAAGTGACATGGCGTGAAAATTGGGGAGAAAGGGGCTGGTCTTGGAGCGATCCCGCCGATGTAACGGCCGATGTGAAGTGTTTCTCCCCCGTTGCAGAGAGCGGAAATTGGCTGGTCGAGGATTCTGCCGGTCAACGGCTGAACTTAACCGACTCAATGATGCTCCAAAGGGGCTGGCAAAATGTGCAGGTCCCCATGAACATCTTCGGCACTTTCGATTACTTAAACATGGGGAGCTACGAGCTCATTTGGCAAGGTCAATCCGGAGAAAAACGCACGCGACTGAAGGTCTCGGCAAAAGAAGAAGAAGAAGAAGAGCAATAGGATCACCCAGGGCGTCTCATATCATCTGGCAAAACACAAACTGGAATTGGCCGCATTTTATGCTGATTCGCACGATTCAACCGTCGAAAAATAGCCATGACTTCGCGCTGACGAGGGGTCCAATTTTCAGGTGAAGAACCTTCCGCTCGCATCGCCCATTCCAACTCATCATAACGCGCACCTAGCTGTTCTTCATCGGTCCGGTCATCCCCCCACAGGCCATCCGTTGGTGGAGCCGTTTGGATGGATTGTGCGATCCCAAGCTCAGCACCAACAGCAAATACCTCGGATTTCATCAGATCTGCGATAGGGCTCAAATCGACTCCACCGTCGCCATACTTGGTGTAAAATCCTACACCAAAGTCTTCCACTTTATTTCCGGTACCAACCACAAGCGCATTGCGCTGGGCGGCAAGCGCATAGAGTGCAGTCATTCGGATGCGAGCGCGTGAATTAGCCAACGCCAAACCTTCGGACTTATCCTCTTCGCTCGGCAATGCCAAAACCAAACCCTCGTAAACATTCGTCAAGTCCACATGGACATCCGAAACGTTGGCATACTTGGTCTGCAAATCATTCATGTGTTCTTGAGCCCGACTCACCTGTTCGGCGTGCTGATGGATGGGCATTTCGACAAGCAATGTGGGCAATCCCGTGCGCGCGCACAACGTCGAAGTCACAGCAGAATCAATGCCACCACTCACCCCTACTACCCAACCATCGGTTCCCGCATTCGCCTGATAGTCTTTCAACCATTGTTCAATGAAGCCAATGGCTCTGGGAGGGGAAAAGATCTGCGACATAACAGATTAAAACATCAAGCCGAAGCAAAGTTCAATCTGACCTGTTTTTCCTTGCATTTGAATCGGAACGGGCAATTCTTGTTCCAATGCAGCATCGTATTGATAAACCAGTTCTTCAGCACCCTGAGACTGTAAAACGCCAAACTCCTCATATTGACTGCGCAATCCCACGTTATAGCGCACTGCAAAAACCAGCGCAGTGGTGCCCGTCAATCGCCGTTCAACTCCTAGCCCAATGATCAAACTCGGTCGAAACAAGCGAGTACGAGACGCCATAGAGATCTGTTCGCTCGTTGCTGTTTCGAAAGATGACGCATCAAACACGAGCTCCGAGACAACTCCCAGCGAATCCAACGTGGCAAATGGTGTGGTCTTCTGGCTTCCTTCTGAACGAACATTCAGCCCAAGGCCCACCCCAAATTGACCAAAATAAGTCGCATAACCAATCTCATTCGTTCGCATTTTGAACGTTACAGGAACCTCCACATACTGCTGTTGCTGATGAAGCTGAACCGCTTCCACATAGGCTCCGTTTTGATCTTCATTCAGAGCAAGATGCTGAGTCACTCCTCCGTTATAAAAAACATTGACCCCAGTTCCAATCGCATAAGTTTCAGTAAACATCGCATCAAATACAAAGCCATATCCAAAATGAGTTTCAGAACCGATAGCTTCGTGAGAAAGCTCCCGTGGCTCAGCCATTGAAAAATTAGGCTTGAGCTGAAGCCCCAAATGATAACCTTGACCACGCACCAAGTTTGGCGTTAGAAAAAGCATGACGCATACCGAGGCCAATAATGTCCTCAAGAAATTTCGAAAGCGAGTTGACTGTTCCATCTTTGCAATGATTCAAAACTAATGGCAACGACCCAATGATTTCAATCAATCGGCACACAATTCTCAACAGGTACTGTTCACGAGTGCAGCACCATAGCTGGTGCACCGCAGCTGCGCTTGCCCTGGTCCTCTTCAATAGCTGCAGCGACAGGCGTTGGGAAGTGCCCGAATCAGCACTTGAGTCTTATTCGGATTCGCAAACCCTCGACATCCGAAACGTCATTCTCAACTTGCCTGAAAACCGGCAGGAAGCATTCGCAACCTGGAACCAAGCAACCGGCGCTTTTGGATCAATCTACACAGAAGACGTCCTGCGAATTGGTGCAGCGAATAATCCCGAAACAGTCGAGAAACTTAAAGCATTCGCAACGCACCCTGATGTCAAGCCCATCGAATCCGCCATTGACTCAACATGCGGAGCAGCGTCGAAACTCGCCCTGTACGGAGAACGTCTCTCCCAAGGCATCGACCGCCTGAATTTTTTCCTCCCTAATGAGGCCACGCCAAGAGTCACATGGATGAACAGCGGATTTAATTTTGCCATTTATCCGACGCCAACGCACCTCGGCATCGGTTTGGAGTGGTTTTTAGGACCCGACAACCCGCTCGTACAGACGCTTCCTCCCAGCATGTTCCCCCAATACATGCGGGACAAAATGGAATCCCATCGCCTTCCCTCAACCGCTCTAAGAGGCTGGCTTCTGGTCCATTTTAGCGAAAGGTATTATGATTCAAGCAAGTGCATCAACGAATTGCTCTTTTGGGGTAAAATCATGTTTCTAACCCAAAAATGCCTTCCGCAAGAATCACTGAGTGATCTGCTCGACTGGAGCAAAGAAGACTTAGAATGGGCAGAAACAAACGAACGATCCATCTGGCTCGAGCTGCAGCCTCAGGACATGCTTTTCAATTCCAATCGCATGGAATTTGGGCGCTGGTTTGATGAAGGTCCGTTTACGCGCATTGGAGGGATCCCTCAAGAAGGTCCAGATCGACTTGGAGCTTGGTTGGGATTGCGCATGGTGACCGACTTCATGAGTGCTAATCCTGAACTGAACATGAAAGACCTTATGGAAATGAAAGATCCCCTTCCCATAATTAAGAGTTATCGGCCCGCATAATGGACATTCCGACCGACCTTTAACGCCTCTAATCAATTGCCATGAATACTTCCCAAATCCAAATCGACATCACCACGGATGAAAACAAAGTACCCTCAAAGATTAAGTGGTCGGCGGAGGATAGCGATGTGAGCGGTCGCGAGGCGAAAGCCATGGCCTTGGCGATGTGGGATGACAAAGACGGCAACGCTGTGCACATGGATCTCTGGACCAAAGAAATGAGCGTTGAAGAAATGCGGCATTTCATTTGCCAAACGATGATGACCATGGCGAACACCTTGGAAAGGGCCACGAACGACAAGGCGCATGCTGATGCGGTAAGGAGTTTTACCGAAGAATTAGCCAAACGCCTAGATGTCCTTAAAGACTAAGCCGGTTTAAGGCGCTTCGAAGAGCGCATTGGTTTGTTCGATGAGGCGCAATAACTCACCTCTCCCTTCCCCCTTCTCAGCGCTGGTTATATAGACAGGAGGCATGCGGTGCCAGCGTTTCAGCATGACCGCTTCGTAATCCGGGAAAAAGGAGGCCCGTTGTGCTTGATTGAGCTTATCCACTTTGGTGAATACCATCACAAAAGGAAGTTGATTTTCTCCCATCCACTCCATGAATTCCATATCGACTTTTTGAGGTGAATGACGGCTATCCAAGAGCATCATCACGCACATCAAATTCGGTCTACTCTTGAGAAATTGTTCACTGGTTCGCTGCCACTTCACCCGGCTCGATTTGCTCACTTTGGCATAACCAAAGCCCGGCAAATCGACCAAGTACCAACTTGCAGGAATGCCGTTTTTCTCTCTCTGCTCATCGATGACAAAATGATTGATCAACTGAGTCTTACCCGGGGTTGAAGAAATCTTCGCCAAGCTGTTTCGATTGGTTAGCATATTGATCAAGGATGACTTACCCACGTTGGAACGTCCGATGAATGCATATTCTGGACGTTCAGGCGGCGGGCATTCCTGCGGATGCGCGCTTGACTTCATGAATTCAGCACTTTGAACAATCATAGCTTCACGCTTGCCCAATGCCTCGGGCAGTATACCAATCCGATAAGATGCGATTGAACTCCGCAGGATGCTCCATCATTGGAGCATGGCCACATTTCTCAATCCAAAACAAATCACTGTCGGGAAAGCCTGCATGAAATTCTTCCGCTACCTCGGGCGGAGTAATGATGTCATCCTTGCCCCAAATCAAGCAAACGGGCGTATTCATTTCGGGCAAGTCCTTGGCCATATTGTGTCGGATGGCGCTTTTGGCAATGGCGAGAATGCGGAGGATTTTCTCACGGCTATTCACAGCCTCAAAACACTCATCCACGAGCTCGTCCGTTGCGTGCTTTGGATCGTAAAAGGTAACTCCGACTTTGTCGCGAATAAACGTCTTGTCTTCACGACGAGGAAAGCTGTTGCCAAATGCATTCTCGTAGAGTCCGCTGCTCGCAGTCAAACTCAACGATGCCACACGATCCAAGTTGTTTTTGGTGAAAATCAATCCCACATGCCCTCCCAAGCTATTGCCCAACAAGTGAACACGATCGAGTTTCATCTCATCCACAAAGCCTTCGATGTGCTCCGATAAATTCTTCGCGCTGGTCTTGAGCATCGGCAACTCATAAATCGGTAGCATGGGAATGATGACCCTGAACCGAGAGGAAAAGTGGTCAAATACGTCTTTGAAATTACTCAAGGCTCCAAAGAGACCGTGAAGCACCACAAGTGGCTCTCCCGAACCCGCTTCGATGTAGCGGTACTCGCCTCGTTCAATGATGTCAGGTGTACTCATTTTTACTCTGGTTTTCGAATCACTTATCACTAACAGGTTGCAAAGGAAAGGCAATTCATGCTTGAGGCACTGCCCACTCGTGCCTTCGTTTCACCTGCCTGTGTTCACAATTCCTGTTGAAAACATGTTAATAGCCACTTTTCAATTCCACACACACTTTTTCGCATTGCCCTGCTAGTGCTCAGTTATAACGATTTCACCCTTCACAACTTTTCCACAAAGTGGGAGAAAGTGTCATAGAGTGGGAGAAAGTGGTAAATCTTGGGTATTTTTGAAAAGCGAAAAGAACCATGTTAAATCTGCTCGGAGAATACAATTGCAAAATCGACGCCAAGGGGCGTTTGATGTTTCCTGCACGATTGCGAAAGCAAATGAGCAGTGTTCTCCAGCATGGCCTTGTAGTGAATCGTGACATCTTCGAAGGGTGCCTTGTAATCTATCCTCAACCAGAATGGGATAAGGTGAATCGTGAGATGTCTAGCCTGAGCCGCTACAATAAAAAACATCAACTGTTTCAACGAAAATTCATGAAGGGAGCCACCCATGTTGAACTCGACGGATCGGGTCGAATCAACATCCCAGCCCTCTTACTCGAGCATGCCGGCATTCAATTGCCAAAAGACAACGAAATCATCGTATCGGGCTTGGGTGAGAAAATTGAGGTGTGGAGCAAAACGCGTTACGACCGCAATGTGCTGGACGACGCAGAAGATTTTGACTTTGGTACGCTCGCCGAAGAGGTCCGCAAGGACATCGAACCCTCGAACGAGAATTAACCCATGAATACCGCCGCATACCACATACCCGTCCTCGCTACAGCGAGCCTCGAAGGACTCGGTATCGGTAGTAACGCAGGCGGCAAATTTGTCGACGCCACCTTCGGGGGCGGCGGACACACACGCTTGATGCTCGATGCACTCGACCAAGACGGACACGTCTACGGCATGGACCAGGATGCCGACGCACACGACAACGTACCTGACGATGAGCGCTTCACATTGATCCCTGAAAACTTTCGCTACATGCGGAACTTCCTGCGGCAAGAAGGAGTACGGAGTGTGAATGGAATTCTTGGGGACCTAGGTGTTTCCTCCCATCAATTTGACACGGGCTCCCGCGGGTTTTCTACACGGTTTGAAGGGCCCCTTGATATGCGGATGAATCAGTCTCAGCCGATATCCGCTGCGGAAGTGATTGCCACATACACCGTTTCTGATTTGACACGTGTTTTCAGACAATATGGTGAACTCAAGCGTCCTGACAAAGCTGCCTATGCAATCGAATCTGCTCGCAAGGTGAACCCAATTGAGCGAACCAGTCAACTGAAAGACTGCCTGAGTAGCCTCGCTCCTCGGGGCAAGGAGAATCAATATTTCGCGCAAGTATTCCAAGCCCTGCGCATCGAGGTCAACGATGAACTAGGCGCATTACAAGCGATGTTATTGTCCTCCATTGAATTGCTCGAAGAGGGCGGTCGTCTCGCCATCATTTCTTACCACAGCCTCGAGGACCGCATGGTGAAGCACTTTATGCGCTCAGGCAACTTCGAAGACGCCATCCACCGCGACTTCAAAGGTCAGGCGCTTTGCCCATTCAATCTCCTCTCTCGAAAAGCCATTGTTGCCGACAGCGGAGAGCAAGAACGAAACCCACGTGCGCGAAGCGCGCGCCTTCGCGTTGCCCAACGCACCGCATTGAGCACTGAACAAATCAAAGCGGCAACGGCATGAAAAATCCATTCCTATCCATCCGGTCTTGGTTTAAAAAGCCTCAGCCAACGACTAAGAAGGCCGGTAATCGCCGTTTGAGCCCCAGTGAAATGGAGGCACAGCGAAAGAGGCTTCAAGAACGAAAAGAACGCGAGGCCATTCGGCTCAAAGCACAAAAGAGCATCAATCCGAATGCACCGCGCAATCGCCCAAAACATCAGGTGACCAACGAAAAGAGCACCAGAAAAAAATCTTGGATGTCCTTCCGAACGAAACGGAAAAGCGACCCGAAAAAACGAGAGCAACGGCGTCAAAAGAATTCAATCACACCTCTAATTGGCGACTTACTCAGCGGTGAGTTCTTGACCCGAGAAGGAGTGACTCGTCACATCCCCTACCTGCTGTTCATCAGCGGACTCTTCATCGCATACATCGCGATGGGGTATCAATTCGAGCGCATGGAACGCGCAAAAATTCAAAACAAGCGACAACTGCAAGAATTGAGCGCAGAATACAAAACCATCAAAGCTCAATTTGAGACTCAATTGCAACAGAGTCGTGTAGAAGAAAGCATCGCAAACATCGGCCTGAGTCAACCTGTCGAACCGCCCTTCCTCTTGGAGCAAAAGTCAGCACGACAATGAAGAATCAAAAAGAATTCTCCACACGTGCCTGGATCGTTTTCGGGTTATTCGCAGCACTTGGAATCAGTATTTTTGGAAGGATCCTCTGGATTCAGAGTGCAGAACACGAACAATGGAAAGAAGTCGGAGAACGATTTGAGTCCAGCGTCAGGGACATCAACCCTTCGCGTGGACAGATCTACGCCATCAACGGCAATGTACTCGCTACATCCGTCCCCATTTTTGAAGTCCGATGGGACAGCAAGAGTGAAGCCATCAACTGGAATTCATTCGATGCTGAATTGGACAGTTTATGCCTCGGGTTAAGCCGGGTGCTGCGTGACCGAAGTCCACGAGAATATCGAGAACTACTCAGAAACGGACGAAACCTTGGGCGTAGAAACACCCTGATTGCTCGTCGGGCCTCATACATCCAGCAGAAGGAACTCGCTCGACTCCCCTTTATTCGCCGTGGCCGATTCAAATCAGGTTTCACTTTTGCACGCACCGAACAGAGAAGAAAGCCCTTTGGCGACTTGGCCTCACGAACCATTGGAATCGACCGCAATGAAAATCGCGTGGGACTTGAAGCAAGTTGGAATGACGAATTGGCCGGTAGTGTCGGAAAGCAAATTCAACGGCGCATTGCAGGAGGTGAATGGATGCCCGTATCCGATGACTTCATCCTAGAACCAAAAGCCGGATTGGATGTGATCTCAAGCATCGATATGCACCTCCAAGATGTCGCTTCTAATGCTTTGAGACAACAACTACAGGACCATGACGCGGCATGGGGAACCGTTGTTTTAATGGAAGTTAACACGGGTATGATTCGAGCTATGGCCAACCTCACCCGATCAACAGAAACAGTAGAAGAAGGCAAGCATTCCGAGTATTTTGAATCCTTCAATCATGCCATTGGAACAGCCATTGAGCCTGGGTCAACCTTCAAGCTGGCTAGCCTAATGGCCGCCATGAGCCGAGGCAACGTCAAACCTGACGATGAGATTGATACTGGGAATGGCATCACTTATTTCTACGGAAAACGCATGTCAGATTCAAATTCTGACCAAGGAGGCAGTGGAGTCTTAAACACCACCGAAATCTTTGAAGTCAGTTCGAATGTGGGCACGGCTTTGACCATTAAGAATGCATTTGGCGAGCGCCCACAAGTCTTTTTAGATGCCCTCAAGGGCATTGGAATTACAGCCCCCTGTGGTGTTCGTTTGGCAGGAGAGTCCAAACCACTGGTCTATGAAAATGTTGGCGACGGACGCTGGTCAGGCCTCTCACTTACGCAAATGTCCATCGGGTATGAAGTCACCCAAACACCACTTCAAACCCTCACGCTCTACAATGCGGTTGCCAACGGCGGAACTTCCCTCCGCCCTCAACTGGTTGAACGACTGGAGAACAATGGGGAGGTAGTCAAGACGTTTGAGCCTGAAGTATTGCATCAGAGCATCTGTCCCCCGGACGTGCTCACCGCTTGCCAAGATATGCTTACTAGCGTTGCCGATCCTGAAGGAAAGGGAACCGCCCAATACGTTTTTGCCAAAAGCCCGTACCGGGTTGCAGGAAAAACCGGAACGGCGCGCATCGCTGGTCCCAACGGTTACGATGGTCGCTACCGAGCTTCATTTGCTGGTTATTTCCCTGCCGACAATCCACGCTATTCATGCATTGTGGTTATCGCAGACACACGAAGTGGCGTGTATTACGGATCGAGCATTGCCGGACCCGTGTTCCGAGAGTTAGCCAACAAAGTGTACGCAACAGACCCATCTTTCCACACCACAAGCACTGGTGCATTGGCTGAAAACCGCAAACTACCAGGATCGAAAGATGGCGCTCAGGCCGACCTCATCCATTTGTACGAATCACTCGATCTCCCATTCCTAGGTGGGACCACAGGCGATTGGGTAACGGTAACTACAGGAGATAGCGCCGCTGTTCTTAGCCCCCGATCCATCGAAGCCAATCGCGTACCGGATGTTCGCGGGATGGGATTGCGAGACGCCCTCTATTTGCTCGAAAATGCTGGACTGCATGTCAAAACACTGGGAATGGGCACCGTTCGGCGCCAAAGCATCACACCGGGCTCTGAACTCATTTCCAATCAAGCCATCACCATCGAATTGTCCTGAAGCGCATGAAACTGTTGAAAGAAATCCTTTACGGAACGCGAATTAAAGAGATTCAGGGCAACACCAATGTTGCGATCGAAGACGTGGCCTTTGATAGCCGAAAAGCTCGGGCTTTCAGCTTATTTGTGGCCATTCCCGGCACACAGGTCGATGGGTTTCTCTACATCAGCAAAGCCATTGAAAACGGCGCTGTCGCTGTGGTGTGTGAGCGAATGCCAGAGCATCTGATTGAAGGTGTTAGCTACGTATTGGTGCATGACGCAGCAATGGCCCTTGGGCAAATTGCCTCGCAGTTTTATGACGAGCCAAGCTCGAAGATGAAGGTCATCGCAGTCACGGGGACCAACGGGAAAACAACCACTGTCAGCCTCTTGCATCGCTTGTTTCGGTCCATGGATCGGAAAGCAGGCATGCTCTCAACAGTTGAAAATCGCATCGTCGACGAAGTGGTGCCCTCGACACATACGACGCCCGATGCCCTTCAAATGCAGCAAATGTTTCACCGGATGGCTGAAGCCGGATGCCGATATGTATTCATCGAAGCCAGCTCTCACAGCATTCACCAGAATCGATTGGCCGGAACAAAATTGACAGGAGCCGTATTCACCAACATCACCCACGAGCATCTCGACTATCACGGGGATTTCAATGGTTACATCCAAGCCAAAAAAGGCCTTTTCGATGCGCTCGACGCAGACGCATTTGCCTTGTACAACCAAGATGATGCGCACGGTGCGGACATGGTACACAACTGCAAGGCCAAAATCCACGATTACGCGCTCACATCCATGGCGGATTTCCGAGGCAAAATCGTCGAGAATCAATTGAGCGGATTGCACCTGAACATCAATGGGCACGATCTCTACAGCAAATTGATTGGTGGGTTCAATGCGTACAACTTGCTTGCTGTTTATGCCGTAGCCCTCGAACTGGAAATGGAAGAATTGGAAACCCTCACCCACCTTTCCCTTTTGAATCCTCCACCGGGCCGATTCGAACAGATTCAAGCCAGCAATGACATCACGGCCGTCGTTGATTACGCGCACACGCCAGACGCTTTGGACAATGTTCTGAAAACGATTGATTCATTTCGGGATGGGAAAACACAGGTCATCACCGTTGTCGGTTGCGGAGGGAACCGCGACAAAACAAAACGTCCCGTGATGGCAAAAGTCGCAGCAAACTGGAGCGACCGTGTATTTCTGACTTCAGACAATCCACGGAATGAAGATCCTGATGCCATCATTTCTGACATGCGGCAGGGACTGGACCCCATCGATGCGAAGAAATGCATCGCGATTTCGGACCGGCGCGAAGCCATACGCATGGCCGCTCAAATTGCCCAAAGCGGAGACATTGTCTTGGTTGCAGGGAAGGGGCACGAGACATATCAGGAAATCAAAGGGGTGCGCCACGACTTTGACGACCGAGATGAGTTATTCAACGCATTCAAAACAGCCTGATGCTATATCACCTCTTCACCTCCATTGATCAAGCCTGGGATTTTCCAGGGGCCCGGCTGTTTCAATACATCTCTTTCCGAGCTGCGATGAGCCTCATTGCCTCGCTCGTAATCGGGATTCTCTTTGGGAAACGCATCATCCAATGGTTGCAACTGAAGCAGGTAGGTGAAATTGTGCGGGATTTGGGTTTGGAAGGCCAAATGAACAAGCAAGGAACACCCACGATGGGCGGACTCATCATCTTGGCGTCCATTGTCATTCCTACTTTATTGTTTGCCGACTTGACCAACATCTACACTCAAATGATGTTGCTCGTAACGGTTTGGCTTGGCGCAATCGGATTCATTGACGACTATATCAAAGTCTTCAAAAACAACAAAGACGGCTTGGCCGGACGATTTAAGGTCATTGGGCAAGTTGGGGTGGGCATTATCGTCGGTTCCATCATGTGGTGGCATCCTGATGTGACGGTCAAAGATCCCGCTGACCGCGTTTTCACTGGACAGGTGGTCACCATGACCTCCATAGAAGGTGTTGAATTTGAGGTGCTCGAACCAAATGCAGGCCTCCCGATTTGGGAAGCCAAGAAATCCTCCGAAACGACCGTCCCATTCATCAAGGACAATGCTTTTGATTATGAGCGTCTCATCAGCTGGTTGGGACCTCAGGCAAATGGATTTGGTTGGATTATTTTCATCCCGCTGGTCATCCTCATCGTTACAGCCGTCTCAAATGGAGCCAACCTAACCGATGGCATCGATGGCTTAGCAACAGGAACCAGCGCAATCATCGGTCTAGGACTTGCCGTATTGGCTTATGTCAGCTCCAACATCGTAGCTGCGGACTACCTCAACATTCACTACATCCCGCTATCGCAAGAGCTTGTCGTATTCATTGCTGCGTTTGTAGGTGCATGCATCGCTTTTCTTTGGTACAATGCTTTTCCCGCCCAAGTCTTTATGGGTGATACAGGCAGTTTGGCACTTGGCGGAATCATCGCAGCATTTGCGATTGCCATCCGAAAGGAACTCTTGCTTCCCGTCTTATGCGGGATTTTTCTGATCGAGAACCTGTCCGTGGTCATGCAAGTCGGCTGGTTCAAGTACACCCGGAAAAAAACAGGAACGGGCCAACGCATCTTTTTGATGGCGCCCTTACACCACCACTACCAGAAGCTCAACCTGCCTGAATCCAAAATCACCGCTCGATTCTGGATTGTTGGAATCCTCCTTGCCGTAGTCACCATTGTCACCCTCAAAGTCCGCTAATCATTATGTCTCAGGCGATCATTCCCATTCTTGGAGCAGGCGAAAGCGGTATAGGTGCCGCTCGTCTCGCCCTGCGCCATGGGCTGTCGCCGTGGGTCAGTGACAGAGGCACGATCGACTCTGATCGCATCAAGGAATTGAACTCGTTGAACATCGCATTTGAAAGCGGGCAACACGATGCATCTCGCATATTGGAAGCCGGAAAAACCAATGGATTTGTCATCAAGAGTCCAGGAATACCCGAGCATATTGCACTGATTCAAACACTGCGAGAGGCAGGCGTTGAAATCATCAGTGAAATCGAATTTGCGGCGCGTCATGCTCGAAATTCTAGCGAGCAGATTGTTGCCATCACTGGAGCCAATGGCAAGACAACGACCACCGCACTGGTCGCTGGCATTCTCAAGGATGCCGGACACGAAGTCGCCTGCGTTGGCAACATTGGAACCAGCTGGGCTCGCGACCTAGCCGATCGCCAGCAGCCTGCCGACTATCAGGTGGTGGAGGTGAGCAGTTTTCAGTTAGATGGCACCGTTTCATTTCGGCCTGACATCGCCATTCTGCTCAACATTACCGCTGACCACCTGGACCGGTATAACAACAACATCGAAGATTACGCCGATTCCAAGTGGCGCATCACCACACAGCAAACCGAAGAAGACGTGCTGATTCTCAATGCAGATGACACACTTTCTATGGAACGTTGGAAGCGAAACAAAGGCACAGGGACCCGAGCTCGTGTTGTCGCCATAAGCGTCAATCAATCCCCTCAAGCATTGAAAAATGCCCTTGAAAACGAAGGCTTAGCCCCTTGGGGTTGGGCCGGTGTCATCACCGACGCCAACCCTCAAAATGAATCATTTACAGTCTACATACCTACCCAAAACCCATTTACCATGACCATCC